>NZ_JBEXQG010000041.1:0-77090 GCF_040612485.1 Streptomyces sp. NPDC006385
GCTCCCGGTCGTCGGCTCCACCTTCAAGAACCCCGATCTCGCCCGCACCTACGCGGAGTTGGCGAGGAACGGCGTCGGCGCGCTCTACCGGGGCGCTGCTGTACGACGCGGCGGTCGCCGACGGTGATCCGCTGGCGTACTTCGACATCAAGCCGGAGACGGGGCAGGAGACGGCCCTGATCTGCGGTGAGCTGTACCGCCGCGGTGAGGGCTGGAAGTTCCGCGCGCTGGGCGAGGGCTACTCGAACGGCCTCAAGGGCCTGGCCACGGACTACGGCATCTCGGTGGACGAGTCGGAGGCGGCGGAGGAGCCCGCGCCGGCGCCGGAGGTCTCCCAGCCGCTGCCGCCGGAGCAGCCGACGACGGCGGTCCCGGCCCAGCCGTCCTACGGCTACCCCCAGCAGCCCCCGGCGACGCAGCCGGCGTACGGCTACCCCCAGACCACCAGCCAGCCGGCCACGGCCCCCTCGGGCTACGGCTACCCGCCCCCGGTGACGGCAGCACAGCCGCAGGAATTCCGCCTGCCCCCACAGGGTCCGCAGTTCATCGGGCGCTAGCCGCGACGCCGACAGGGGCGCGGGAAACCGCGCCCCCCGAGCCCCGAGCTCTCAGGCGACTACTTCTCCGCCTTGGTCTTGTATCCCCGGCCCCACTGCAACCCCCACCCGAACAACCGGTCGAGCTCGGCCTGGAACCCGTAGACGAACTTCACCTCACGCCGGACCCACACCTCGTCCTTGACGTTCTCGATCATCACCACCGCACAGGACCGCGCCTGCGGGTGCCGCTCGTCGAGGCCTATCTCGATCCGGGGCCCGTTGCTCGGATACAGCGTGACGATCGCATGTGTACGGTCGAACGCCGGTGTCTGGTCGTAGATGTACACGAAGACCAGCAGCCGCTTGATGTCCTCCCGGTGATCGAGGTTGACGTAGATCGTCTCTCCGGACGCCGACCCGAACCGGTCGTCCCCGCTGAGCTTCACGTACGGCGGCGCGTTGACGTCCCCGAGGAACCCGCCCAGCGGCTGGACTACCCCCTTCGTCCCGTCGGTCAGCTCATACAGGCATCCGAGATCGAGGTCGACGTTGACCATGCTCTGACTGTGCCCGAGCACCTCCGGCGGCTTCAGCGCCCTGAACGGATGCCGCAGCAGGCTCTCCCGCTGCGATCCCCCGATGTCGGACGTCCGCATGCGCCACGTCAGATTGATCCGCAGATGCCCGTTCGCCGCGCCCTGCTTGGTGAGTGAGACCCGGTCGTGCCGCTTCGTCAGCTCGATCGAGTTCGACGACGCGCTGCCCGAGTCGAATTCGGCCGCCCGGCCACGCCAGAGTCCGTCCAAGAAGCCCATGCCGCCCCCACGTCCCACGAAGACCTGCGTTCACTCGGAAAAACCGGCGGGGCGGCCGGAGGCCCGGCCGCCCCGCACAGAGCGTTCCTCACCCGCGGCGGTGTCACACCCCGGACGAGACTTCAGTCTTCTCGTCCGGGGCCGCCGCTTTTCCCTCCGCTGCCGCCAGCGCGCGGTTGCGGCGGATCGACGACCAGAAGGACCAGCCGATCAGGACGACACCGGTCATGCCGGTGATGAACTCGTTGATCTCGTACTGGATGGTGACGAGCAGGATCATCGCGAGCGCGCCGATCGCGTAGTGCGCGCCGTGCTCCAGGTAGACGTACTCGTCGAGGGTGCCCTGGCGGACCAGGTACACGGTCAGCGAACGGACGTACATCGCGCCGATACCCAGACCCAGCGCCATCAGGACGATGTCGTTGGTGATGGCGAAGGCGCCGATCACACCGTCGAAGGAGAAGGACGCGTCCAGGACCTCCAGGTAGAGGAACATGAAGAACGCGGCCTTGCCGGCCAGGGCGACCGCCGAGCGGGGCTTGCCGGCGCGCTCGGCCTCTTCCTCGGCCTCGTGCTCGCGTTCCTCCTCCTCTTCGAGCTTGTCCTCGAAGAATCCGGAGAGACCGCCCACGATCATGTAGGTGATCAGGCCCCCGAGACCGGAGAGCAGAACCGTCTCCGCCTTGTCGACGTGTGCTCCGCCGTGCTGGTGGGCGTTGGTCGCGAAGGTCATCGCGCTGATGAGCAGCACGATCAGGGCGATGCAGACCGACAGCATGTCGACCTTGCCGAGCTTGGCCAGCGGGCGCTCCAGCCAGCCGAGCCACTTGATGTCCCGGTCCTCGAAGATGAAGTCCAGGAAGATCATCAGCAGGAACATGCCACCGAACGCGGCGATCGCCGGGTGGGCGTCGGTGACGAGCTCCTGGTAGCGGTCCTTGTCGCTGAGGGCGAGGTCGACCGCCTCGATCGGTCCCAGCTGGGCGCTGATGGCGACGATCACGACGGGGAAGACCAGTCGCATACCGAAGACGGCGATCAGGATGCCGATGGTGAGGAAGATCTTCTGCCAGAAGGCATTCATCTTCTTCAGAATTCCGGCGTTGACCACCGCGTTGTCGAAGGACAGCGAGATCTCGAGGATGGAGAGGATCGCCACGATGCCGAAGGCGGTCCACCCCCCGAAGAGGACCGCTGCAACGAGGCCGAGCGCGGTGACCGCGAACGACCAGCCGAAGGTTTTCAGAACCACTGGCTACCCAATCCTGTGTGTACGGGGCTGCCCTGCGCCGTACGCGGCTTTACGAAACATTGACTCCGAAGTCTAGGGCGATGCCTCGGAGACCCGACGCGTACCCCTGTCCCACCGCTCGGAACTTCCATTCTCCCTGGTGGCGGTAGACCTCGCCGAAGATCATGGCGGTCTCGGTGGAGGCGTCCTCGCTCAGGTCGTAGCGGGCGAGTTCCTGGCCGTCGGCCTGGTTCACGACGCGGATGAAGGCGTTGCTGACCTGGCCGAAGGTCTGGCCGCGCTCGTCGGCCATGTGGATCGAGACCGGGAAGACGATCTTGTCGCAGCGGGCCGGCACCTTGGAGAGGTCGATCAGGAGCGACTCGTCGTCGCCGTCGCCCTCGCCGGTGAGGTTGTCCCCGGTGTGCTCCACCGAGCCGTCCGGGCTCTTGAGCTGGTTGTAGAAGACGAACCACTCATCGCCCAGGATTCGTCCGCCGTCGCACATCAGGGCGCTGGCGTCGAGGTCGAAGGGGGCTCCGGTGGTGGAGCGCGCGTCCCAGCCGAGCCCGATCATCACCTGAGTGAGGTTCGGTGCGGCCTTGGAGAGGGAGACATTGCCCCCCTTGGCGAGCGTGACGCCCATGCTGCTGGTCCTCCCCGCGTGATGCTTCTTTGGTTGTCCTGCGCATCCGGCGCCGCACCCAAACGGTACGGCGCCGGACTCAGCCAGTGGCGTCCTCGACTCAGACGTTCACACCGAAGTCCTGCGCGATGCCGCGCAGCCCCGAGGCGTAGCCCTGGCCGATGGCCCGGAACTTCCATTCCGCGCCGTGCCGGTACAGCTCGCCGAAGACCATCGCCGTCTCGGTGGACGCGTCCTCCGAGAGGTCGTAGCGCGCGATCTCGGCGCCGCCGGCCTGGTTCACGACGCGGATGAACGCGTTGCGCACCTGGCCGAAGGACTGCTGGCGGTTCTCGGCGTCGTAGATCGACACCGGGAAGACGATCTTCTCGACGTCGGCCGGGACGCCGGCGAGGTTGACCTTGATCTGCTCGTCGTCGCCCTCGCCCTCACCGGTGAGGTTGTCACCGGTGTGCTCGACCGAGCCGTCGGCGCTCTTGAGGTTGTTGAAGAAGACGAAGTTGGCGTCACTGGCGACCTTGCCCGCGCTGTTCAGCAGCAGCGCGCTGGCGTCCAGGTCGAAGTCGGTGCCGGTCGTGGTGCGGACGTCCCACCCCAGACCGACGATGACCGCAGTGAGGCCCGGGGCCTCCTTGCTCAGTGATACGTTGCCGCCCTTGCTGAGGCTGACTCCCACGAGTCCTCCATTGGTGTCCAGGGGCGGGGAGCCCCGCCGTGCGTCTGATATGGGATCAACGAGTCGATCCTAGTGACGGGTTCCCGTACCTCGCAGGCCCTGGTGCCGAAGAATCACAGGTGTCGGTCACCAGAGGGACCGGACGGGATCACACGGGTCAGAGGGCGTCGAGGGCCTTGACGTACTCGTTCAGGTCACGGGCGTCGGGCAGGCCGTTGACGACGGTCCAGCGCACGACGCCCTCCTTGTCGATGACGAAGGAGCCGCGCACCGCGCAGCCCTTGTCCTCGGCGAAGACGCCGTAGGCGCGGCTGACCTCGCCGTGCGGCCAGAAGTCGCTGAGCAGCGGGTACTCCAGGCCCTCCTGCTCGGCGAAGACGCGCAGGGTGTGGATGGAGTCGTTGGAGACGGCGAGCACCTGGGTGTCGCGGTCGGAGAACTGCGGCAGGCGGTCGCGCACCTCGCACAGCTCGCCGGTGCACACGCCGGTGAAGGCGAAGGGGTAGAAGATCAGGACGACGTTCTTGGAGCCACGGAAGTCGGAGAGCTTCACGGTGGCGCCGTGGTTGTCCTTGAGCTCGAAGTCGGGGGCCTTGTCGCCGACCTGGATCGCCATCGTCGTGGATGTCCCTTCGGTGGGGCTGTTCGGGTGGCACCCACCCTATGCAGCGGCCACCGAGGCCCGTGCAGGAGGCCGGGCCGGGCGTTTCCGCCCGGCCCGGCACCGGTTACTTCTTGGCCTTGGCGGCCTTCGGCGTCACCAGACGGCTGCCGCTCCAGTCCTTGCCGACGCTGACGCTCTTGGACGCCGACAGACCCGCCGTGGTCGCGGCTTCCGAGATGTCACTCGGCTCCACGTAGCCGTCACGGCCGGTCTTCGGCGTCAGCAGCAGGATCGAGCCGCCCTCTTCGATGTACGTGGTGGCATCCACCAGCGCATCCGTCAGGTCGCCGTCCTCGTCGCGGAACCAGAGCACCACGGCATCGGCGACGTCGTCGTAGTCCTCGTCCACGAGCTCACTGCCGACGACTTCCTCAATGGCCTCGCGGAGTTCCTGGTCTACGTCGTCGTCGTAGCCGATCTCCTGGACCACCTGCTCGGGCTGGAACCCCAGCCTTGCGGCAGGGTTCGTCCGCTCCTCCGCGTGGTCCGCGGTCGCGCTCACGGGTTGCCTCCTGATCATGTCTTGGGAATAACTCAGCCACGCGCGTGCGCGAAGCATTGGCCGTAGTCCACACGGGCGGGGCGGATCGCGCAAGTACCCGGCCGTTCAGACCGCCGAAACGGTGACGATCGTGAACGTGTCACCGCAACTCTTCGCACACCATCATCGTCTCAAGGTGGCACACGCCACACCAATCTGCCCCCTTTGTGCGTTTGGGAACCATCCACGGGTGCTCCGCCGTTGACCAAGAGCCGGTTACCTCACAGTAGAGATGACGTTTGGCGCCCCGAGGTACACGATGGGGAGCGGTGCAGACACCCTGAAATCCCAGAAACACAGCCCTCTGACAGGTAAGGAACAGCGTGGCTTCCGGATCCGATCGCAACCCGATCATCATTGGCGGCCTTCCGAGTCAGGTTCCTGACTTCGATCCCGAGGAAACCCAGGAGTGGCTCGACTCGCTCGACGCCGCCGTGGACGAGCGCGGCCGGGAGCGGGCGCGCTATCTGATGTTGCGGCTGATCGAGCGGGCCCGCGAGAAGCGCGTGGCCGTGCCGGAGATGCGCAGCACGGACTACGTCAACACGATCGCCACCAAGGACGAGCCGTTCTTCCCGGGCAACGAGGAGATCGAGCGCAAGATCCTCAACGCGACCCGGTGGAACGCCGCCGTCATGGTGTCCAGGGCCCAGCGCCCCGGCATCGGCGTCGGCGGCCACATCGCCACCTTCGCCTCCTCCGCCTCGCTGTACGACGTGGGCTTCAACCACTTCTTCCGCGGCAAGGACGAGGGCGACGGCGGCGACCAGGTCTTCTTCCAGGGTCACGCCTCCCCGGGCATCTACGCGCGCGCGTTCCTGCTGGACCGCCTCGACGAGCAGAACCTGGACGCGTTCCGCCAGGAGAAGTCGAAGGCGCCGTACGGGCTGTCCTCCTACCCGCACCCGCGGCTGATGCCGGACTTCTGGGAGTTCCCGACCGTGTCGATGGGCCTCGGCCCGATCGGCGCGATCTACCAGGCGCGGATGAACCGCTACATGGAGGCGCGCGGCATCGCGGACACCTCCAAGTCGCACGTGTGGGCGTTTCTGGGCGACGGCGAGATGGACGAACCGGAGTCGCTCGGCCAGCTGTCCATCGCCGCCCGCGAGGGCCTGGACAACCTCACCTTCGTCGTGAACTGCAACCTGCAGCGCCTGGACGGCCCGGTGCGCGGCAACGGCAAGGTCATCCAGGAGCTGGAGTCGATCTTCCGGGGCGCCGGCTGGAACGTCATCAAGCTGGTGTGGGACCGCAGCTGGGACCCGCTGCTCGCACAGGACCGCGACGGCGTGCTGGTCAACCGGATGAACACCACGCCGGACGGCCAGTTCCAGACGTACGCCACCGAGACCGGCGCCTACATCCGCGACCACTTCTTCGGGGACGACCAGCGGCTGCGCGCGATGGTCGAGGGCATGACCGACGACCAGATCCTGCACCTGGGCCGCGGCGGTCACGACCACCGCAAGATCTACGCCGCGTACTCGGCGGCCCGCGCCCACAAGGGCCAGCCGACGGTGATCCTGGCCAAGACGATCAAGGGCTGGACGCTCGGTCCCAACTTCGAGGGCCGCAACGCCACGCACCAGATGAAGAAGCTGACGGTCGACGACCTCAAGCGCTTCCGGGACCGGCTGCACCTGCCGATCGCCGACAAGGACCTGGAGAGCGGGCTCCCGCCGTACTACCACCCCGGGCGGGACTCCGAGGAGATCCAGTACATGCACGACCGCCGCAAGTCGCTCGGCGGTTACGTACCCACGCGCGTGGTGCGCTCCAAGCCGCTGGCGCTGCCGGACGACAAGACGTACGCGACCGTGAAGAAGGGCTCGGGCCAGCAGTCCATCGCGACGACCATGGCCTTCGTCCGTCTCCTCAAGGACCTCATGCGGGACAAGGAGATCGGCAGGCGGTTCGTGTTGATCGCGCCGGACGAGTACCGCACGTTCGGCATGGACTCGTTCTTCCCGAGCGCGAAGATCTACAACCCGCTCGGCCAGCAGTACGAGGCGGTCGACCGCGATCTGCTGCTCGCGTACAAGGAGTCGCCGCAGGGGCAGATGCTGCACGACGGCATCTCCGAGGCGGGCTGCACCGCCTCGCTGATCGCGGCGGGTTCGGCGTACGCCACGCACGGCGAGCCGCTGATCCCGGTGTACGTCTTCTACTCGATGTTCGGTTTCCAGCGCACCGGCGACCAGTTCTGGCAGATGTCCGACCAGTTGGCGCGCGGTTTCGTGCTCGGTGCGACCGCCGGCCGTACGACCCTGACCGGTGAGGGCCTCCAGCATGCCGACGGCCACTCGCAGCTGCTCGCCTCGACCAACCCGGGCTGTGTGGCGTACGACCCGGCGTTCGGCTACGAGATCGCGCACATCGTCAAGGACGGTCTGCGGCGGATGTACGGCGGCGACGCCGAGCACCCGCACGGCGAGGACGTCTTCTACTACCTCACCGTCTACAACGAGCCCATCCAGCACCCGGCCGAGCCTACGAGCGTGGACGTCGAGGGCATCCTCAAGGGCGTCTACCGCTTCAGCGAGGGCACGTCCGGCTCGATTCCGGCGCAGATCATGGCGTCGGGTGTCGCCGTTCCGTGGGCCGTCGAGGCGCAGAAGATCCTCGCCGAGGAGTGGAACGTCAAGGCCGACGTCTGGTCGGCGACCTCCTGGAACGAGCTGCGGCGTGAGGCCGTGGAGTGCGAGGAGCACAACCTGCTGCATCCGGAGGAGGAGCAGCGGGTGCCGTATGTGACGCGGAAGCTGAGCGGTGCCGAGGGGCCGTTCGTGGCGGTGTCCGACTGGATGCGGTCGGTGCCGGACCAGATCGCCCGGTGGGTGCCGGGGACGTACCAGTCGCTGGGCGCGGACGGGTTCGGCTTCGCGGACACGCGGGGTGCGGCGCGGCGGTTCTTCCACATCGACGCGCAGTCGGTGGTCGTCGCGGTGCTGACCGAGCTGGCCAAGGAGGGCAAGGTCGACCGCTCGGTGCTGAAGCAGGCCATCGACCGGTACCAGCTGCTGGACGTGTCGGCGGCTGATCCGGGGGCCGCGGGAGGCGACGCCTAGCGCCCGGGGCGTCAACGGCTCGATGGGGTGGTGTGCCCGTGGGTGACCCGCGGGACACACCACCCCTTCACCTTTCCTACGATGCGGCCATGAAGCGACCGCCCGCCCAAGCCCGTTGGGAACGGCTCACCCAGCGCCCCCTGTTCGGTCTGGCCCTGGTGTTCGCCGTGGCCTATGCCGTGCCGATCGTCGAGCCCGACGCGAGCCCGGCGGTGAAGTCCGCGTGCCTCGCGGTGGAGTGGGTGGTGTGGGCCGCGTTCGCGGTGGACTACGTCATCCGGCTGCTGCTCGCCGAGCGTCGGCGGGAGTTCGTGCGGACGCACTGGCTTGACCTGTGCGCGGTGCTGCTGCCGTTGATACAGCCGCTGCGACTGCTGCGGCTGGTGTCGACGCTGCTGCTGGTCGGGCAGCGGGCGCGGATGGCGTCGCAGATACGGCTCACCACGTATGTCGGCGGGGCGGTGATCGGACTGATGATGTTCGGGTCGCTGGCCGTGCTGTCGGTGGAGCGGGACTCGCCGGACGGGAACATCAAGACGCTGGGTGACGCGGTGTGGTGGTCGTTCACGACCATGACGACCGTGGGGTACGGGGATCATGCGCCGACGACCGGCCTGGGGCGGATGCTCGCGGTGGGGCTGATGTTGTCGGGGATCGCCTTGCTCGGTGTGGTGACCGCGAACATCGCCGCGTGGTTCATAGCGCGGTTCGAGATGGACGACGTGGAGGAGCGGCGGCAGACGGAGGCGATAAGGCTGTTGACGGAGGAGGTGCGGGCGCTGCGGGCCGAGGTCGCCGCGTTGTCGGGGGACAGGGTCGGCGAGCAGCAGGTGGGTTAGGGGCTGTTGCCCGGCGTGGGGGCCGGCCCGCAAGGCGGCACGACTGCCCGCAGGCCGCGCGGACGCGCGGGCCCGCAGGCGAGTCGAGGTCGGCTGGGGCAACCGTCGGCTAGAACAAACCGTTACCCGGTGTTGTCGTCCCCGCCAGCCAGATGATGGCCAGCAAGGTGTCGATCACGCCCAGCACCACAGCGACCAACGCCGGGGCCGGGCGGGCCCCCGACCACGTACGGCCCATGGCCAGCCATCCGCAGGCGATCGCCACCGGGCCGAGGATGATGCCCAGGACGAAGAATCCGGCGACCGCACAGATGGCCCCGATGATGCCCAGAGTCGCGCGATCCGGCCCGGTCCGTGACCACGTCCGGCCACGTGAGCGGGGGTGCCTGCGCGTTCCGTGTCCGAAGCCCGCCATCGTCAACTCCTTGAGTCGGCGTTCGAGTTGGCGAGTACCCACGGTGCGCGCTTCATGCCCGCGCGTTTCGGGCCGTCGACGCGCTGCCCCCCTCCGGCAGCGCGCCGCAGCCCGGTTCGCCCTCGGCGTCGTACGAACCTGCCCGAGGAACATGCCGTGCGGGACGGCTTGACCCACTGTGACCTGCGGCGCGGGCCGCGTGGGAGGGATCGTCGGCGTTGTCACCCTGATAGGGGAACTCAGGGCGACGAGGGAACTCGGGCCGCCGATCCCTCCGTTGTGCGACGCGTCAGGCGTCAGATGTGCGCGGCGCCCGCGCCCGCCTCCGCGTTCGCGCCCCGCTTGGTGAGGAAGGCGACGAAGACGGCGACGACGGCCACGCCCGCGGCGACCAGGGACGCCAGGCTCATGCCCGAGATGAAGGTGTCGTGCGCCACGTCGGTGATCTTCGCGGCGATCTGCTCCGGGGTGCCAGGGGGCACCGGTGCGGCACCCTGCTGCACCGCCTGCGCGGCTTGGTCCTGCTGTGCCGGGGTGAGCTGCGGCAGGCCCGCGTCCACCCAGTTGCCCGGCAGGTCGCTGTCGACCTTCGACGCCATGACGGCGCCCAGAACCGCCGTACCGAGGCTGCCGCCGATCTGCATCGCCGCCTGCTGGAGACCGCCGGCGACACCGGAGAGTTCCATGGGGGCGTGGCCGACGATGACCTCCGTGGCGCCGACCATGACCGGAGCGAGGCCGAGGCCCAGCAGGGCGAACCAGACCGACATGAGGCCGCTGCCGGTGTCCACTCCGAGCGTGGACATGCCGTACATGGCGATCGCGGTGGCCGCCATGCCGCCGGCCATCGGGACGCGCGGGCCCAACTTGGTGATCAGCGCGCCCGCGAGCGGGGAGCCGACGATCATCATGCCGGTGAGCGGCAGGAGGTGGAGGCCGGCGTCGATCGGGCTCATGCCGTGCACGTTCTGGAGGTAGAACGTCACGAAGAACAGGCCGCCCATGAAGGCGATGGCCATCAGGACCATGAGAACGACACCGGCGGACAACGGGACGGACCGGAACAGCGCCAGCGGGACCAGCGGCTCCCGCACCTTCGTCTCCCAGAAGGAGAACAGGGCGAAGCCCAGGACCGACACGGCTATGAACGCCCATGTCCTGCCGTCGCCCCAGCCCCACTCCGGGGCCTTGATGATCGCCCAGACCAGGCAGAACGTGGCGCCCGAGAGCAGGGCGATGCCGAGGATGTCGAAGGAGCGCGGGGCGTTCTCGGCGCGGTGGTCGAGCAGGATCCAGATGCCGAGGGCGACGGCGAGGACGCCGACCGGCACGTTGATGAAGAACACCGACTGCCAGTTGACGTGCTCGACGAGGACACCGCCGAGGATCGGGCCGCCGGCCGTCGAGGCGCCGACGACCATGCCCCAGATGCCGATGGCCATGTTGAGCTTCTCGGCCGGGAACGTGGCCCGCAGCAGGCCGAGCGCGGCCGGCATCAGCAGGGCGCCGAAGAGTCCCTGCAGGACGCGGAAGACGATGACGGCGGCGATGCTGCTGGACAGGCCGATGGCGCCGGAGGCCGCGGCGAAGCCCACCACGCCGATGAGGAAGGTCTGCCGGTGCCCGAAGCGGTCCCCGAGCTTTCCGGCGGTGATCAGAGAGACCGCGAGGGCGAGGAAGTAGGCGTTGGTGATCCACTGGACCTGCGCCCAGCTCGCGCCGAGATCCTTTGCGATGGCCGGGTTGGCGATGGCCACGATGGTGCCGTCGAGGGCCACCATCATGACCCCCACTGCGACCGTGATGAGCGTGAACCAAGGGTGGCCGCGAAGCCCCTTGGCCGACGTCGCCTCCGACGGAGTTGCCGGTGCCTTGTCCCCCGACCCCGTCGTTTCGATGGTGGTCTGACTAGTCATGTGTTCAGGCTAATGACAGCCTCTGCCAGTTGACAAACCAATTCACAAGTCGGTAACTGACAGATATGGAAACACTGCGCGAACGCAAGAAACAGCGCACCCGGGATGCGCTGCTGCGCACCGCGCTGGAGCTCTTCACCACCCAGGGGTACGAGCACACGACCGTCGACCAGATCACCGAGGCCGTCGACGTCTCGCAGCGCACCTTCTTCCGCTACTTCGCCGGCAAGGAGGAGGCCGCGCTCGCAATGGGCGACGTGGCGGTGGCGCACTTCGTCCGGGCCGTGCGCGAGCGGCCGGCGCACGAGGCCCCCATGGAGGTGCTGCGGCAGTCCGTGCTGGAGAGCTGGGACACGCTCAACGACGTGATCGAGGCCGTCGTACCGGTCGAGCTGTATCTGCGCATGCACCGGGTGATCGAGTCGACACCCGTCCTGCTCGCCGCCCATCTGCGCAAGTCCGTGGAGATCGAGGAGACCATCGCGCGCATCCTCGCCGAGCGCGAGGGGGTCGACGTGGAGACCGATCCGCGACCCCGGCTGGCGGTGGCGGTCTTCGGCGGCGTGATGCGGCTGACGGAGCGTCAGTGGAGCACGGGCGAGGACCTGGGTCTCGACGCCATGCGGACGTTGACCGTCTCATATCTCGAACAGGTGGGGCCGGCACTCAGCGAGAGCTGGCGAACACGCTGAGGTCATCAGCGTGTTCACGCCGACCTGAGCGAAACGTGATACCCGTCACTCGGTTAACGCGAGACCCTCTCGTTCTCCTAGTGTGTCCTTTCAGTGACTTCCTTCGACACGCCCCCGCAACTGAATGTCTGGCGCGCTCTGCTCGCGCTGGCCGTGGTGTTCGTGATGCTGGCGACCACCGGCTGGACCGCCCTGCGCAACGAACGGAGCGCCGCACCGCTGCAGGCCTCGCTCAGCGCCTGGGAGCACGGGAGCATCGCCGGGCACCGGCTGCCGGCCGCGGACTCCTCCCCCACCCGGCTCGCCCGTTTCTTCGCCTCGCTCACCGAGCGGCAGCGCAGCACCCTCGCCCACCGCTATCCGCTCGCGGTCGGCAACATGAACGGCGCCCCCGTCGAGCTGCGCTACCGCGCCAACCGCGTCGCGCTCGACGAGGCGCGCGAGGTCGAGCGCAAACGCATGCACGACGACAGACTCACACCCGACGGACAGCGTGAGGCGGGCCGCCGTATGCATCGCTTCGAGGCGATGCTGCAGGCGGACCGGCGCATCCTCGCCTTCGACCCGGAGGGCTCGGGGCGGGCCGCGGAGGTCTTCGGCGACCTGGACGGGGCCGAGCGGATCTCGGTCGTCGTCCCCGGCGTCGACACCGACCTGCTGACCTTCCAGCGCACCAGCCGCAAGTACTCCGCGCCGGTCGGCATGGCGCAGTCCCTGTACGCCGCCGAGCGCGACGCCGGCCCTTCGACGCGTACGGCCGTGATCGCCTGGGCCGACTACACCGCGCCGAGCGGCCTCGGCATCGACTCGGCGACGGCGATGCGGGCGCAGTCCGGTGCCGTACGCCTGAACGCGCTGGTGCGGGCGCTGCCCGGCAGCTCCCCTGTCTCCCTCTTCTGCCACAGCTACGGCTCGGTGCTGTGTGGGCTGGCCGCGCCCGCGCTGCCGGCCCGGGTGGCCGACATAGCGGTGGCCGGCAGCCCCGGCATGCGGGTCGCCAACGCCGCGCAGCTGGGCACCTCGGCGCATGTGTGGGCGATGCGGGACGCCGACGACTGGGTGCAGGACGTGCCGTATCTCGAACTCGGCGGGCTGGGGCACGGGGAGGACCCGGTGTCGGCGGTGTTCGGGGCGCGGGTGCTGTCGGCGCGGGACGCGCAGGGACACGGCGGCTATTTCGAACCGGGCACGGACAGCGTGCGCAACTTCGCCGAGATCGGGGTTGGCGCGTACGAGTCGGTGCGCTGCGCCGACGATTCCGAGACCTGTCGGGCGGGTTTGTCCGACACGGTGTCGGCCGGACGCGCGTAGAGACGCAGGAACTGCGGTCTGCGCGGGGTGGCGACGGAGGAGCACGTGCCGCATACGATGAGCCGCATGGGTGACGTACTGGCCGGATTTCATGCCGCCTGGGAGTTCGAGTCCGACTCCGTGCTCATCCGTTACGAACGGGGGATTCGAACACCTAAGCTTTTTCAGGCACTTGCGGAACGTCGAGTTCCTCTTGAGGCGATCGCCGGGGTGACACTGACGCCCGGCAAGCGCGGGACCGTGGCACTGCGCATCGAGCCCCGGCCCGGCGCCGATCCGCTGATGGAGGCGGCGGCGGGGCAGTTGAGGGAAGGGTGCGATCCGTATCGGCTGGTGCTGCCGGCCGACAAGGAGACGCTGGCCGAGTACTACGCCGACGAGTTGCGGGCGCTGGTGACGCGGTCCGGGCCGGCGGAGAAGTTCCTGGTGGACGCGCCCGATGTGCCGCTGTCGTTCAAGGCGTACGACGGGAAGGCGTCCTTCGACGGCGAGACCGTGCGCTTCCGGTGGTTCTGGACGGGGGCGTCGTCGGCCAAGTGGAAGGCCGGGGACCAGAGCTTCTCCGTCGCCGAGTTGATCGGCGTCGAGTGGCGGTCGCCCGAAGTCTTCGAGGGGCACCTGCGGTTGCTTCCGCGGGACTCCGCCGACGACCGGCCCGCGCAGGCCGACCAGGACCCGGCGGCCGTGGTGTTCGGACTGGGCTACGGGCCGGTACACGAGTCGTTGCCGTTCGCCGCGGCCGTGCTGGCCGCGGTTCGCTCCGCGGGTGGGGCGGCTGTCCCGGCCGCGGCCGCGCCGCGCCGGGATCCCGCCGACATCGCTGAGCGGATCCGTCACCTGGGGGAACTGCATCAGGCGGGGCTCGTGACGGACGAGGAGTTCTCGATGAAGAAAGCCGAGTTGCTGGCGGAGCTGTAGGGCGTCGTGGGCTACTCCCGGCCGGCGGAGGCGAACCGCATGTCCGCGTACCTGTCGCCCGCCACCTTCGCCGCGATCGGCTCCAGCAGCGCCAGCTCGTCCTCCGTCAGGACGATTCGGGTGGCCGTCACGTTCTCCTCCACCCGGCTCGGCCTGCGCGTGCCCGGGATCGGGACCACCGCAAGGCCGTGCACCGCCGCCTGCTGCTGTACCCACGCCAGGGCGATCTGGCCCAGTGACGCGCCGTGGGCCTCGGCGACCGTGCGGATCGGGTCCAGGAGGGCGGCGTTCGCGGCCGCGTTCTCGCCCGTGAACCGGGGCTGCTGACGGCGGAAGTCGTCGCTCGTCAGGTCCTCGGCCTTGGCGAAGGAGCCCGTGAGGAAGCCGCGGCCCAACGGGGAGTACGGCACCAGGGTCACGCCCAGTTCGCGGGCCGCGGGGACCACCTTCGGCTCGATGTCCCGGCTGAACAGGGACCACTCGGACTGGACCGCCGCGATGGGGTGGACGGCGTGCGCGGCGCGCAGTTCGTCCGCCGTCACCTCGCTCAGGCCCAGCTCCTTGACCTTGCCCTCGCGGACCAGGTCGGCCATCGCGGCGACGGTCTCCTCGATGGGGACGTTCACGTCCCGGCGGTGCATGTAGTAGAGGTCGATCACGTCGACGTCCAGGCGGCGCAGGCTCGCCTCGACGGCCTGGCGTATGTACGGCGCGTCGTTGCGGATGACCCGGCGCGTCGGGTCGTCCGGCGGGATCGACAGGGCGAACTTGGTGGCGATGACGACCTCGTCGCGGTGCGCCTTGAAGAACGGCGAGAGGAACCTCTCGTTCTCGCCCGCGCCGTACGCGTCCGCCGTGTCGTACAGCGTGACGCCCAGCTCCAGCGCCCGCTCCAGGGTCGCCCTGGACTCGCCCGCGTCCGAGGGACCGTAGGCGAAGCTCATGCCCATGCAGCCGAGGCCCTGGACACCCACCTCGGGGCCCGTCGCGCCGAGTCGTGCCGTTGCGATCCTGCTGTCGGTCATCCGGCCTGCTCCGTCTTCTCCTGCTCGAAGGTCTTGTCCTGCTCGAAGGTCTTGTCCTGCTCGAACGTCTTGTCCTGCTCGTACAGACGCCCCGCGTCCCCGTAGAAACTGATCTTCCGGTCGAGCACGGCCAGCGTGTCCTGGAGCTCGACGATCCGGGCGAGCACGTCGCGGCGGGTCGACTCCAGCAGCTCGAAGCGCTCGCCGAACGTGTGGTCGCCCTCGCGCACCAGCTCGGCGTACCGCACCATGTCGGCGACCGGCATGCCGGTCAGTCGCAGCTTTCCGACGAGGTCGAGCCAGTCCAGGTCGCGGTTGCTGTAGCGGCGCTGGCCCGTGTGCGAGCGGTCGATGTGCGGCATGAGGCCGATCCGCTCGTACCAGCGCAGGGTGTGGGCCGTCAGGCCGGTGAAGGCGACGACCTCGCTGATCGTGTAGCTGTCCTGGCCCTGCGGCCGTCGGTGCGGGTGCGGCGGGGCGGCGCAGCTGTCGGTCCTGGCACTCCTGGTCTCCATCACCGTCATGCGCTCCACGCTATGACCTTGGAGTGCGCTCCAAGCAAGCGGAAACGGTAAGAAAACCACGGGACATGGAGTGGCGAGCCGGACGGGGCCCCACGCAGCCCCGCGCTCCTCCGGGGCGCGACAGCGACCCCTCGCTGCGGCCGTACCCGTGAGCGGCTTAGGCTCACAGGCATGTCGCTGAGCAGCCTCGCACTGATCGAGAACTGGCCTGTTCCCACCGCCGCCGCGGGCGTCGTACGGGCGGACGGCACGGTCCTCGGTACGCACGGTCCCGTCGGTCACCGCTTCCCCCTCGCCTCGGTCACCAAGCCGCTGGCCGCCTACGCCGTCCTCGTCGCCTACGAGGAGGGCGCGGTCGAGCTGGACGAGCCGGCCGGGCCGCAGGGGTCGACGGTGCGGCATCTGCTCGCGCACACCTCGGGGCTGGCCTTCGACGAGCACCGGGTGACGGCCGCGCCCGGCGAGCGGCGGCTGTATTCGAACGCCGGGTTCGAGCAGCTCGGGGACCACCTCGCCAAGGTGACGGACATCCCGTTCGCGGAGTATCTGCGGCAGGCGGTGCTGGAGCCGCTGGGCATGACGGCCACGTCGCTGGAGGGCTCCCCGGCGAAGGACGGGGTGTCGTCGGTCGGGGATCTGCTGCGGTTCGCGGCGGAGGTGCAGGCCCCGCGCCTGCTGGACCCGCGGACGGTCGCCGAGGCGATGACCGTGCAGTACCCGGGGACCAAGGGCGTGCTGCCGGGGTACGGGCACCAGAACCCGAACGACTGGGGGCTCGGCTTCGAGATCCGGAACGGCAAGTCGCCGCACTGGACGGGCTCGGCGTCCTCGCCGCGCGCCTTCGGGCACTTCGGGCAGTCGGGCACGTTCCTGTGGATCGACCCGGATGCGGGGACCGCCTGCGTCGCGCTGACGGACCGGGCGTTCGGGCCGTGGGCGACCGAGGCGTGGCCGGTGTTCACGGACGCGGTGCTCGCGGAGTCGCGGGGGTGACGTCGGCTGGGGTGCCCTGGGCCTCGTCCGCACACGCCGGACAGGCCGGCAGAGCCCGCGGTCGCCTCAAGAAGGTCCCGTCATCTCCCACATCAGCAGCTCCGCCGTACCCAGCCCCACCGCCTCCAGGTCCTTCGCGGCCGTGATCCGCGCCGCGTCACCGGCGCTCAACTCCTCGCTGCCCAGGCGTACTCGACCCCGCACGACATGCGCGTACACGAACGCCCCGTCCGGCACCGCCGTCCGCTCCCCCGCCCGCAGGCGGCGTACGTGGAGCATCGCGCCCGCTTCCGGGACGGCGTACGGCGTCGAGTCCGCGATGCCGTGGACGATCTCGTACGCCGGGTCGCCGCCCGGCGACAGCGGGGCCAGCCAGGTCTGGATGAAGGTGAGAGGGGTGTCGGCGTCGTTGCGCTCCACGTGCCGTACGCCGCCCGCCGAGCTCAGCCGCTGCACGTCCCCGGGGCCGACCCGGGTCTCGTGGCCCGTGGAGTCGCGGTGGGTCAGTTCGCCCTCGACCACCCACGTGACGATCTCGGTGTGGCTGTGCGGGTGCTCGTCGAAGCCGGCGCCGGGGGCGAGCCGCTCCTCGTTGCAGGCGATCATCGCGCCGAAGCGGAGGTTGTCGGGGTCGTAGTGCGGGCCGAAGGAGAAGGCGTGGCGTGACTCGATGCCCGCTGCCGGATCCCCTCCGGGGTAGCGCTCCGCGGCGCGCCGTACGTCCATCACGGGCTCCACCGTAGCCCCACCGGGGAGCTCACCCGCGACCCCTCTGGCACGCGCTCTGGTCCGGATAAGGCAGTCTTGTCCCGTGCCCGAACCCGAATCCCGTAAGTCCCAAGCCGCCGCGCACGCCGTTCACGCCCATGCCGCGACCCTGAAGCGGCTGGAGAAGTCCTCCGGCTCTCTCGCCGCGCAGGCCATCGCGCGGATGGACGAGACGCTGCCGTGGTACCGGGCCATGCCACCGGAGAACCGCTCCTGGATCGGTCTCGTCGCCCAGGCCGGCATCGCCGCCTTCACCGAGTGGTTCCGGCACCCCGACGCGCCCCAGGCCATCTCCACCGACGTCTTCGGGACCGCGCCCCGCGAGCTGACCCGCGCCATCACGCTGCGGCAGACCGTGGAGATGGTGCGCACGACCATCGAGGTCATGGAGTCGGCCATCGACGAGGTCGCCGCTCCCGGCGACGAGAGCGTGCTGCGGGAAGCACTGCTCGTCTACGCCCGGGAGATCGCCTTCGCCACCGCGCAGGTCTACGCCCAGGCCGCCGAGGCACGCGGTGCCTGGGACGCACGGCTGGAGTCGCTCGTGGTCAACGCCGTGCTCAGCGGCGAGGCCGACGAGGGGGCCGTCAGCCGGGCCGCCGCGCTCGGGTGGAACTCGCCGGAGCATGTGTGCGTCGTGCTCGGGACCGCGCCCGACGGGGACAGCGAGCTGACCGTCGAGGCCATACGGCGGGCCGCCCGGCACGCCAAGCTCCAGGTGCTCACCGGGGTGCTCGGGGACCGGCTCGTCGTGATCGCGGGGGGCAGCGACAACCCGCTCGCGGTCGCCAAGTCGCTGATCGGACCGTTCGCCGCCGGACCCGTCGTCGCGGGGCCCGTCGTCCCCGATCTGCAGGCCGCCACCCGGTCCGCGCAGGCGGCGGCCGCCGGCCTGAAGGCGTGTTCCGCCTGGCAGGACGCTCCGCGTCCGGTACTCGCGGACGATCTGCTCCCGGAGCGCGCCATCGCGGGAGACCCGAGTGCGCGTGAGCAGTTGGTGGAGGAGATCTACAGACCGCTGGAGGAGGCCGGGTCGGCGCTCCTGGAGACGCTCTCCGTCTACCTCGAACAGGCGAGCAGTCTGGAGGGGGCCGCGCGGATGCTGTTCGTGCACCCCAACACCGTGCGCTACCGGCTTCGACGTGTGACTGACGTCACCGGCTGGTCGCCTTCCGATGTACGCTCCGCGTTCACCCTGCGCATCGCGCTGATCCTGGGCCGTCTGGTCGACGGCGATCTTCAGTTCTAGGCTTTTGTCGGGGATCCACAAAACCCCTTCGTGTTCTTCGTCCTTGTCCCCACGGGCGGCGTCGGCCGTCCCCAAGAGAGAGTGTGAGAGTGCTCGTACTCGTCGCTCCCGGCCAGGGCGCCCAGACGCCCGGCTTCCTGACCCCCTGGCTCGAACTGCCCGGTGCCGCCGACCGCGTCGCCGCCTGGTCGGACACCATCGGACTCGACCTCGTCCACTACGGCACACAGGCCGACGCGGACGCCATCCGGGACACGGCGGTGGCACAGCCGCTGCTCGTGGCCGCCGGCCTCCTGTCCGCCTCCGCGCTCGGTACCGGGACGTCTGCCGCCGGCGCGGCGGGCTCGCCGGGCGCCGTCGCCGGCCACAGCGTCGGTGAGATCACCGCGGCCGCCTTCGCGGGCGTCCTCGACGACACCGCCGCGCTGACCCTCGTACGCAAGCGCGGCCTGGCCATGGCCGAGGCCGCCGCGATCACCGAGACCGGCATGTCGGCGCTGCTCGGCGGTGACCCGGAGACCTCCGTCGCGCACCTGGAGAAGCTCGGCCTGACCCCGGCGAACATGAACGGCGCCGGTCAGATCGTGGCCGCGGGCACGATGGAGCAGCTCGCCGCGCTGAACGAGGACAAGCCCGAGGGCGTGCGCAAGGTCGTCCCGCTGAAGGTCGCGGGCGCGTTCCACACCCACCACATGGGCCCCGCGGTGGAGAAGCTGGCCGAGGCCGCCAAGGAGCTCGTGCCCGCCGACCCGAAGGTCACGTACGTCTCCAACAAGGACGGCGAGGCGGTCGCCGCCGGCGCCGAGGTGCTGGAGCGCCTCGTCGGGCAGGTCGCCAACCCGGTCCGCTGGGACCTGTGCATGGAGACCTTCAAGGAGCTCGGCGTGACGGCCCTGGTCGAGGTCTGCCCGGGCGGCACGCTGACCGGTCTGGCCAAGCGCGCGCTGCCCGGTGTGAAGACCCTGGCGCTCAAGACCCCCGACGACCTGGACGCTGCTCGCGAGCTCATCGCAGAGCACGCCTGACAAGGAGCCCGGAGCATGGCGAAGCTGAAGCCCAGCAAGGGCGCCCCGTACGCGCGCATCCTCGGTGTCGGCGGCTACCGGCCGACCCGGGTCGTGCCGAACGAGGTGATCCTGGAGAAGATCGACTCGTCCGACGAGTGGATCCGTTCGCGCTCCGGCATCGAGACGCGGCACTGGGCGAACGACGAGGAGACCGTCGCCGCGATGTCGATCGAGGCGTCCGGCAAGGCGATCGCCGACGCCGGGATCTCCGTCGAGCAGATCGGCGGCGTGATCGTCTCGACCGTCTCGCACTTCAAGCAGACCCCGGCCGTCGCCACCGAGATCGCCGACAAGCTCGGCACGAAGAAGGCCGCCGCCTTCGACATCTCGGCCGGCTGCGCGGGCTTCGGCTACGGCCTGACCCTCGCCAAGGGCATGATCGTCGAGGGCTCGGCGGAGTACGTCCTCGTCATCGGCGTGGAGCGGCTGTCCGACCTGACCGACCTGGAGGACCGGGCGACGGCCTTCCTGTTCGGTGACGGCGCCGGCGCGGTCGTGGTGGGCCCGTCCCAGGAGCCGGAGATCGGCCCCACCGTCTGGGGCTCCGAGGGTGACAAGTCCGAGACGATCAAGCAGACCGTGCCGTGGACGGACTACCGCACCGGCGAGGTCGACAAGTTCCCTGCGATCACGCAGGAGGGCCAGGCGGTGTTCCGCTGGGCCGTGTTCGAGATGGCGAAGGTCGCCCAGCAGGCGCTGGACGCGGCCGGCATCACCCCGGACGAACTGGACGTCTTCATTCCGCACCAGGCCAACGAGCGGATCATCGACTCGATGGTGAAGACTCTCAAGCTGCCGGAGCACGTCACGGTCGCCCGCGACGTGCGCACCACCGGCAACACCTCGGCCGCCTCGATCCCGCTCGCGATGGAGCGGCTCCTGGCGACCGGCGAGGCGAAGAGCGGCGACACCGCGCTCGTCATCGGATTCGGGGCGGGTCTCGTTTACGCCGCCACGGTCGTTACTCTCCCCTAGGCACTCCGTGCCGGATCTTGTGAGCCGGCACGGGAACCGCACCACCACCCGCCGCTGCCGCGGCGGGCGCCAAAACCCTCTGAACAACCCTGAACAACTACGAAGGAGCGCCAAGATGGCCGCCACTCAGGAAGAGATCGTCGCCGGTCTCGCCGACATCGTGAACGAGATCGCCGGCATCCCGGTTGAGGACGTCCAGCTGGACAAGTCCTTCACCGACGACCTGGACGTCGACTCGCTGTCCATGGTCGAGGTCGTCGTCGCCGCCGAGGAGCGCTTCGACGTCAAGATCCCCGACGAGGACGTCAAGAACCTCAAGACCGTGGGCGACGCGACCGACTACATCCTCAAGCACCAGGGCTGATCCCCCGATCAGGTCCCAGGGCTGACTGCCCCGCCACCCGGCGGTGGCGCCGCTGAATCCCCATTCCGTTGGAGAAAGAATTCCCGTGAGCCCGACCAATCGCACCGTGGTCGTCACCGGTATCGGCGCAACCACACCGCTGGGTGGCGACGTAGCCTCTACCTGGGAGGGCCTGATCGCCGGCAAGTCCGGCGTCAAGCCCCTGGAGCAGGACTGGGCCGCCGAGCAGGCGGTCCGTATCGCCGCGCCGGTCGCCGTCGAGCCGACCGAGATCATCCCGCGGCCGCAGGCCCGCCGACTGGACCGCTCGGCGCAGTTCGCGCTGATCGCCGCCCAGGAGGCATGGAAGGACGCCGGTTTCGACGCCAAGGCCGGTGAGGGCGCCGACGTCGACCCGGACCGCCTCGGCGCGGTCATCGCCTCCGGCATCGGTGGCGTGACGACGCTGCTCGACCAGTACGACGTGCTCAAGGAGAAGGGCGTCCGCCGCGTCTCCCCGCACACCGTCCCCATGCTGATGCCGAACAGCCCGTCGGCGAACGTCGGTCTGGCCGTGGGCGCCCGCGCGGGCGTGCACACGCCGGTCTCCGCGTGCGCGTCGGGCGCCGAGGCCATCGGCTACGCCATCGAGATGATCCGTACCGGCCGCGCCGACATCGTCGTCGCCGGTGGCACGGAGGCGGCGATCCACCCGCTGCCGATCGCCGCGTTCGGCAACATGATGGCGATGTCCAAGAACAACGACGACCCGCAGGGCGCCTCGCGTCCCTACGACGTCGCCCGCGACGGCTTCGTCCTCGGCGAGGGCGCCGGCGTGATCGTCCTGGAGTCCGCCGAGCACGCCGCGAGGCGCGGTGCCCGCGTGTACGCCGAGGCGGTCGGGCAGGGCATCTCCGCCGACAGCCACGACATCGTGCAGCCCGAGCCGGAAGGACGCGGCATCAGCCACGCCCTGCAGAACCTGCTGGAGCGCACGGATCTGGACCCGGCGGAGATCGTGCACGTCAACGCGCACGCGACCTCGACGCCGGCCGGTGACATCGCCGAGCTGAAGGCGCTGCGGAAGGTGTTCGGCGACGACGCCGACCACATGGCCGTGTCGGCCACCAAGTCGATGACCGGTCATCTGCTGGGTGGTGCCGGTGGGGTGGAGACGGTGGCGACCGTGCTCGCCCTGTACCACCGGGTGGCTCCGCCGACGATCAACGTCGAGAACCTGGACCCGGAGGCCGAGGCGAATGCCGACGTCGTTCGTGGTGAGGCTCGCAAGCTGCCCGTCGAGGGCCGGATCGCCGCGCTGAACGACTCGTTCGGGTTCGGTGGGCACAACGTGGTCCTGGCGTTCAGGACGATCTGAGCGGCAACCGTACGTACGTGAAGGGCCCCCACCGAGGTGGGGGCCCTTCACGCGTCCGCTCACATGTCCCGGTCTCACACCACCTGGTGCAGCCAGCGCACCGGCGCTCCCTCGCCCGCGTACCGGAACGGCTCCAACTCGTCGTCCCACGGCTTGCCCAGGAGCTTGGCGATCTCCGCCTCCAGGTCGGTCTCGCCCCGCTGAGAGCGCGTCAGCGCCGCGCGCAGACGGTCCTCCGGAATGAGGATGTCGCCGTGGATGCCGGTGACCGCGTGGAAGATACCCAGGTCGGGGGTGCAGCTGTAGCGCTCGCCCTCGGCGGTGGCGCAGGGCTCGGCCGTCACCTCGAAGCGCAGCAGGTGCCAGCCGCGCAGCGCCGACGCGAGCTTGGACGCCGTGCCGACCTCGCCCTGCCAGGAGAACTCCGAGCGCCAGGTGCCGGGCGCGGCCGGCTGGCGGATCCAGTCGAGGTTGACGCGTGTGCCGAGCACCCCGGCGACGGCCCACTCGACGTGCGGGCACAGCGCGCGCGGCGCGGAGTGCACGTACAGAACTCCACGTGTCGTCACCTGGACCTCCGGGCAGAGCGGACCTCTTGCGAACTGGCGGACGATCGTGGCCGGGCAGCCACGTTGATGGCGAGGCTACCGTGCGACGGCGCAAGGAGTGTGACGTACCGTCGGTCCAGGTGCCGCCAAACGCCCGCCATTCACCCGGCAGGACGCTTGTACGGGTGTGAGCCGTTGCATGAGCCGGAGGGGAACCCTTGTGCGGTGTCATGGGTTGAAGACCATGACGGGGCCTAGCGAGGGGATGGACCGGACATGCGCAAGCGACGGCACGTTCCGCGCGCTGTGTTCGCCGCCGTGACCGCGGCCGTTCTCGGTGTCGCCGGCTGTGACGCCGTCGGGGGCGACTCCCCGGCCCCGTCCGGCACGGGGGCGCAGAGCGCGCGGTCGTCGCCGAAGCCGGCGCCGGTCTGGGACCGCGCCCCGGACTCGATCGCGGCCGTCGGCGACTCCATCACGACCGGCTTCGACGCCTGTGCGGTCCTGTCGGACTGCCCCGATGTCTCCTGGGCGACCGGCACCAGCCCCCGGGTCGACAGTCTCGCGGTACGGCTGCTGGGGAAGGCGAAGGCGGCCGAGCGGAGCTGGAACTACGCCGTGACCGGGGCGCGGATGGCGGACGTGGCCGGGCAGATGGACCGGGCGGTGGCACGGAAGCCGGAGTTGGTGACGGTGATGGCGGGCGCGAACGACGCCTGTCGCGCCACGACCGACGCGATGACCTCGGTGGCCGACTTCCGGACGCAGTTCGAGGACGCGATGGGCACGCTGCGGGACGCCCTGCCCAAGGCGCAGGTGTATGTCGCGAGTGTGCCGAACCTGATGCGGCTGTGGGAGCAGGGCCGTACGAACCCGATGAGCAAGCAGGTGTGGGGGCTCGGCATCTGTCCGTCGATGCTGAGCGAGCCCGACTCGCTCACCACGGCGGCGAACCAGCGGCGCGCGACGGTGCAGGAGCGGGTCGAGGCGTACAACGAGGTGCTGAAGGAGGTCTGTGCGAAGGACCGCCGGTGCCGGTTCGACGACGGCGCGGTGCACGACTACCGCTTCGGTGCCGAGCAGTTGAGCCAGTGGGACTGGTTCCACCCGAGTGTGGACGGTCAGGCGAGGCTCGCGGAGATCGCCTACCGGACGGTCACGAACTAGTGTTCCGCTCATGAGCGAACACTTCGGCACACTTTCCGACGGCACCCCGGTCCACCGCTGGACCCTGGAGCGGGCGGGCGTACGGGTACGGGTGTTGTCGTACGGCGGCATCGTGCAGTCGCTGGAGGTGCCGGACCGCGAGGGGCGCGCGGCGGACGTGGTGCTGGGGTTCGCCGGCCTGGACGGCTATCTGTCCCACCCGGGGCCGTACCTCGGCGCTCTCATCGGGCGGTACGCCAACCGGATCGCGGGCGGCCGCTTCGCGCTGGACGGCCAGGTGTACCCGCTCGCCCCCAACAACGCGCCCAACTCCCTGCACGGCGGCGAGCACGGTTTCGACAAGCGGGTGTGGGAGGTGACGCCCGTCGAGCACGGTGTGCGCCTCGGCCGGGTCAGCCCGCATGGCGAGGAGGGCTTCCCGGGGCGTCTGGAGGTCTCGGCGACCTACACCCTGGAGGCGGACGGCGCGCTGCGGATCGCGTACGAGGCGGTGACGGACGCGCCGACCGTGGTGAACCTGACCAACCACAGCTACTTCAACCTCGCCGGTTCGGGGTCGGGCAACGCGGGCGGTCATGAACTGCGGCTCGCGGCCTCCCGGTTCACGCCGGTCGACGCGGATCTCATTCCGACGGGCTCCCTGGACGAGGTCGCGGGCACCCGCTTCGACTTCCGTGAGGCACGGAAGGTGGGGTCCGGGTACGACCACAACTTCGTGCTCGACAAGGGGGTGACGGCGCGTGCGGAGGAGGTCGCCGAGCTGTACGACCCGTCGACCGGGCGGGCGCTGTCGGTGGCGACCACCGAACCCGGCCTCCAGCTCTACACGGCCGACCACCTGACCGAGCCCTTCGCCCCGGGCGACGGCATCGCCCTGGAGACCCAGCACTTCCCCGACTCCCCGAACCGGCCGGAGTTCCCGAGCACGGTGCTGCGGCCGGGCGAGGTGTTCCGGTCGGAGACGGTGTACGGGTTCTCGGTGCGCTGACCGAGGCGCGCTCGGCCGCGGCACGTCGACCGGTGAGGAAAAGCACCAGCCCCGGTCCAGGTGTCAGGGGCCCGGACCGGGGCTGTTCCTGGGTACTTCTCCCGGGTCAGACGTTAATCGCCGCCGTCACTCGGCGGTCGGCGATCGAGCGCCCGACCTGGATCTCGTACGAACCCTTCACAAAGGTCCACGCATTGGTCTTCTCGTCCCACGTCTCGAAGGCCCGTCGCGGCAGCTCGACCACCGCCTCGACCGTCTCCCCCGGCCCCGCCTCCACGCCCGCGAACCCGGCCAGCCAGCGCGCCGGGCGATCGGCGTCCGGCTCGCTCGGCGCCAGGTAGACCTGCACGACCTCGCGGCCCGCGCGCCGCCCGGAGTTGCGGACGCGGACGGTGACCGTGGTGCCCTCGGCCTCGGCGGACTCGTACGTCCAGTCCGTGTAGCCGAGGCCGTGCCCGAAGGGGTACGACGGGACCCGGCCCTCCTTCTCCCAGGCGCGGTAGCCGATGAAGACGCCCTCGGTGTAGGCGAGTTCACCGGCCGAGGGGACGACCTGGGTGACCGGGGCGTCGGTCAGGGAGCCCCATGTGGTGGGCAGGCGGCCGCCCGGTTCGTGGGCGCCGGTGAGGACGTCCGCGAGGGCGGCGCCGCCCTCCTGGCCCGGGAACCAGCTCAGCAGCACGGCGGCGACGTCCTCGCGCCACGGCAGCTCCACCGGGGAGCCGGAGTTGACGACCACGACCGTGTTCGGGTTGGCGGCGGCGACGGCGCGGACCAGGTCGTCCTGGCGGCCGGGCAGGCGCAGGTCCCGCCGGTCGAAGCCCTCGGACTCGACGCGCTCCGTGGTGGCGACCACGACGACGGCCGTGTCGGCGTCGCGTGCCGCCGCGACGGCCTCGGCGATCAGGTCGTCGGGGTCGCGATGCGGATCCTGGTGGGCGAGGGCGAAGATGATCGCCGGCATCGGCGCGTCCGCGGGCGGTTCCACGACGTAGGTGAGGGAGACGTCGACCGGTTCGCCGGCGGTGAGTTCGACCTGGGCGCGGGGCGTGGGCGCGCCGAAGAAGGTGATGAAGGGGTCGTCCTTCGCGGGGTTCTGGACGTCGTCGAAGTACGTCGCGGCGCCGATGGTGAGCGTGAAGGAGCCGATGCCCTGGATGCCGAAGGTGTGCGGTCCGCTCTCACGCGGGGTGAAGGTGCCGGTCAGCTCGACGGTGTGCAACCGCTCGAGGGTGACGCCCTCGGGCAGGGCCGACGGACCCATCCACTTGAGCTGGCCGCCGGGCGCCGAGTCGGAGCCGATGACGTTCCCGTCGGCGTCCCGGCAGACGGCGCGCAGCTCGAAGCCGGTGTCGAAGACGGAGAGTTCGGTGTTCGGGTCGGCGCCCAGGGCGTAGGTGAGGCTGCCCTCGGGGAGGGCGGCGGTCAGGCCGTCGAGCGGGGAGACGATCCGGGCGGGGAAGACCGTGGCGGAGCCGCCGCCGAGGACGCGGGCGTCGCGGGCGGCGGCTCCGATCAGCGCGACCGTGCCGTTCGGCCGCAGCGGGAGGGCGCCCTGGTTGCGGACCAGGACGAAGGAGCGGCGGGCGATCTCGCGGGCCAGTTCGCCGCCGTCGACGGTCGCGGGGAGGTCGGTGACGACCGGCTCGGCGCCGTCGAGGATGCCGACGCGGGCGGCGAGCCGCAGGACGTTGCGCACGGCGTCGTCGACCCGGGCCTCGGCCACCTGGCCGTCCCGTACGGCCTGGGCGAGGGGCTCTCCGTACACCGTCTGCGGGCCGGGCATGGCGACGTCGAGGCCGCCCTCGATGGCGCCGACGGTGGAGCGGGCGGCCACCCAGTCGGAGACGTTGAAGCCGTCGAAGCCCCATTCGCCGCGCAGGACCTCGTTCACGAGATGGTGGTGCTCGGTCATCGTCGTGCCGTTGACCGTGTTGTAGGCGGTCATGATGCCCCAGGGGCGGGCGCTCTCCACGATGGTCTCGAAGGGCGCCAGGTACAGCTCGCGCAGGGCGCGTGCGCCGATGACGTTGTTCACCGTGAAGCGCTCGGTCTCGGCGTCGTTGGCGACGAAGTGCTTGACGGTGGTGCCGACGCCGCCGGACTGCACGCCGTCGACATAGCCCGCGCCGATCGTCCCCGTCAGGTACGGGTCCTCGCTGTACGCCTCGAAGTGCCGGCCGCCGAGCGGGGAGCGGTGCAGGTTGACGGTGGGCGCGAGGAGCACGTGGACGCCCTTGCGGCGGGCCTCCTGGGCGAGCAGCACCCCGGCCCGGCGGGCGAGTTCGGGGTCCCAGGTGGCGGCGAGGGCGGTGGGCGAGGGCAGCGCGACGGACGGGTCGTCGGCGGTCCAGCGCACGCCCCGGACGCCGATCGGGCCGTCGGACATGACGAGGGACTTCAGGCCGATCGCGGGGAGTGCCGGCAGGGTCCACATGTCCTGGCCGGAGAGCAGCCGCGCCTTCGCGTCGAGGTCGAGTCGGGCGAGTGCCGCCTCGACGACCGCCTCGCGTGCCGCATCGGCCTGGGTGCGCGTTCCCGCCATGGCGGTGCCTCCTCGTTGAGTCCGGGTTGTGCCTCCATCCTCCACCGGCTGCCTGTACACCGGTAGGTTTCGTTACCTTGCTGTTATATTATGTGTACGTCCATGCCGTACGGTGACGCCATGAACCCGAGGGTCAGGAGCGAGGAGCGCCGCGCGGAGATCGTCCAGGCCGCCCTGGAGGTGATCGCCGAGCGCGGCTACCGGGGTGCGAGCATGGCCGCGGTCGCGGAGCGGGTCGGGCTCACCCAGCAGGGGCTGCTGCACTATTTCCCGACCAAGGACGCGCTGCTCGTCGCGGTGCTCCAGGACCGGGACCGGTGGGACGCGATGCCCAACACCCGGTTGCGGGTCGAGCTGATCGCTTCGATCGTCGAGTACAACGCGATGCGGCCCGCCATCATCCAGACCTTCTCGGCGCTGCTCGGCGAGAGCGTGACGGAGGGACATCCGGCGCGCGAGTACTTCACCGAGCGGTACACGCGGGTGCGCGCGAACCTGGCGGAGGTGCTGCGCACCGAGTACGGCGAGCGTCTGCCCGGCGGCCTCACCCCGGAGCGGGCCGCTCCCCTGCTGGTGGCGATCATGGACGGCCTCCAGTACCAGTGGCTCCTGCACCCGGAGTCGGTGGACATGCCGGCCGCGTTCCGGGACTTCCTCAGGTTGCTGGGCGAGAACAGCGACAACGGCGAGAACCCGACCTGACCGCGGCGACGACCTCGACCTCCACGAGGGCCTCCGGCCGGAACAGTCTCGGCACCTCGAAGGTCATGCTGGTGGGCGGGGTGCCGGTGAGGAACTGCCGCCGGACCGTGCCGTATTCGTCCAGCGTGCCGATGTCGGTCAGGCAGGTGCGGATGGTGACGACGTCCGCCAGGGCCGCGCCGTGGGCTTCCAGCAGGGCGGCGATCGTCTCGAAGATGCCGCGGGTCTGCTCGGCGACGGTGGTGCCCTCGGCGATCTGCCCGGAGAGGAACAACAGGGCGCTGCCGTCGGCGTGTTCGACGCGGGCGACCTGGGAGTAGTACGGGCTGAGGGGCTGGGGTGCGGAGGCGGGGTTGTCGAGGGTGATCTGCATGCCGTTGACGCTAGGCCGCGCCCTGTGATGCGACAAGCGAATGTCTAGCATGGCTGCCATGCCGAACCCGCATCTGAACCCGGTGTCCGGACCGCGGGAGGTCCCCGACCTGTCCACCGTGTGGCTGAGGGTGTTTCTGGAAGTGGCCCGGCACGGCTCCTTCACGGTCGCCGCCCGGACCCTCGGGTGGAGCCAGTCGGCGGTGTCCCGCCAGATCTCCTCACTGGAGGGGGCGTTGGGCGGCACCCCGCTGTTCGACCGGCTTCCGCGGGGCGTGCGGCTCACCGAGGCCGGCCGGATCCTCGTGCCGCGCGCCGAGGCCGTCGCCGAGTCACTGCACGGCGCCGTGCGTGAGCTGGCCGCTCTGCGTGAAGTCGCCGGTGGGCGGCTGCGGTTCGGCGCCTTCGCGACGGCCGACGCGGGGCTCGTACCCCAGGCCCTGGCCGCCTTCCGCGCCCGGCACCCCCGGGTCCACGTCACCCGCGAGGAGGGCTTCACACCCGCCCTGCTGGACCGGCTCACCGCCGGCCATCTCGACCTGGCGGTCGTCTCGACCACGGGCCGCGCTCCGCTGGAGGCGTACGAACTCCACCACCTCCTCGACGAGTGCCTGTACGTCGCCGTCCCCGTCGGCCATCCGCTGGCCGGGAGCGGCCCCGTGCGGCTCGGTCGACTCGCCGACGCCGACTGGGTCTCGGGCAGTGCCCGCCCCGAGGGCACCCTCCTCGACGCGGCCCTGCGGCAGGGCTTCCGGCCGCGTGTCGCGCACGTCGTCGGGGAGTGGACCGCCAAGCAGGGGTATGTCGCGGCCGGCCTCGGCGTCGCCCTGGTCCCGGCGCTGGCCGCCGCCTCCGTGCGCCCCGACGTGACGCTCGTGCCGGTGCTCGACGAGGGCGGTCCCGCGAGAGCGGTGTACGCGGCGGCGGCGCGGGGACGGTCGCTGACGCCGGCCGCGACGCGGTTCCTGGAAGCGCTGAGGGAGGCGGCGGCGAAGATGTCCTCCACCATGGCGTAGACCACTGTCGTCACGCGATACTTCCGGCGTCCCGCATGACCCACCCTTCACCTCCCACCGTGAACGGAAGGACCGGAACTGCCTTGAATTCCCTACGCGTTCGGATCGGCGTCCTCGGACTGGCCCTGCTGGCCGGGCTCTCGGCGCCCACGACCGGGGCGGCAGCCGCCGAGAGGGCACCCGCGCCGACCGTCGAGGAGCGGCGCCTCGACAGGACGGTCCCTCAGGAGATTCTGCGCCGCTCCGGGTTCGACGCGGCGGCGCGGGAGTTCGCCCGCGGTCTCGACGCGGCGCGCTCCTACGCGCAGGCCCGCCGGCTCGTCGTACGCGAAGGGTCGGCGCTGTGGCGGCGGGCCGTGGAACGGGCGCAGGGGCGAGGGCCGATGGGCGGTGACCTGAGCCGGGACGACGACCGGCCGCTGTACTGGGCGCGGCTGTCGATGACGCGGGAGGTGCGCACCTGGGAGCCGGGGTTCGGGCTGAGTGAGGCCCAACGGGACGCGTTGTTGGATGAGTTGGAGCGGGTCTCGCGCGGGCAGTCCGACATCCGGTACCCGCGCGGTGGCCCTGGCATCCGGCGCGTCCTGGTCACCGGCTTCGACCCGTTCACGCTCGACCGCGACATCCGTATCTCCAACCCGTCCGGGGCCACCGCCCTCGCCCTCGACGGCACGGTGATCGAGACGGCCGAGGGTCCCGCGCGGGTGGAGACCGCCGTGTTCCCGGTGCGCTGGCGGGACTTCGCGGAGGGCACCGTGGAGCGGACGCTGCGGCCGTATCTGAGGAAGGTCGACCTGTTCACGACCGTCAGCCAGGGGCGCGTCGGGCGGTTCGACGTCGAGCGGACCAACGGGGCCTGGCGGGGCGGCTTCCCCGACAACGAGAACGTCTCACGCACCGAGGCGATCCCGGTCGCCGACCCGGCCTCGCAGCCGCAGTGGACGACGACGACCCTGCCGTACGCGGGGATCGTCGCGGCGGACACGGGCCGTTTCCCCGTGTACGACAACAGGAGTGTGACCGAGATCCCGGCGGGCGGGACGCAGGCCGTCGTACGGCCGGAGGGGCCGACGCCCGGCTCGACCGCGCGGGCCGGGGGCGGCGGGGACTACCTGTCCAACGAGATCGCCTACCGGGCGACGCTGCTGCGGGACCGGCTGGGGCTGCACGACACGCTGCCGGGCGGGCATGTGCACACGCCGGTGCTGCAGTTCGGGGCGGGCAACACGGACCCGGCGACCGGATCGGTGACCGACCCGGAGTTCGTCCGCAATCGGCTGGACATCATCGCCCAGGTCCGCACGATCCTGAAGGTGGCGGCGGGCAACCCGGTCACCGGCTGACGGACTCTCCGTCGGGCGCGGTCGCCGCCGTCTCCTCCTCGGTCTCCTCACCCCGCAGGTCCCGCGCCATGAGGGTGGCCCCCGCGACCGCGCCCGGCATCAGGAACACCGCGACGAACGGCACCAGGAAGGCCGCGGCGAGCGGCGTGCCGAAGCCCCAGACCAGGGCCTTGCGGGAGCGGAGCAGGGCAAGGCGGTCGCGGAGCTCCACGCGACGGCGCTGGAGGGCGACGGCCGTGAGCTCCTCGGTGAGGAAGAAGCCGGTGACGACGACACCGATCACCGGCACGACCGTCTGGCCGGCGACCGGGACGAAGCCGAGGGCGAACAGGAGCACACCCCAGACGGCGGCGCGCAGCACGATCCGCAGACTGTCCCGGCCCGAGATCCACAGCTCACGCCAGAGCGGCAGGCCGGACTCGGGGGCCGTGCCGTCCGGGGAGACGTCCCGGTCGACCTTCTCGGAGAGGTTCTCGTAGAAGGGCTGACCGATCAGCAGGGTGGCCGCGGTGAAGGTGATGACGGAGAGCAGCAGGCCCAGCGCGAACAGGACGGCGGTGAGGAAGCCGCGGAAGAGGCCCTGCCAGGGGCTCGACCAGTCGTCGGCGAACGGCGTCGACCAGGCCACGAAGTCCTCGCCCCAGAGCGCGAGCCCCACCAGTGCGGCCGCGTAGAGCACCAGGGTGATCAGGCCGGGGATCAGCCCGAAGCCGTACTGCTTGCCGTGCCGGGCCACCCATCGCTGGCCCTTGAGGAGGTATCCGAACCCGGTCCTGAGATCGCGCATGGTGGGCACTCTAGCCGGGCCGTTCCCCCTGTCGGCCCGCCGCCCACCCTGGGCCGTCCGTGGTACCCGTGGCATCCGTTGCGTCAAGTCCCTCTTGTTGCCGTTGAGTCGAACAGGTACACCTCGCCGTACCGATCTCTGGAAGCTCCGAGGAGGTACGCGTGCGCACCACGAGAACCGTTCCCGCGAGACCCGTTCCCGCGAGACCCGTTCTGTTCACCGCCCTCGCCGTCACCACGGCGGGCTCTGTGCTCCTCAGCCCGTACACCGCGGCGGCGGAGCCGCGACCGCCGGTCCACCGCGAGGCCGCGCTCGACCGGCACGCGGCGCACCCGCCCGCGAGCGCCGCCCAGCGGGCCCTCGGCACCGCGGAGGCCGCCTCGGGGGCGATCGCCGACGACAGCCGTGGCTACCCCCGCCGTCAGGTCCTCTCCCCCGACCCCCACAACCCTGCCGACAAGTCCCTCAAGCTCGGCCTCACCCCGTACCACGCGATCGCGCCGAAGCTGAACGCCCTGCAGTCCCTCGGCGACCGCGTGAGCGTCGAGGTCGCGGGCCGCTCGGCCGGCGGGCACCGGCTCTACCTCGTCACCGTCACCGCCCCGGAGAGCGCCCGCGAGTCCCGCGCGCAGGCCCGGATGCGCGAGCTGATCGAGAACGCGCCCGCGCTCGCCGCCAAGTCCCGGGAGATCAGGAAGAGTTACAAGACCCCGGTCTTCTTCAACAACAACATCCACGGCAACGAGTGGGAGGGCACCGACGCCGCCCTGAAGCTCATCGAGAAGCTCGCCCGGGCCGAGGACGCCCGGACGCGCGACCTCCTCGCGCACAGCCGCCTCTACTTCAACGTCACCGCCAACCCGGACGGCCGTATCGCCGGAACCCGCGCGAACGCGAACGGCTTCGACATGAACCGGGACTTCGTCACCGCCTCGCAGCCCGAGGTGCGGGCGATGCGGCAGATCATGGTCGCCAAGCAGCCGGCCGTCATGCTCGACCTGCACGGCTACGTCAACGGCACCCTCATCGAGCCGACCACTCCCCCGCACGGCGAGAACTACGAGTACGACCTGTTCCTGAAGAACACCTACGCCAACGCCCTCGGCATGGAGTCCGCCGTCAACGCCCTCGGCTACACGGCCGCGAAGGACGGCGTGCAGCCGGCGCAGATCCCGTTCCGCGACCAGGAGGAGGGCTGGGACGACTGGCCTCCCATCTTCACCCCGCAGTACGCGGCCTACCACGGCACGGTCGCCGCGCACACGGTGGAGATCCCGATGCGGGTGAACAACGCCTCCTACGACTCCCTGCCGGTCACCGAGCTGCGCCGCCGCGCGGCGATCAACGTCGACGTGGCCGGGGCCGCCCTGCGCGCCACCCTCGACTTCGTGCGGTCCAGGCGCACGTCCCTCGTCGCCGACCAGATCGAGGTGTTCCGGCGCGGTGCGGCGGGCGCCGCCCAGGTACCGGTGTCCGCGCGGACCGTCCCGGGCGTCCCGGGCATCGGCCCGGAGGACGTGTACACGACGACCTTCCCCCGCGCGTACGTCATCTCGCCCTCGGGCCCTGCCACGGCCCGCCTCGTCGACCACCTCCTGGCCAACGACATACGGGTGACCCGGGCGGCGCACGCCTTCCGGCTGGGCGGAAAGACGTACGCCAAGGGCTCGTACGTGATCGACATGCGCCAGCCCAAGCGCGGCCTCGCGAACGCGCTCCTCGCGGACGGGCGGGACATCAGCGACAAGGTCTCGGTGATGTACGACATCTCGGGCTGGAGCCTCGGCCGGCTGTGGGGCGCGAAGGTCGAGACCCTGCCGGGCCTGCCGTACGCGGTCCTGCGCCCGGTTCGTGCGGCGGCCCCCGTCGCCTACGTCGCCCCGCGCGGCGACCTCCGGCTGCGGCTCGACGACCCGGACGAGATCGCCGCGCTCAACTCCCTGCTGCGCAAGGGCGTCCAGGCCCGCCGGGCCGCCGACGGCAGCGCGATCGTGCCGGGCTCGGCACGGCGGCAGGCCGTGGAGGCGGCCCGCACGTACGATGTCGCCTTCCACGCGACGAAGCGCACCGGCACCACCGCCCTGCACCGCACCCGCGTGGCCGCGGCCGTCACAGCGGGCGAGCTGTTCGCGCTGCGGGAGATGAACTTCGAGGTCACGCCGGTCTCGACGGACGTGCTGAACGCCGGTTTCGACTGGTCGTCGGTGGACGTGCTGTTCGTGTCGACGGAACTCGACCGCGACGACCTCGACACCGACGCCCGCGCGGCCCTGGACGCCTTCCTCGACGGACACGGCCTCGTCGGCCGCGGCGCCACGGGTGCCGCGCTGGGTTCGGCGGCCGGGCTGCTGGCCGCGAAGCCGGTCGAGGGCAACGGGGACGCCAACGGCGTGGTGCGCGTGCGCAACGCGGCCGGCGCCCTGATGGCCGGTGCTCCGGACCACGGCTTCGTGTACGCGCCGGTGTGGTTCACCGACCTGGGACCGGACGTCCGGGTGGAACAGTCGTACGCGACCGGGAACCCGCTGGTCTCCGGGCACTGGCGGCCGTCGCGGGACGGCTCCGGCGGGCCGGCCGACGCGGCGGGACAGGCGTCGGTGGTGAGCGGTCCCAGGGCCGTGCTGTTCGGCACGGAACCACTCTTCCGGGGTCACCCCAAGGGGGAATTCGCCCAGGTGGGGCGGGCATTGTTCACCATGGCACCCGCAAGCGGCTCAGGTGAGGAGAGCGGATGACGCAAGGGATCCACGGCACGGTCGCGGACGGCTTCGAGGCGGTGCGTGAGGAGTTCGCCGCGTTCGTGGCGGGGGAACGCCCCGACTACGAGGGACAGTTGTGCGCCTATGTGCACGGCCGCAGGGTCGTCGACCTGTGGGCCGGTGACGGCTGCGAGCCGGACTCGCTCTACGGCGTGTTCTCCTCGACCAAGGGGGCGGCTCACCTCGTGGTCGCGCTCCTCGTGCAGGAGGGCACGCTGGAGCTCGACCGCAAGGTCACGTACTACTGGCCGGAGTTCGGGGCCGAGGGCAAGGGCGGACTGACCCTGCGCGATCTCGTCACGCACCGTGCCGGCCTGGTCGGCCTCGACTCCGGGTTCACCGAGGCGGAGCTGGCCGACGATCAGGCCATCGCCGAACGGCTCGCGGACCAGCGGCCGTTCTGGCGGCCCGGCACAGCCTTCGGCTACCACGCGCTCGTCATCGGCGCGCTCGCCGGCGAGGTCGTGCGCCGGGCCACGGGCCGCACCCTCCAGGAGGTGTACGAGGAGCGGGTGCGGGCGCCGTACGGCCTGGACTTCTTCCTCGGTCTCCCCGAGGCGCTGGAGCCCCGCTTCCGCTCGGTGCTGCCCATGGCCCCGACGCCGGAGCAGCGGGCCGTGCTGGACGCGGTGCCGACCGGGCCGCACACGCTGGCGTCGATCGCGTTCAACACCCATGTGCCGGAGCCGGGCGAGCCGGTGGACCACCCCAACTCCCGCGCGGTGCGCGCCAAGGGGCCGGCGTCGGCGGGCGGCGTCGCGGCCGCGCGAGGGCTGGCCGGGATGTACGCGGCGGCGATCAGCGAGCAGCAGGGGCGCCCACCCCTGCTGAAACCGGACACGATCGCCGAGGTGGGCCAGATCCACTCCACCGGCTACGACCTGGTGGCCCGGACGCACAAGTCGTTCGGCCTCGGCTTCCAGGCGGTCGCCGACACCTGGTACCCGTTCCTGGGCGCGGGTGCCTTCGGCCACAGCGGGGCGGGCGGCTCGCAGGCGTTCGCGGACCCCCGCAGCGGTCTGGCCTACGGCTACACCCGCCGCCGCTGCGCCTTCCCGGGCGGGGCGGCACCGGAGAACGAACGGTTGGTGAGGGCGGTGCACGGCGCCGCGCTGGCCGGGGCCGACTCCGCCCGGTAGCTCGGGACCCGCGCCCCCGGAGAACGGGCGGAGGCCGCACCCTACGTCCAGGGGTGCGGCCTCCGTCGTACGCAACGAGCGGCGTCAGACCAGCGTCACGGTGATGTTGCCGCGGGTCGCCTTCGAGTAGGGGCAGACCTGGTGGGCCTTGTCCAAGAGGCCCTTGGCGGTCTCCGCGTCGACGTTCGGGATCTCGGCGGAGATCTCCACGATGATCCCGAACCCGTCGTCGTTCTTGCCGATGCCGACCTTCGCGGTGACGGTCGAGCCGGAGACGTCGGCGTTCTCCTGGCGGGCGACGACGCCCAGGGCGCCCTGGAAGCAGGCGCTGTAGCCGGCCGCGAACAGTTGCTCCGGGTTGGTGCCGGCGCCGCTGCCGCCCATCTCCTTGGGCGGGTTCACGACGACGTCGAGCTTGCCGTCGTCGGTGGCGACCCGGCCGTCGCGGCCGTTCTCGGCGGTGGCGACGGCGGTGTACAGGACGTCGGAGTGCTGGATGGACATGCGGGTGTCTTCCTCCTCGGTCCGCCGCGACTCGCGCCCACGATCGCGGCGGTTTCGGAAAGAAGTTACCGCATGCCGGAAATCCAGCACAGACCTACAGCTTGACGATCATCTTCCCGGTGTTGTCGCCGCGCAGGACCCCGAGGAACGCCTCCAGGTTGTTCTCGATGCCCTCGACGACCGTCTCGCGGTACTTGAGCCGCCCCGAGGCGACCCAGGGCCCGACCTCCTGGACGAACTGCGGCTGGAGGTCGTAGTGGTCGCCGACGAGAACGCCCTCGACACGGAGCCGGTTCTGCAGGATCTTGACCATGTTGCGCGGGCCGGGGGTCGGCTCGGTCGCGTTGTACTGCGAGATCATGCCGCAGATCACGGCCCGGCCCCGGAGGTTGAGCGCGCCTAGCGCGGCCTCCAGGTGCTCGCCGCCGACGTTGTCGAAGTAGACGTCGATGCCGTCCGGCGCCGCCTCCTTGAGCTGCTCCCAGACCGGGCCGTTCTTGTAGTTGAAGGCGGCGTCGAAGCCGTACTCCTCGACGAGCAGCTTGACCTTCTCGTCGGAGCCGGCGGAGCCGATCACCCGCGAGGCACCCTTGAGCCTGGCGATCTGCCCGACCTGGCCGCCGACGGCACCCGCGGCGCCGGAGACGAACACCGCCTCCCCCTCCTCGAAGGCGCCGACCCGCAGCAGACCCGCGTAGGCGGTCAGGCCCGTCATGCCGAGCACACCGAGATACGCGCTCAGCGGCGCCGCCTCCGGGTCCACCTTCACGGCGTTCTTCGCGTCCACGGCGGCGTACTCGCGCCAGCCGAAGAAGTGCAGGACGTGGTCGCCGACGGCGATGCCCTCGGCGTGGGACTCGACGACCTCGCCGACGGCGCCGCCCTGCATGACCTTGCCCAGTTCGAAGGGGGCGACGTAGGACTTGGCCGCCGACATGCGTCCGCGCATGTAGGGGTCCACGGAGAGGTACTTGTTCCGGACGAGCACCTGGCCCTCGGCGGGCACCGGCTTCTCGGCCTCGACCAGGGCGAAGTCCTCGGCCTTGGGCCAGCCGACGGGGCGGGACAGGAGGTGCCATTCGCGGTTGCTCATGGGGCGGGCCTTTCCTCTTTTACTTCAGTACCTGAAACAACGATGCTCCTTAATATTTCAGGCTGTCAAGTAACCGGATACCCTGAGAGCATGGCCACTCCACCCAAGACGCACCGCCCCGATGAGCTGACCCTCGAAGTCGTCGACCTCATCGGCGCGGTCGTGGCCCGCTACCACGAGGAGTACGAGGAGGCCGCGGCCGAGCACGCGCTGACCGGCGCCCAGGCCAAGCTGCTGAGCCTGCTGGCCCTGGAACCGCTGCCGATGCGGAAGCTGGCGCAGCGGCTGCGCTGCGAGCCGTCGAACGTGACCGGCATCGTCGACCGCCTGGAGTCCCGGGGCCTCGTGGAGCGCCGCCCGGACCCGGCGGACCGCCGCGTGAAGCTGGCGGCGGCGACCCAGGAGGGACGCCAGGTGGCACGGGGCCTGCGGGAGTCGCTGCGCTTCGCCAAGGAGCCGCTCGCGGGCCTGTCCGAGGAGGAACGCCTGGCCCTGCGGGACCTGCTGCGGCGGATGCTGGGCGGGGGCGTCTGATCTGGTCCGGGGCACCGTGGTTCGCTAAAGCGAACGATTCAGGTGCACCACCAGAGGAACCGGTTGCACGTCTCGGACGGTGACGGCTCAGGGGTCGGGACCGACGTGGTCGGCTCCGCGGTCGGCGGCGGGGTCTCCGGCTGGGCCGGTGGAGCGGGGGCCTCGGTGGACGTGCCGGTGCCGCCGCCCGTCGTCCCCGACCGGTCGTCCGTGGCGGACTCCTTCTCCCGGTCCTTCTTCTCGTCCTCGTCCTTCGGCGACTTCGAGGCCGACGGCGACGCCGAGGGATCCGGTGACGGCGTGTTCGCGTCCGTGCGCGTCGTCCCGTCCGTCGCCTCCGGGGAAGGGGACACCTCTTCCGCGGCCGCGCCCTCAGCCGAGTCGCCCCCGGCGGCCGCCGGCTTCGGACTTGAGTCCGGCGCGTCCATGCCGAGTTCCGCGAGGCTCAGTCCACCTGCGGCCAGGACGAACCCCGCGGCGATCAGCAGGGTCCGGCGACGGCGGCGCCGGTGCGCGGCGGCCTTGCGATCGCGACGACTCACCCCGCCCGCGGGCTCGTCGTCGTCGAGGTCGTCCGGGCCGTCACGGTCGTCGTCACGCCCGGGCCCGTCGCCGTAGGCGTCGTGAGGGCCGTGAGGGTCGTGAGGGCCGTGAGGGACGTCGCCGGCGAGGTGGGGGGTGTCGTCCCCGTCGACGTGATCGTCCCGGTACTCACGACCGCCATAGTCACCGCCGTCGTACTCACCGCCGCCGTACTCGGCGCCCTCGTACTGCACCGCCCCGTACTGCCCCGCGTACTGCCCCTCGTACGCCCCCTGCACCGCCGTCTGCGCGGGCATCTGCTGGGTCATGGGCGGCATCTGCGGATAGACGTCGCCCGCACCCGCGTACACGCCCAGCTGTTCGACCGAGGCGCCGCACCCCGGGCAGGCGAGGGCGCCATTCAGGTGCCGTCGGCACGGGTGGCAGTAGTCCATGACGCGGGAAGACTAGGTTCCGCACGTGCACGGTTCATAGTCACAGCTGTGAAAGTTCTGTAGGGAACCACCTGTTCCGGCATGCCCAGTTGAGGGATATGCCAGGACACGCCAGACACGCCCCCTCGCTCCGCGAGCGCCCGCCCGAAATCCGTATCGAAAGCAGTGTCGAAACCGTTATGCGTTCGACCCATTGACACCTCCGCCGCCGCCTCCCTACTGTCACGTCAGCATTTCGAACGTGTGCCGAAATCTCGAACACGCTCGAAGGCAACGTCAATGAGCCGACGACGCAACAAGGGGCAAATGCCGTGCGCATCACCGGAATCAGCACACACGTGGTCGGGACGCCGTGGCGCAACCTGACGTACGTCCAGGTGCACACCGACGAAGGCATCACCGGAGTCGGCGAGACCCGGATGCTGGGCCACACGGACGCGCTGATCGGGTATCTGCGAGAGGCCGAGGCCAACCACATTCTCGGATCCGACCCGTTCGCTGTCGAGGACCTCGTCAAGCGCATGAAGTACGGCGACTACGGGCGGGCCGGCGAGATCGTCATGTCCGGCATCGCCGTGATCGAGATGGCCTGCTGGGACATCAAGGGCAAGGCCCTCGGGGTGCCGGTCTGGCAGCTCCTCGGCGGCAAGGTCACCGACAAGGTCAAGGCGTACGCCAACGGGTGGTACACGACGGAGCGGACGCCGGAGGCGTACCACAAGGCGGCTCAGGGCGTCATGGAGCGCGGGTACCGGGCGCTCAAGATCGACCCCTTCGGCACCGGGCACTTCGAGCTCGACCACGAGCAGACCCTCTACGCCGTCTCCCTCATCGAGGCCGTCCGCGACGCCATCGGCCCGGACGCCGAGCTGATGCTGGAGATGCACGGCCGCTTCTCCCCCGCCACCGCCGTCCGCCTCGCCAAGGAGCTGGCCCCGTTCAAGCCGGCCTGGCTGGAGGAGCCGTGCCCGCCGGAGAACCTGAAGGCGCTGGAGAAGGTCGCCGCCAAGGTCGACATCCCGGTCGCCACGGGCGAGCGGATTCACGATCGCATCGAGTTCCGTGAGCTGTTCGAGAGCCAGGCCGTCGACATCATCCAGCCCGACGTCGGTCACATCGGCGGCATCTGGGAGACGCGCAAGCTGGCCGCGACCGCCGAGACGCACTACATGCTCGTCGCTCCCCACAACGTCGGTGGCTCGGTGCTCACCGCCGCCTCCCTCCAGGTCGGCTTCACCTCGCCGAACTTCAAGATCCTGGAGCACTTCAACGACTTCGCCGACGCGGAGATCAAGAAGGTCGTCAAGGGGGCGCCCCAGGTGAACCCGGAGGACGGCTGCTTCCACCTCTCCGACGCCCCCGGTCTCGGTGTCGAGTTCGACGCCGACGCCGCCGCCGAGTTCCCGCAGCAGCAGGCCCGCTTCGACCTGTGGGCCGAGGGCTGGGAGCAGCGCAAGCCCAAGGGCACCAAGTGAGCGGCGCCGTCGTCGTCGAAGCGCCCGGCGAGCATCGCCTCACCGAGCACACGCCGCGCGAGCCGGGTCCGGGTGAGGCCCTCGTCCGGGTCCACGCGGTCGGCATCTGCGGCAGCGACCGCGAGGTGTACCAGGGCAACCGGCCCGAGGGGTACGTCCGTTACCCGCTCACCCCGGGTCACGAGTGGTCCGGGACCGTCGCCGCCGTCGGCGCCGGGGTGCCGGACTCGCTCGTCGGCCGCAAGGTCGTCGGCGAGGGCTTCCGCAACTGCCAGGTCTGCGACCGCTGCCACGCCGGTGAGACCACGCTGTGCACCGCCGGGTACGAGGAGACCGGGTTCACCCAGCCCGGCGCCATGGCCGGCACGCTCACGCTCCCGGCCCGGCTGCTGCACGTCCTGCCGGACGACTGCGACCTGACCGCCGCCGCCCTGCTGGAGCCGGCCGCCTGTATCGCGGCCGCCGCGATCAAGGCGAACGCCCTGCCGGGTGAGCGGGTGGCCGTGGTCGGCACCGGGACGCTCGGGATGTTCGCCGTCCAGTTCCTGAAGGCGGGTTCGCCGGGCGAGCTGCTGGTGGTGGGCACCCGTCACGACCGCGAGCAGTTGTCGCGGCAGTACGGCGCCACCGACTTCCGTACCAAGGACCAGGAGCTGCCCGACGACTTCGACGTCGTCATCGAGACCGCCGGGTCCGCCGACGCGGCGCGCACCTCCGCCGCCCTGCTCAGGCGGGGCGGGCGGCTGGTCCTCACCGGGATCCCGGCGCCGGGTGCGCAGGGGCTCGACCCCACCGACCTCGTCGTACGGCAGCTTGAGGTGCACACCGTCTTCGGGGCGCCGCCGGACGCGTGGGCGCACACGGTGCGGGTGTTCGCGGCCGGGCTGCTCGATCCGCTGCCGCTGGTCACGCACGAGTTGCCGCTGGAGGAGTTCCCGCAGGCGATCGAGCTCGTCGGGTCCGGCGATCCGAAGGTGGGCAAAGTCCTCCTCCGCCCCTAGACGTACGCCGGTACGGGGGCAACCTGACGGCCTCCGTACCGGCGTACACCCAAGAGCTCCGCATACCCCGAGCCGCGAACCTCGTCCGACATATCGAACACAAAAGGACACCTTGTGACCGACGCTTCCGCCCCGGCAGCCCGTCGACCCGGTGAGCAGGCGCTCGCCGCGCTCGGCCTGGGCGCGCCCGACCTCTCCCCCGCCGACGCCTCGCCCCACTCCTTCCCGGGCGGCGGCCGCTGGCGCACCGAGATCCCCTCGTGCGAGGGTCCCGAAGCGCTGGCCGTCGTCCTGAAGGAAGCCTCGCGGCTCGATGTGCCGATCCACCGCATCAGCCAGGGCAGCGGCGTGTGGATGCTGACCGACGCCGAGATCACCGAGATGGTCGAGACCACCGCCGAGCGTGACATCGAGCTCTGCCTGTTCACCGGCCCGCGCGGCACGTGGGACATCGGCGGGTCCACGCGCACCGACTCGCGGGGGGCCGGACTGCGCGCCCGCGGCCACGACGCCGTCGCCGGCTGTGTCGAGGACGCCGTCCGCGCGACCGAGCTGGGCGTCAAGTGCCTGCTCGTCGCCGACGAGGGCGTGCTGTGGGCGCTGCACCGGGCGCGGGCCGCCGGGATCATCCCGGCCGACACGACCCTCAAGGTGAGCGCGCTGATCGGGCCCGTCAACCCGGCGGCGTACGCGGTCTACGAGAACCTGGGCGCCGACTCGATCAACGTGCCCAGCGATCTGACGCTCGATCACCTCACCGAGATCAGGCGGGTGTCCGCCGCTCCCATGGACATGTACATCGAGGCCCCCGACGACCTCGGCGGCTATGTGCGGATGTACGAGCTCGCGGAGCTGATCCGGCGCGGCGCACCGCTCTACCTGAAGTTCGGGCTCTCCAAGGCCCCCGGCATCTATCCCTACGGGCACCACATGCGGGACCTGACGCTGGCCACCGCCAAGGAACGCGTCCGGCGCGGTCGGCTGGCTCTGGACCTGCTCGCACGGCACGGAGCTGACGGTGACATGGCGCCTCTCGGTTCACGGCTGCCCGGGACGCTGAAGCGGTTCGAGATTCCCGCATAACGTTCCGGACAATCCCCCTTCACAGAAGAAGACGCAGTCGAACACAATCCGACACACCCTCTTCTCGGTCTCATCCGCACCGCCCGCAAGCGTCTTCGCACCGCCAGACCGAGCCCTGCCACACACACATCAAGGATGATGATCATGCGTACTCGCAGAGCCGCACTCGCCGCCATGGCCTCCGCCGCCTCCCTCGCCCTGACCCTGTCCGCCTGCGGCCAGAGCGGTGAGGGCGGCAGCAAGGAAGAGGGTGGTGACACCAAGGGCGCGACCATCGGCATCGCGATGCCCACCAAGTCCTCCGAGCGCTGGATCGCCGACGGCAACAACGTCGTCAAGGACCTGGAGTCCAAGGGCTACAAGACCACGCTGGTCTTCGGCGAGGACAAGCCGGACCAGCAGGTCTCGCAGATCGAGAACCTGATCGCCCAGGGTGTCAAGGCGCTGATCGTCGCGGCGATCGACAACAAGTCGCTGGACAACGTGCTCCAGCAGGCCAAGGAAGCGAAGATCCCGGTCATCTCCTACGACCGCCTGATCCTCGGCACGCCGAACGTCGACTACTACGCGTCGTTCGACAACGAGAAGGTCGGCGAGCTCCAGGCCAACTACATCGTCGAGAAGCTCGGCCTGAAGGACGGCTCCAAGAAGGGCCCGTTCAACATCGAACTCTTCGCCGGCTCGAACGACGACAACAACACGCGCTACTTCTTCGGCGGCGCGATGAAGGTCCTGCAGCCGTACATCGACAAGAAGCAGCTCGTCGTCCGCTCCGGCCAGACCAAGCTCACCCAGGTCACCACCCTGCGCTGGGACGGCGGCAAGGCCCAGAACCGCATGGACGAGATCCTGACCTCGTCCTACAAGAGCGAGCGTGTCGACGCGGTCCTCTCGCCGTACGACGGCATCTCCATCGGCATCCTCTCGGCACTGCGGTCGGACGACTACGGCTCCAAGAGCAAGCCGTGGCCGATCGTCACCGGCCAGGACGCCGAGGTCGCCTCGGTGAAGTCGATCATCGCCGACGAGCAGGCGATGACCGTGTACAAGGACACCCGTGAACTCGCCAAGGTGGCCTCGAACATGGTCGACGCGGCGCTCAACGGCAAGAAGCCCGAGGTCAACGACACCAAGACCTACGACAACGGCGCCAAGGTCGTCCCGGCCTACCTGCTCACGCCGGTCAGCGTCGACAAGTCCAACTACAAGGAGGCGGTCGTCGACTCCGGCTACATCAAGGAAAGCGACCTCTAGACAACCGCCGGCACACTCTGATTGGAAGGCACGACCATGGCGGGACCCGTCCTGGAAATGCGCTCGATCGTCAAGACCTTTCCCGGCGTCAAGGCGCTGTCGGACGTCACGCTGACCGTCCAGCAGGGCGAGGTCCACGCCATCTGCGGGGAGAACGGCGCCGGTAAGTCGACCCTGATGAAGGTCCTCTCCGGCGTCCACCCGCACGGCACCTACGAAGGGGAGATCCTCTTCGAGGGTGAGGTCTGCGAGTTCAAGGACATCCGGGCGAGCGAGCAGCGCGGCATCGTCATCATCCATCAGGAGCTGGCGCTGTCGCCGTATCTCTCCCTCGCGGAGAACATCTTCCTCGGCAACGAGCACGCCAAGGGCGGGTTCATCGACTGGAGGGAAACGCTGCGGCACGCCACCGAGCTGCTGCGGCGGGTCGGGCTCAGCGACCACCCGGACACCCGGGTCGCCGACATCGGCGTGGGCAAGCAGCAGCTCGTGGAGATCGCGAAGGCGCTGTCGAAGAAGGTGAAGCTGCTCATCCTGGATGAGCCGACCGCGGCCCTGAACGACGAGGACAGCGGCAAACTCCTGGATCTGATCCTGGAGTTGAAGAAGCAGGGCATCACCTCGATCATCATCTCCCACAAGCTCAACGAGATCCGCAAGGTCGCGGACTCGGTGACGATCATCCGGGACGGCAAGACCATCGAGACGCTCGATGTGAAGGCCCCGGAGACCACCGAGGACCGGATCATCAGCGGCATGGTCGGCCGGGACCTGGAGCACCGCTTCCCGGAGCGCACCCCGCACGAGCCGGAGGAGGGCGCGGCCCCCGCGCTGGAGATCCGGGGCTGGACCGTGCACCACCCGATCGACCAGCAGCGCAAGGTCGTCGACGATGTGTCACTGGCCGTGCGACGCGGTGAGATCGTCGGCATCGCGGGCCTCATGGGCGCCGGCCGCACCGAGCTCGCGATGAGCGTCTTCGGGCGGACGTACGGCCGTTACGCCGGCGGCACGATCCTCAAGGACGGCAAGGAGATCCGTACGAAGTCCGTCCCCGAGGCCGTGAAGAACGGCATCGCGTACGTCACCGAGGACCGCAAGCACTACGGCCTGAACCTCATCGACACCATCAACCGCAACATCTCGCTCAGCGCGCTGGGCAAGGTCGCCAAGCGGGGCGTGATCGACGAGCACGAGGAGCGGCAGGTCGCCGAGGGCTTCCGCAAGTCCATGAACATCAAGGCGCCGACCGTCTTCGAGCCGGTGGGCAAGCTGTCCGGCGGCAACCAGCAGAAGGTCGTCCTCAGCAAGTGGATCTTCGCGGGTCCGGACGTGCTGATCCTGGACGAGCCGACGCGCGGCATCGACGTCGGTGCCAAGTACGAGATCTACACGGTCATCGACCAGTTGGCCGCCCAGGGCAAGGCGGTCGTCTTCATCTCCTCCGAGCTGCCCGAGCTGCTCGGCATGTGTGACCGCATCTACACGATGGCCGCGGGGCGGCTGACCGGTGAGTTCTCGCGGGCCGAAGCCTCGCAGGAATCGCTGATGCGTCAGATGACGAAGGACAAAGAGGTAACCCGATGAGCACGGATGTGACCGCCAAGACCCCGGCCCCCGCGCCGCCGGGGAAGAGCGGAGGGGCCGCGGGCGACGGTCTGCTCCAGTTGGTACTGGACGGCATGCGCCGCAACATGCGGCAGTACGGCATGCTGATCGCCCTCGGCCTGATCGTGGCGCTGTTCGCCGTGTGGACCGACGGCGACCTGCTGCTGCCGCGCAACGTCTCCAACCTGGTGCTGCAGAACAGCTACATCCTCATCCTCGCGATGGGCATGATGCTGGTGATCATCGCGGGCCACATCGACCTGTCGGTCGGTTCGCTGACGGCGTTCGTCGGCTCGATGGCCGCCGTGTTCATGGTCAAGAACGATCTGCCATGGCCGGTCGCCGTGATTCTGTGCCTGGCGGTGGGCGCGATCGCGGGCGCGGTCCAAGGCTTCTTCATCGCATACGGCGGCATACCCTCCTTCATCGTGACCCTCGCGGGCATGCTGATCTTCCGTGGTCTGACCGAGATCTTCCTGGAGGGCCAGACGCTCGGCCCGTTCCCGGACGGTCTGCAGAAGGTCGCCAACGGCTTCCTGCCGGAGGTCGGACCGAACACGAACTACCACAACCTCACCTTGCTGCTCGGCTTCGCGATGATCGCGTTCGTGGTCTTCCAGGAGTTCCGTGACCGCCGCCGGCAGCAGGAGTTCAACCTGGACGTCCCGCCCTTCAACCTGTTCCTGCTGAAGCTGGTCGCGCTCGGCGCCGCCATCCTCACGCTGACGCTGCTGCTCGCCAGCTACAAGGGCGCCCCGATCGTGCTGCTCGTCCTGGGCGTGCTGCTCGTCGGCTTCGGCTACGTGATGCGCAACGCGATCATCGGCCGCCACATCTACGCCATCGGCGGCAACCTGCCCGCGGCCAAGCTGTCGGGTGTCAAGGACAAGAAGGTCGTCTTCCTGATCTTCGTGAACATGGGCATGCTCGCGGCCCTGGCGGGCCTGGTCTTCGCCGCCCGCTTCAACGCGGCCTCACCCAAGGCCGGCCTCAACTTCGAGCTGGAGGCGATCGCGGCCTCGTTCATCGGCGGCGCGTCGATGAGCGGCGGTGTCGGCACCGTGCTCGGCGCGATCATCGGTGGTCTGGTCCTGGGCGTGCTGAACAACGGCATGAACCTCGTCGGCATCGGCACCGACTGGCAGCAGGTCATCAAGGGCCTGGTGCTCCTGGCGGCGGTCGGGTTCGACGTATGGAACAAGCGCAAGGTCGGTTCGTAGGTCAGGCCGGGCCCCCGCCGGAAGGCGGGGGCCCGGTTCTTTCAGAGCAGTTTCCCAAGGAAGTGGAGCCGCATATGGAACTGAACAGACGCACGGTCATCGCGGGAGCCGCGGCGGCGGGCATAGCCGCCACCACGCTCGGCGGTACGGCGCACGCCACCACGGGAGGCAACAGGCCGGTGAAGACGCTTTTCGGCAAGCTCGCCGACGGCACGAAGGTCTACAGCTGGTCGCTGGCCAACGGCGGCACCCGCATGAAGGTCCTCTCCTACGGCGGCATCGTGCAGTCCCTGGAGGTCCCGGACCGTCGCGGCCGGTACGCCAACATCTCGCTGGGCTTCGACAACATCGAGGACTACGTCGCCAAGAGCCCGTACTTCGGCGCGCTGATCGGCCGCTACGGCAACCGCATCGGCAAGGGCAAGTTCACCCTGGACGGCAAGAGCTACCAGGTCAACGTCAACGACGGCGAGAACACCCTGCACGGCGGGGCCCAGGGCTTCGACAAGCGGGTGTGGGACATCGAGCCGTTCACCAAGGGCTCCGACGTCGGCCTGCACCTGTACTACACCTCCGTCGACGGCGAGATGGGCTACCCGGGCACGCTCAAGACGAAGGTGACGTACACCCTCACCCGGCACGGCGACTGGCGGATCGACTACGAGGCCACCACCGACAAGGCCACCGTCGTCAACCTCACCAGCCACGTGTACTGGAACCTCGCCGGCGAGGGCAGCGGCACGATCGAGAACCACGAGCTGAAGATCGCCGCGTCCCGCTACACCCCCGTCGACTCGGGCCTCATCCCCACCGGTGAGCTGGCCCCCGTCGCGGGCACCCCCTTCGACTTCCGCCGCACCAAGGCGATCGGCGAGGACCTCCGCGAGGCCCACCAGCAGCTCCTGTACGGCAAGGGCATCGACCACAACTGGGTGCTGGACAAGGGCATCTCGCCGCGCCCCGAGTGGTGCGCGACGCTGAAGGACCCGTCCTCCGGCCGCACCCTGCGGATGGCGACCACCGAGCCGGGCCTGCAGTTCTACTCGGGCAACTTCCTCGACGGCACCCTCGTCGGCCCGAGCGGACGCACCTACCGGCAGGGCGACGCGCTGTGCCTGGAGACGCAGCACTTCCCGGACTCGCCGAACAAGCCGAAGTTCCCGTCGACCGTGCTGCGGCCGGGACAGACCTACCGGTCGACGACGGTGCACTCGTTCAGCTGCTGACGGTTCTTCACAGGTGGCACACAAGTTCTCACCGATTCCTCGGTGATTGAACGGCGCCACCCCGGCCTCCGTATGTACGGGTGGCCCGCGCTCCCCCGCGCGGGCCACCCGAACGGAGGTTCCATGGCCGACAACGTCACCTCGCTGTTCCGCAGCACCGCGGCGCACAGCCCGTCGATGGCGGCGCTGACGCGGGAGGGCGGCGACGGGGCCGGTCCGGTCGACTTCTGCATCCCCTGCAACCCCTACTTCCCGACCCCCGCCATGTTCGACGACATGGCGAGCAGGCTCCGGGACATCATCACGTACTACCCGAGCAGCGCCGACACGATCACGGCCGAGCTGTGCAGCCTCCTCCAGCTCCCGCCGCAGTGCGTGGCGATGGGCAACGGCTCCACGGAACTGATCACCTGGATCGACCACCTGATGGTCCGTGAGTCCCTCGCCGTCCCGGTCCCCACGTTCGGCCGCTGGACCGACCAGCCGATGGAGACCGGCAAGCGGGTCGACATGTTCCCGCTCCAGGAGTCCAGCGGGTTCGCCCTGGACCTCGCGCAGTACGCCGAGTTCATCCGGGCCAGGGGAACGCGGGTCGCGGTCGTCTGCAACCCGAACAACCCCGACGGCGGCTACCTCCACAAGCACGCGCTCGTGCAGTTCATGGACGCGATGGCCGACCGGGACCTGGTCGTCGTCGACGAGAGCTTCCTGGAGTTCGCCGACGCCGAGCAGGACCCGTCGGTCGTCCAGGAGGCGATGCTGCGCCCGAACGTCATCGTGCTGCGCAGCCTCGGCAAGAACTTCGGCCTGCACGGCATCCGCTTCGGCTACCTGGTCGCCAACCCGGCGCTGGCTGGGATGGTCCGCACGATGCTGCCGAAGTGGAACCTCAACTCCTTCGCGGAGCACGTGGTGTTCATGCTCAGGGAACACGGCCCCGAGTACGCGCAGAGCCTCCAGCAGGTGCGCCGGGACCGCCTCGACATGGCCAGCCAGCTCTCCGCGCTGCCCGGTCTGACGGTCTACCCGTCCCAGGGCAACTTCCTCTTCGTGCGCCTCCCCGTGGGCGCCGAGGGCACGGTGGTCCGGGACCGGCTGCTCACCGAGCACCGGATCCTGGTCCGCGAGTGCGGCAACAAGATCGGTTCGTCCAGCCGCTTCCTGCGTCTCGTGGTGCGCCCCCAGGTGGACGTGCGTCGCCTGGTGTCCGGCCTGGAGCAGGTGCTCTACGGGACGTCCAGGAGGGGAGCCGCCGTACCCGAGCTGGGTACAGCAACCCACTACAGCTCGGGTACGGCGGCGGTGGACCGGTTGGTCAGCTCCACCAACGGCGCGGGCATGCAGGGCCTTGCCGCTCAGGCCATGAGTGCCGGGATGCCTGCGGCGCCGCAGCCACAGGCGGTGCCGCAGGGCACCGGCATGCCCATGCCCGCGCCGGCTCCTGTGGCCCCGGCCCCGACGCCCGCTCCAGCACCCGCTCCCGCCCCAGCTCCAGCCCCGTCTCCTGTCCCGGCCGCCCCAGCCCCAGCCCCGGCCCCGTCTCCGGTCCCGGCCGCCCCCGTCCCCGCGCCGATGCCCTTCCCCTCGCCCGTGGCACCGGCTGCGGCGGCGATGCCCGCGCCCACGCCGCCGGGTGTACCCGCCCGTGGAGGGCTCACGGCGGCGCAGGTGCGGGGGACGACCGGGCCGGGGCTGGCTCCCGCGCCGGCGACCGGCTGGCCCAACAGCCAGAGCTGGCCCAATGCGGCGGGGATGGGGCAGGTCGGCTAGCGCGAGGATGGGCTGTCCTACGCCGGCGTCAACCTCCACTGCTGGCAGGCGTTGTTCAGCCACGTCCACTGGCGTACGTCCGTTCCGTCCGCCGTGCCGCAGTTCGTCACGTCGGCCACCTTGCCCGTGGCCTTGTTGACGATGCGGACGTAGCCGCCGTCGGTGGCGACGAACTGGTAGCGCTGGCAGGTGTTGTTCAGCCAGGACCACTGCCGCAGGTCGGCACCGTCGGCGGTCGAGCAGTCGGCGGTGTCCAGGACCTTGCCGGTGGCCACGTTGACCAGGCGGTGGGTGTCGTCGCCGAGGTCCTCCAGGCGCCACCTCTGGTTGTTGCCGCCACTGCACGTCCACTGCTGGACATTGGTGCCGTCGGCCGTCGAACCCCCGGCCACGTCAAGGCACTTGCCGCTGTTGCGGTTGACGACGGTGTACGTCGTGGAGGCGGCGGCCGGCTCTCCGGAGGGCCCGGCGAGGGAGGTGCCCAGCCGGACCGGCGTGCCGAAGTTCGGCGTGCCGTCGGAGTTCCAGGTGAACTTCTGCGCCCGGGTGGTCCGGCCGTTGTCGCAGCCCTCGGACGCGGCGTCGTTGGCGTGGTAGACGATCCAGTTCTCGCGGCCGTCCGGCGAGGTGAAGAAGCCGTTGTGACCGGGCCCGTAGACCCCGTTGGCGTCGTTGCGCTGGAAGACGGGCGTGGACTTCTTCGTCCAGGAGGACGCGGACAGCGGGTTGGAGCCGGTGAGCTCCAGCTGGCCCAGCTTGTAGTCGGGTGTCCAGCAGCCGCTTGCGGAGTAGATGACGAAGGTGCGTCCGCCCCGCTGCAGCACCTCGGCGCCCTCGTTCACGGTGCCGCCCTGCCGCTCCCAGGCGTGCGTCGGCCGCGAGATCGTCGAGTAGGCGCCGCTGACGGTGTACGGGTTGGACATCGGCGCGATGACGAGGTTCTGCGTCCCCTCGGTGATCGCGCTGCCCATCATGTACAGCCGCCCGCCCACGTTGAGCACGCTCGGGTCGAGCATCCACACGTTGCTGAGCTGCCCCTTGTAGGTGTACGGCCCCATGGGGTCGGAGCCGGCGCTCTCCAGGACGTGGCTGCGCTGCGTCGGAACGTAGTCGGACACGTTCTGCCCGGCGACGTAGTACAGGTACCAGCGGCCGTTGAGGAAGTGCAGCTCCGGCGCCCAGATGTTGCAGCACCGGCTGGCCGCGTCGCCCTTCCACACCTGCACGCTGGGCGCGGTGGACAGCCCGGCGAGGGTGGTGGACTTGCGGATGGTGATGACGTCGGACCAACTCGTCGTCACCAGGTAGTAGTTGCCGTCGTGGTACGAGATCCAGGGGTCGGCGCCCTTGACGGACTTGACCGGGTTGGCGAACGAGGCGGCGCTCGCGGACGGCTGGCCGAGGCCGATCGCCAGCAGCAGGGCCGCCAGTAGGGTCAGTATGCGACGGGCCATCCGCTGCTCCAGTTCAGAAGGTTGATGCCGAGCTTGGGCTTACCGGCGTCGTTGCCGTCGTAGTAGTGGTAGACGATCAGGTCGCCGTCGACGTCCTTCATGATCGACTGGCCACCGGGACCGATGATGCTGCCGTGCGACTCCAGGACGGGCGTGCCGCCGTTGTTCCTCATGTCGACGCCGTTGCGGTCGCGGTACGGGCCGGTGACGCTGCTCGCCCGGCCCACCTTGACCTTGTACGTCGAACTCGTCCCGTTGCAGCAGGTGTCGTACGAGGCGAAGAGGTAGTAGTACCCGCCCCGCTTGACGATGAAGGGTGCCTCGACGGCCTTCGTCCCGGTGGGGCGGGACGCGAGGGAGTAGCGGGTGGTGTGGGAGGAGAGCTGCTTGCCGGTGGCGGGGTTGATCTGGATCATCTTGATCCCGGTCCACCAACTGCCGAAGGACAGCCACCACTTGCCGTCGTCGTTCACGAAGAGGTTCGGGTCGATGGCGTTGAAGTCGCTGGAGGAGCTGGAGCTGTAGACGATCCCCTGGTCCGACCAGCTGCCCGGCTGACCCGTGCTGGAGGTCGCGAGGCCGATGGCGGAGGTGTTCGAGCCGAACTTGGAGACCGAGTAGTACAGCCAGTACTTGCCGTTGTGGAACGAGATGTCCGGCGCCCACGCCTCGGGGACGGAGGAGTAGTTCCGCCACCAGCTCGGCTTGCTGGAGAAGGCGTCGCTGCCGTTTCTGAAGGCGATGCGGTCACTGGACGTCTTGTGGGAGATGCCGCCGCCGGTCGCGTAGAGCAGGTACTGGCCGGACGAGGTACGCATCATCGTCGGGTCGTGGACGATCGTGTCGCCGGTGACCCGGCCGGGGTAGGGGTACGCGGACGCCGTGCTCGGGATGAGGGCGAGCAGTGCGGCGGCGGGGAGGGCTAGCAAGGCTGTTCGGGTGCGCAGCGTGCGGGGCATGCGGGTCCTCCTTGCGGTGGGGGTACAGGGCTGATCGAAATCTCGAACAGCGATCGCAAGTTCGAACGGACCGTAGAATCGAACCCCTTGCGCGTCAATGGTTCGCGCAGCAACAAGCGGAACGCGGTGGTGGCCGACCGGGCGGAAGGGCGACCTCGCGCGTCAGGGCCGGCGCCCGACCAGCGACAGCCACCCCGGCAGATCCACCTCCGCCCGCACGGTCTTTCCGGGCGGCGCGTCCCGGTCCACCACCTCCCACCGGTCGGCCAGCGCCTCGACGAGGAGGAGGCCGCGGCCGTGGTCGTCGAGAGCGTGCGGAGGCCGTACGTCGCCGGGTTTCGGAGGGCGCGACTCCGTACGGGTGTCACTCACCTCGATCCGGATGCTGCCGGTGGGCAGGGACAGCCGCAGCTCGAAGTCCCGGCCGGGGACACGTCCGTGGGTCACGGCGTTGGCGGCCAGCTCCGCGACGATCGCGGCGACGGCCTCGGCGGCGTCGCTGCCGTGCGGGACGCCCCAGGCGTGGAGCTGGTTCAGGGCGAGGTGCCGGGCGAGCCGGGCGCCGCGGGGGGTGGCGCTGAGGCGCTGCGTGAACATACGTACGGTAACCGGGGGTTGGGGGGCGCGGGGTGCGGGCATGGGCCCAATCTGGCGGGGCGGAGGGCCGGTTCACCAGGTGGGCGGCGCGTACGCTGCGGGAGCGTACGTGGTTACGGTGTGGACAGTACTCGTGACCACCCGTAACCATGACCGCGGGAGGTGACCGACTGTGGTCGATGGTGCGGTGGGGACGGGTGCGGGCACGGGTGGCGAGCCGGAGTCGTCGGACAGCCTGCGGACGTTCGGGGCGGTCGTGCAGGCACTGCGGGAGCATGCGGGGCTGAGCCGGGAGGAGTTCGGGGACCGGGTGGGACTGTCCAAACACACCGTGGCTTCGGTGGAGTTGGGGCGGCGGATGCCGGATCCCGAGTTCGCCGAGCGCGCGGAGGGGGTGCTGGGGAACACGGGGGCACTGCGGAAGGCGGCACCGTGGCTGACTCGGCAGAATGGGTTGGCGGCTTGGTTTCGGCGCTGGGCACGGTTGGAGGCGACCGCGATCACGCTGTACACGTACGAATGCCGCTTGATTCCCGGGCTGTTGCAGACGGAGGCTTACGCACGGCAGCTGTTCGCCGACCAGTGGCCTCTGCTGGACGAGGCTCAGACCGAGACCCAGTGGCAAGCGCGAGCGGAGCGACAGCGGCTGCTGCGGGAACGACCGAACACCACCTTCGGCTTCATCCTCGAAGAGAACCTGTTCCTACGGCGTACCGGCGGTGTAGACGTCACGCGGAAACTCGTCGAGCACGTACTGGAGATCGCCGAACTGCGTAACGTCGAGATCCAGATCATGCCGTTGGTCCGAGAGTCTCATGCAGGGCTGGCGGGCCCCATGCAGTTGCTGGAGACTCCGGACAACAAGTGGTTCGCCTACTGCGAGGGGCAGCGCGGAGGCATGTTCGTGACCGACTCGAAGGAGATCAGCGTGCTCCAGAAGCGGTATGCCAGGATGCGTTCGCAGGCTCTCACCCTCCAGGACTCCGTGAGCCTGTTGGAGCGGATGCGAGGAGAGCTATGAGCACCAGCGAACTGGTCTGGTTCAAGAGCAGCTACAGCAGCAGCGGCGACGGCGACTGCGTCGAAGTGGCCCTCGCCTGGCACAAGTCCAGCTACAGCAGCAGCGGTTCCGGCGACTGCGTCGAGGTCGCCGTCACGCCCGCCACCGTCCACCTACGCGACTCCAAGGCGCCGGAGGAGAATCACCTGCGCCTCTCCCCGGAAGCCTGGGGCCTGTTCGTGTCCTTCGCCTCCGGCACGAGCGGCTGATCCGCCAAGGGAGCACACGCGGGCAACGACATGCTCCCTCTGCTCCCTCGTTGCGCCTTGTCTCTACGGCAACAGGAAACGACTCTGACCTTCCTGGCCGTACACCGAGGTGATTCCTGATGACGAGCAACCCCGACGACAAGCCGCCCGCGGGCAGGCGCAGTCGGCTCCGCAGCGCACCGGCGTTGGCCTTCTCGGTCGCCATCGTCGGCGCGGTGCTGGCCGCCTTCATGACCCCGCTCGGGGATCACATGATGAAGGCACTTCTCGACGAGCCGACCTGTCCCGGTGACGCCTGCGAAGGCAAGAACCCAGAGAGCCAGGGCTGCGGAGAGGACGCGCGTACCTTCAAGCCCGACGCCGGCAACCCCGCCCACCTCCAGATTCGCCACAGCGAGAACTGCAAGGCCGTGTGGGCGAAGATCACACGAGGCAACCCCGGAGACCTGGTCACGGTGGCCGTGGCCGGTGGAACGAAGCGGACCGCGGAGATCGAGTACGACAACGACCAGTTCACCCACATGGTCGCCGCCCCGGACGGGGAGTTCCGGATCACGGCCTGCGCGGTCCCGAAGGCGGGCGGCGCCAGCACCTTCGAGAATTACTGCATCCACGCCACGGAGGCCACTGCCTGGCGGTGACGAGCCCCGTGGACAAAAGCCAATGGGCCCCGGAACGAATTCCGGGGCCCATTGCCGTTATTTCGTCAGTGGCGGGCGGCGGCACCGTGCGCGTGCACGCCCACCGCGACGCCCTCCGGCGAGACCGCAGCGAAGACGTCGGCACAGGCGACGGCGCTCACGGACTCGGAGAGACCGCTGGTGAGGGTGCCCGTCAGACCGGCGGAAGCGCTGCCGCCCGCCTGGCCGCCGGCGACCTGGTCCAGGGCGGCGTCGGAGATCTCGGCCGTTTCTACCTGCGGGATGAAGTTCATAACCTGCGGTTCCCTTCGAGTGAACATTCTTCAACGGCGGAGGTTGCCGGAATTCCCGAACCGGAATCCGTTCCCGGCGCCCGCCGTTGCGCAGGATCAAAGCACGCCGAAGAGGAGACGGCCAACCGCTCCACCACGGTGCACGACGTATTCCGGAGATCGACTTCATCGCTATGACCACCGGGTTACCGAATACGCCAACTTCTTCACAGGACCCGCCGCACTCCCGCGTACCTGCCTATTGCGACCCGGTTTCCGAGACGGGCACTTCGGCGACAAGGCGGCGCTCGGCGACACGGAGGAGGCGGACGGCCAGGCTCCGGTATGACCTACCGGTGTGCCGGTGTGGACATTTGCCGGAGGTTTGGACGCGTGGCCGGTGTGACTACCTGCCCGGGCACTCCTTCCACGCCAGGTGGTACACCGTGCTGATGTCACCGTCCGTCGAGTCCATCGTCATGAAGCTGACCTTGTCCGGCGAGGACGTGCCGGCGCTGACCCTCAGCTCCGTGTTGATGTTGAAGTTGCGCTGAACGCCGCAGGGCGCCCAGACCAGTTGCGCCCAGTCGGTGCTGTCGGTGGCCTGCCAGTTGTCGTTGAGGGGGCCGCTGAAGGGGTGGCTGCGGTACTGCGTGTTCGAGGAGCCCTGGAAGTAGTACGAGGCTCTCTGCATGGCGCTCGCGCCGGGCTGGAGGGCGGCGAAGCCGCGGTAGTCGGCGCTGGCGATGGCGTACGTGAAGCCCTGCGGGACGTGCACGACCAGGTTGAGCTGGCAGTTCTTGCGGAACGCCGTGGGGTCGGAGTTGCCGCCGACCTGGGCGAGATAGTCGCTGTAGGTCACGGTGAAGGCGGTGTTGTCCTCGGAGACGGCGACGGCGGTGGTGCCCTGGGGGCAGCCGGAGCCGTTGACCGTGGCGACCTTGATGACGATCTTGTCCGGCGGCGGGTTCTCGAACGCGGGGGCCGCCTGTGCGGGCAACGCGCCGGTGAGCAGAGCGGTGAGCGCGCCGCCGCTCAGCAGCAGGCGCAGGAGTCCACGTGCCATGGAACTCTCCTTGGTTTGGGGGGTGACTGCGCCCCGGATCGTAAGGAGCCGCGTGAGGGAGGGCCAGGGCGAACTCCAGCCATTCACAAGCGAGTTGAGGGCTGAACGACCGCAGGGCCCCAAGACCGGCACGGTCTTGGGGCCCTGTGAAAATCTCTCCGGTCAGCCCAGCCGGATCACGTTCCAGGACAGCGGTTCCAGGACAGCGGTGAGGCGGCCGTTCACCAGCGCCGTGCCCTCGACCGGGTGCGGGGTGACCCGCTCGGGGTCGTCGAGGGTGTTGCGGGCGTCCGGGTCGGCGTCCGCGAGGGCGCTGTGCTCGACGACCTGGGTGAGGGCGAGGCCGTTCAGGGCGACTTCGAGCGGGAGGGCCTCGGTGCGGCTGCGGTTGACCGCGAAGACGGTGACGGTACCGTCCTCGGCGCGCACGGCGGTGGCGTGCAGCAGGTCGGTCTCGCCGAACTTCTTCGTCTCGTAGGTCGGGGAGTCCACGCGGACGTCCAGGACCTGGCCGCGGCCGTACTCACTCGCCTGCGCGAACGGGAAGAACGTCGTCTGACGCCAGGCCGGGCCGCCCGGCTCGGTCATGATCGGGGCGATGACGTTGACGAGCTGGGCGAGGCAGGCGACGGTGACGCGGTCCGCGTGCCGCAGCAGCGCGATGAGGAGCGAGCCGAAGACGACGGCGTCCAGGACGCTGTAGTTGTCCTCCAGCAGGCGCGGGGCCTCGGGCCAGTCGTCCTGCTCGAAGGTCTTGGCGCGGGCCTCCCACTCGGGCAGGTACCACACGTTCCACTCGTCGAAGGAGAGGTTGATCTTCTTCTTCGACTTGAGCCGGGCGCCCACGTGGTCGGCGGTCGCGACGACGTTGTCGATGAAGGACTCCATGTCGACGGCGGAGGCGAGGAAGGAGTCGATGTCGCCGTTCTCGGGCCAGTAGTAGGCGTGCAGGGAGATGTGGTCGACCAGGTCGTACGTCTCCTTCAGGACCGTCGCCTCCCACTCGGCGAAGGTCGGCATGGACTGGCTGGAGGAACCGCAGGCGACGAGTTCGACGCCGGGGTCCATCTGGCGCATGGCCCGGGCCGTCTCGGCGGCGACGCGGCCGTACTCCTCCGCCGTCTTGTGACCGGTCTGCCAGGGGCCGTCCATCTCGTTGCCGAGGCACCAGAGTTTGATGCCGAAGGGGTCCTTGTCCCCGTGGGAGACGCGGAGGTCGGACAGGGCGGTGCCCTCGGCGTGGTTGGCGTACTCCTGGAGTTCGAGGGCTTCCGCGACTCCGCGCGTGCCCAGGTTGACGGCCATCATCGGCTCGGCCTGGGGGCCGATCTTGCGCAGGAAGTCGATGTACTCGGAGAGGCCGAAGCGGTTCGTCTCGGTGGAGTGCCAGGCGAGGTCGAGGCGGCGAGGGCGGTTCTCGACCGGGCCGACCGAGTCCTCCCACCTGTACCCGGAGACGAAGTTGCCGCCGGGGTAGCGGACGGCCGTGACGCCGAGCTCGCGGACGAGGTTCAGGACGTCCTGGCGCAGGCCCTTGTCGTCGGCGGTGGGGTGGTCCGGCTCGAAGATGCCGGTGTAGACGCAGCGGCCGAGGTGTTCCACGAAGCTGCCGAAGATACGGGGGTTGACCTCGCCGACGGTGAAGGCGGGGTCGAGGGTGAAGCGGGCGGTGTGCATGCTTGCCTTTCGAGGTTCCGTTTTGTCTGCAGGTGATTCGTGGCTTGTCGCGCCCACGCGGCGGAGCCGCACGTTGATACAGCCCCGCGCCCCTAGAGCAAACGCGGCCAGCCCTTCTTGTTCCAGCTCAGCGTGTTCAGCCCCAGCTTGGGGGTGCCTTCGTCCTCTGCGTCGTAGTAGTGGTACGCCAGGACATCTTTGCCTCTGTCCCTGAAGACCGACTCGCCGCCCGTGCCGATGTAGCGGCCGTGGCCCTCCAGGACCAGGTCGCCGCCGCCCTCCAGCATCGGCTTGCCGGCGCTGTCGACGTACGGGCCGGTGACCTTCAGCGACCTGCCGACCTTGATCTTGTACGTCGAGTTCACGCCCGAGCAGCAGGTGTCGTACGAGGCGAAGAGGTAGTAGTGGCGGCCGTGCTTGACGATGTACGGGCCCTCGACCGCGTAGGGGGCGTCGGGGCGGGTGGCCAGATGGTGGACCTTGGCGCCGGGGATCGCCTTGCCCGTCTTCGGGTTCAGCTCGACCATGCGGATGCCGGTCCAGTACGAGCCGAAGGACATCCACAGCTTGCCGTCGGCGCGGATGATCGCCGGGTCGATGGCGTTCCACGTGTCGGTCGTCTCCGAGGTGAAGACCTTGCCGTGGTCGGTCCATGTGCCGGGCAGGCCCGTGCGGGACGTGGCGACGCCGATCGCGGAGTGGTTGCTGCCCCAGGAGGAGACGGCGTAGTAGAGCCAGTAGCGGCCGTCGCGCCGGGAGAGGTCGGGGGCCCAGGGGTCGGCCTTGTCGTTGTACTCGTACCACCAGGCCGGGGGCTCGGCGAAGGCGTTGCCGGCGTCGGTCCAGTGCCGGCCGTCCTCGGACAGGCGGGCGCCGATGATGCCGCCGGTGGAGTAGGCGACGTAGCCGCCGGACTTCAGGCGGGAGACGGTCGGGTCGTGGATGATCTCCTGGCCGGTGATCGGGCGGGGGTCGGGGTGGGTCTCCGCCGCCTGTGCCGTGTGGGGCAGCAGGGCCAGGAGCGTGGCCGCCGCCAGGGTGGTGAGGGTTCTGCGCAGGGTCACTGTCCCGCCAATCCCGTGTGGGCGACGCCCGCCACGATCTGCCTCTGGAAGAACACGAACACGATGATCAGCGGCAGGCCCGCCATGAGGCCGCCGGCCATGAGCTGGGCCCACTGGATGCCGTAGGAGTTCATGACGGTCGCGATGCCGTTCGGCATGGTCATCAGGTCGGGGTTGTTGGTCACCATGTACGGCCACAGGAAGTTGTTCCACGAGGCGATGAAGGTGAAGATGCCGACCGCGGCGAGGGAGGGACGGGAGAGCGGGAGCACGATGGTGAAGAAGACGCGCCAGCGGCCCGCGCCGTCGATGAAGGCGGCCTCCTCCAGCTCGCGCGGGATGCCCTGGAAGAACTTGTAGAGGATGTAGACCATCGCGGCGGGCGCGCACTGCGGCAGGATCATGCCCCAGTAGGTGTCGACCATGCCCATCTGCTGGACGGTGGTGAACAGGGGGACGCCGAGGACGGCGGGCGAGACCATCAGGCCGGCCATGACCAGGCCCAGCAGGGCGTTCTTGCCGCGGAACTCGGTGCGGGCGAAGCCGTATCCGGCGAGCGCGCTGACCAGCAGCACGACGGCGGTGACGCAGACGGAGACGACGACGGAGTTCACGAACCAGTTGGTGATGTTGCCGGTGTCGAAGATGGCCGTCCACGCCTGGGTGGTCCAGTCCTTCGGCAGCCAGTGCGTCGGCACCTCGACGGCCTCGGTCTCGGACTTGAGGGAGGTGAACAGGGCCCAGGCGAGCGGGGCCACGAACACCACGGAGACGGCGGTGCCGAGCAGGGTGAGGACGATCTGGCTCGGCGTCCAGGGCTTCCTCGCCCGTACGTTGGCTTGTACCTGTGTGGCGGTCATCGCACGCCCTCCTCACGCTTGCGCAGCAGCCACATCCGCGCGACGGCGACGGACGCGATGATCACGAAGAAGATGATGGAGATCGCGGAGGCGTAGCCCACGCGGTAGCTGGTGAAGCCCTGTTCCAGGGTGTACTGGACGAAGGTGCGGGTCGATTCCTCCGGGCCGGGCATGAAGTCCAGCATCACGACGGCCTGGTCGAAGACCTGGAGCGAGGCCAGGATCTGGAGGGTGATGACGAGGCCGGTGATGGTGCGCAGCATCGGCAGGGTGATGTGGACCATGCGGTGCCAGGCGTTCGCGCCGTCCAGCTTGGCGGCCTCGTAGAGGTGGTCGGGGATGCCCTGGAGTGCGGCGAGGTAGAGCAGGAAGCTGAAGCCGACCGTCCACCAGAGCGTGCAGATGACCACGGCGAGCATCGCGTACGACTTGTCGGTCAGCCAGGGCGTGTCGAGGCCGAAGACGTGGTTGATCATGCCGGTGCCGGGGTTGAACAGCCACTGCCACAGGTTGGCGGCGACGGTCGACGGCAGCAGGAACGGGGCGAAGAAGCACAGCCGCCACAGCCATTTGCCGCGCTCGATGTGGTGGGCGAGCATCGCGAGGAAGAAGGCGAGGACCGTGATGCAGGGCACGACCAGGAGCGTGAAGTAGGCGCTGTGGCCGAGCGTGTTCCACACCAGCGGGTCGTCGAGGGCCTCGCGGTAGTTGTCGAGGCCGACGAAGTTCGCGCTGTCGCCGGAGATGTTGGCGTCCGTGAAGCTGAGGTAGACGCCGCGCAGCAGCGGCCAGATCACGAAGAGGGCGAACAGGGTGAGGAACGGGGCGACGAACCAGCCGCCGTGCTGGAAGCCCTGCTTGCGGCGGAGGGTGGCGGTGCCGGCGGCGGTCTTCGCTCGCGCGGGGGCGATGAGGGTCTGAGCGCTGGTGGTCATGCGACCGCACCTCCCTGCGCGGCGGTCTTGCCGTCCATGGGGTTCTTCGAGGCGAGCAGCCTGGTGAGCTCGCTCTGCATCCGGCGGGCGGCGGTCTCCGGCTTGGCGGAGCCCATCGTGGAGGAGACGATGACGGGGCCGACGCGCTGGGCGAGGATGCCGGTGGACCCGGCGAACCACACCTTCGGCTCGGTGGCCTGGTGGTCCATGGCCGAGACGTACTCGTTCTGCGGGCTCATCTTCTTGTACGCGGCCGTGGACAGGACCGGCCGGTAGGCGGGGATGTGGCCGCCGAGCGCCCACTGCTGGGCGTGCCTGACGATGTAGGCGGCGAGTTGGTGGGCGCCCTCGTTGGCGGGGCCGCCGCGGTCGGACTGGTGCGGCAGGACGAAGGCGTGCGACTCGGCGTGGGTGGCGGGCCTGCCGAAGACGGGCGGCAGCGGGGTCGCGCCGTAGTCGATCTTCGCGGTGTCGTAGACCGGCACGGACCAGTTGCCCTCCCAGACGAAGGGGGAGCCGTTGACGAACTGTTCGGCGCTCGCGGTGCCTCCGAAGCTCGGGATGGCGTATCCGTCGGTGATGTGCCGGCGCAGGAACTCAAGGACCTGGGTGGCCTTGTCGGTGTCGAAGGTGACCTCGGTGTCGGCGTCGTTGAACCAGGTGCCGCCGAGCTGGGTGTAGAAGGCGACGAAGAACCACCACTGGAAGTTCTGGTCGCTGTTCCAGATGCCGATGGTCTGCAGGCCCCTCTTGGTGGCCTTCTTGGCCTCCTTGAGCACGTCGAACCATTCGTCGGTCGACGTCACGGGCACCATCCGGCCGTCGTCGCCGAGCAGCCCCGCCTTCTTCAGCACGTCCTTGCGGTAGAAGCAGAGCTGGACGTGGCTGTCGAGCGGGACGGCGTAGAGCTTGCCGTCGATGACGCCGCGGTTCCACAGCTGGGGGTTGAAGTCCTGCTTGCGTACGCCGTACCTGGCGAGCAGGTCGACGTCCCAGGCGTCCAGGAGGCGGCCGGGCGAGAACCCGGTGACGCGGCCCATGTGCATGACGCCGAGGTCGGGTGCGCGGTTGCCCGCGGCGGCCATGGCGAGCTTGGTGTAGAAGGGGCTGCCCCACTGGAGGGTGGAGTCCTTGACCGCCATGTCCGGATGGTCCTTACGGAAGGCGTTCAGCATCGCGATCATGTTGTAGCCGTCGCCGCCGCTGAAGAGGTTCCAGTACCGCACGCGTGTGTCCGCGCCGGAGGCCAGTGCGTCGGCGCCGGTGCCCAGGGCGGCGAAGCCGAAGCTGCCGGCCACCGCCAGTCCGCCGGCGGTGGCCAGAAGTTGCCTGCGATTCAGGCCAGGTCGTCCCATTCCCTGCCCCACCTGTTCGAGATATCGAATTGTGCTCGTAACTTCGAACGGGACCGTAGGGTGGAAGCCCTTTCCCGTCAATGCCTTCCGCACGAATTCCTGGCGGTCGCGGTCGTTCCCGCTTGAACGACGGGCGCCGTATCGCATGACGCGAACACACCGGGCCGCGTAGGCTCGAACAGCCTGCCGACCGGCGGGGGAAACAGGGGGTGCGATGGACATCGCGGGCGCGCGCGAGAAGGCGGCCCGGGTCGCTTCGGTGCTACGGCTGCGGCGCTCTCCACGCGCCGCGGCGATGCGCGACCTGGCCTCCGATCTGAGCGCCGCCCTGCGGGCCAGACCGCGCCCCCCGGCCGACGTGCGCGAGATCTGCCACGCGCTGTGCGAGGAGATGAGCGCGCGGCGCGGCGGACGGCCCGTGGAACTGCGCTTCGAGCGGTTCCCCGACGAGATCGAAGTGACCGGGCTGTGGGTGGAGTTCCAGGACTTCGACCTGGTCATCGTCGAGGAGCGGGCCGAGGCGGTGCAGCAACTGGTCATCCTCGGCCATGAGTTGTGGCATCTGCACGCCGGGCACGGCCATCACCACACGGCCGGCGCGGCGGCCGCGCACGCCCTCGCCGGCCGGCCCGGCTGGGACGACCTCGCCCTCACGGTGGCCGCCCGCGACGGTTCCCGCGAGCGGGACGAGGCCGAGGCCGACGACTTCGGGCACCGGCTGGCCGCCGCGTTCCGGCCGCTGCTGTCGGGGCAGGGCGGCGACGCGCCGCTCGGGCCGGTGCAGCGGTCGTTGGGGTATCGCGGGAGCGGGAGGACGGTGCGGTGACCCGGCTGGCGCTGGATCCGTCGGGGCTGCTCGGCGAGGTGTACATCTCGTTCTGGATCCCGACCGTCGTGCTGACCGCCGCCCTGGCGATCAAACTGCCCACCATCATCCGGCTGTGGCGGGACCCACTGCTGCGCGCGGTCGGCGGTCTGCTGCTGCTCGCCTGTTCCGTGTTCGTCTTCGCGGCCCCGGCGACGATCGCCTGGGTCAACCGCGTCACCGGTGTGCCCAACATCGCGGCGCCCCTGGTGTACTCCCTGCTCACCGCGTTCTGCGGCTCCTGTCTGCTGCTGATCATCGCCTGGCGCAACGGCCTGTCCGACCGCAGCGCCGAGACCCGCCGCGCCATGCGCCTCGTCATCTGCGCGTACTCGGGTGTGATCGTCGCGCTGTGGGTGCTGTTCGCCCTCGCGGACGCGCCCGTGGAACGGGTGCGGGACCTGGACACCTACTACGCCAACACGCCGTTCATGCGCGAGGAGACCCTGCTCTATCTCCTCGCGCACTGCACGGCCGTACTCATCACGTCCCGGCTGATCTGGAACTGGGTGCGCACCGACGGACTCGACGCCTGGCTGCGCTGGGGACTGGTGTGCCTGGGCGTCGGCTACGCCCTCAACCTCATCTTCGACGCGGCCAAGCTGACCGCCGTCGCGGCCCGCTGGACCGGCAACGACCTGGACTGGCTCAGCACCGACCTCGCGCCGCCGGTCGCCTGTCTGTCCGCCATCCTCATCGCGGTGGGCTTCATCCTCCCGCACGCCGGCCAGTACCTGCACGACCGCTGGCGGGTCCGCCTCGCCCACAACGAACTGCGGCCGCTGTACCTGCTGATGCGGTCCGTCAACGGCTCCGGCGTGCGGTCCGTCCTGCGCGCCACCCCGGAGCTGCGGCTGATCCGCCGCGAGACCTTCATCCGCGACGTCCTGCTGTCGCTGGCCCGGCACATCGACGAGGACCTGCGCGGGCGGTCGTACGACGCCGCGCTCGCCCTCGGCTTCGCGCCCGCCCGGGCGAAGGCGCTCGCCGCCGCCGTGACCATCCAGGACGCCGTCGACCGCAAGAGCCGGGCCCCGGACGGGGACGGCGGCGGCGGTCCCGACACCACCGACCTCCTCCAGGAGATCGGGGCCGTCTCCCAAGCCCTGCGCCACCCCGACGACATCGAGGCGGTCCGTGCCCGCACGGCCGCCCCAGCACAGAACGTGCCCGTACATGACTGAACGCCCCACGACCGCCGTCGTCCTCGGCGGCTCCCTCGCCGGCATGCTCGCCGCCCGCGCGCTCGCCGACGTCACCGACCACGTCACCGTGGTGGAACGCGACGTACTGCCGACCGGGCCCGAGCCCCGCAAGGGCCTGCCGCAGGCCCGGCACGTCCACCAGCTGTGGTCGGGCGGGGCGCACGCCCTGGAGGAGCTGCTGCCGGGCGTCGTCGGACGGCTGCGGGAGTCGGGGGCGCACCGACTGCCGGTGACCACGGACATGGTGGCGCTGTCGCCGTACGGCTGGTACCGGCGGTGGGCCGAGTCGCACCACATGCTGCTGTGCGGCCGGGACCTGCTGGACGCGACCGTACGGGCGGCCGTCCTCGCCGACGAGCGCGTCGAGCTGGTCGAGAGGGCCGAGGTGCTCGGGCCGGTCGGCACGGGCGCGGCCGTGACGGGCGTACGGATCCGGCCCCACGACTCGGCCGAACGGATCGTGCCGGCCGGCCTGGTCGTCGACGCCACCGGACGTGGTTCGCGTGCGGCACGCTGGCTGACCGGCCTCGGGCTGCCGTCGGTCGAGCAGCGCCAGGTCGACTCCGGAGTGGCGTACGCGAGCCGGGTGTTCCGGGCGCCCGAGGCGGCGCGGGAGGGGTTCCCGGTCGTCAACGTCCAGCCGGATCCGCGCGCCGGGAAGCCCGGGTGCGGCGGGGTGCTGCTGCCCGTCGAGGACGGACGGTGGATCGTCACGATCTTCGGGTCACGGGGCGGTGAACCGTCCGTCGAGGCCGCGGACTTCCTGCGCTACGCCCGCGAGGAGCTGCGGCATCCCGTCATCGCCGAACTGCTCGCGCACGCCGAGCCGTTGACCGACGTGGCGTACACCCGGACCACGGCCAACCGGCGCCACTACTACGAGCGGATGCCGGCCTGGCCGGAGAACTTCGCCGTGCTCGGCGACGCCCTGTGCGCGCTCAACCCGATCTACGGGCACGGTATGTCGGTCGCGGCCCAGGGCGCTCTCGCCCTGCGGGACGCGGTACGGCGGCACGGCTGGGGTACGCCCGGTCTGGCCCGGCGGATCCAGCGGGCGGTGGCGCGGCCGGCGTCGGCGGCGTGGGACCTGGCCCTGGGGATGGACGTGTTCTACCCCGGGGCGACCGAGAGCGGACCCACCCTGCGTGACCGGATGGTGGCCGCGTACGTCGACCGGCTGATGCACACCGCCACCGGCAACGGGCGCATCGCCCGGCGCGTCACGGACGTGACGTCCCTGGAGCGCGGGGCCGGGGCGCTGCTGGCCCCGTCCGTGCTGCTGGCCGCCGTGGTCGGCCCGCTCAAGCCGGCGTTGAGCGGGCCGCCGCTGACCGCGGAGGAGCTGAAGGCGGCGGGGCTGCGGTAGGCGCGACGCCCGCGGCCGAGGTGCGTCAGCCGGCGAACGCCGGTTGCGCCAGCCCCTTCCCCGCGCCCGGCACCACGAACAACGACCCCGCCAGCGCAGGCGGCGACGCGAGCCCCACGCGGGCCGTCGTGATGTACAGGTCGGTCAGGTCGGGCCCGGCGAACGCGCACGCCGTCACCCGGGGCACCGGCAGCGCGATCACCCGGTCCAGCTCACCGTCGGGCGTGTAGCGACGTACCGCCGCGCCCTCCCACAGCGCCACCCAGACGCACCCCTCGGCGTCGACGGTGAGACCGTCGGGGAACCCGGCGCCGTCCTCGATCTCGACCAGCGTGCGCCGGTTCGCGGCCCGGCCGTCCGCGAAGTCGAAGACGTCGACGCGACGGGTCGGCGAGTCGATGTAGTACATCAGGCGCCCGTCCGGGCTCCAGCCCGTGCCGTTGCTCACCGTCACGTCGTCGAGGACCACCTCGGCCGAACCGTCCCCGGTGTGCCGGGACAGGGTGCCGCCGCCCGGTGCCTCGTCGTAGCGCATGGTGCCCGCCCACAGGGAGCCGTCGGGGGCGACGGCGGCGTCGTTGGCGCGGCGGCCGGGGACGGGGTCGTGGTGCAGCCAGCGGAAGGAGTCGTCCGGGTCGAGCAGGCCGACGCCGTCCCGGAGGTTGAGGACGAGGCCGCCGCCGACGCGTGGCTTGACGGCGCCGATGTGCTGGTGCGTCGTACGGACCGTGCGCCGCCCGGAGACGGGGTCGTAGCCGTGGATGCGGGACCGCAGGATGTCGATCCAGATCAGCCGGCCGCTGTACGGGTCCCAGGTGGGCCCCTCACCGAGCTCCGCCTCGGCCCGGACGGCCACCTCGTACGTCGTCGCCGTCATGCCACGCTCCGGTGGCCGAGACGCTCCGACAGCTCCGCGGCGCCCTTGGCGGCGAGCTGCTCAAGCTCGGCACGCCGGTCGTCGCTCCAGCGGATCATGGGGACGGAGATGGACAGGGCGGCGACGACCTGCCCGGTACGGTCCCGCACCGGCGCGGCCACGCACGACACGTCCGGGTTGGACTCCCGGCTCTCGACGGCGATCCCCCGCTCCCGGATCTCGGCGAGGGCCTCGCGCAGGGCGTCGGGCTCGGTGATGCTGTTCGGAGTCATGGCGACGAGCTCGACCGTGTCGGGGAGACGGGCGGTGAGCTCGTGCTCCGGAAGGGAGGCCAGCAGCATCTTGCCGACGGAGGTGCAGTGCGCGGGGAGCCGGCGCCCGGCGGCGGACACCATCCGCACCGCGTGCGTCGAGTCCACCTTGGCGATGTAGATGACGTCCGTGCCCTCCAGGATCGCCACGTGCACGGTCTCGTCGCAGGTCTCGGCGACGGACCGGGCGACCTGCTGCCCCTCGGCCGCGAGGTCGAGCTGCTCGGCGTACCGGCTGCCGAGCTGGTACGGCCGCACACCGAGGCGGTACCGTCCGGGCTGACCCGGTACCTGGACGATGTACGACCGAGCGGCGAGCGTGGTGACCAGCTCGTGCACGGTGGTGCGCGGCAACTGGAGCTTGCGCACGATGTCCGGGGCGGAGAGTGTGCCGTCCCCGTCGAGGAAGAGCTCGAGGATGTCGAGAGCCCGGGTCACGGCTGGTACGAGGCGTCCCACGGTCCGGCCCCCTCCCTTGGATGTCAGTGAGGCTGCGTTCGAAATTTCAACAGCCGATCGGGATAACGAACACAGGCTACTCAAATTCCGTTTACCCCGGCAATGGGCCTGCGGCAGCCGATCAAAAGCTCAGCCGCGAGGCTTCCCCCGGGAGGACCCGGGCACGGCAGGGGCACGGCCGGGGCACGCCGGGTACTCCGAAGCCAGTACGCGTGGTTACTCCCGCCGTCAGACGTCGTCGGCGGACCGGCACGGCACGGTGTGGTCCATGCCTTCCACGTCGCCTTCCACGTCGCCTTCCACGTCCTCCAGGAAACTGCGCCGGTCCGCACGCCGGGTCTGGCTCGTCGTCCATGTCGTCGCCTCCGCGAGCTGGCTCGGGCTCACGCTCGGGCTGCTCGCGCTCGGGATCACCGCGGCCGGCACCGGGTCCGCGGTGACCGTGGAGGCGTCCGTGCGGGCCATGAAGCTGTTCGCCGACTGGCTGCTGCTGCCCGTCGCGTTCCTCACGCTGGTCAGCGGGCTCGTGCTGGCGCTGGGCACGCAGTGGGGGCTGGCGCGGCACCGGTGGGTCTACGTCAAGTTCTGGGTGACCCTCGCGACGGCCACCGCCACCGTCTTCGCCCTGCGCCCCGGTGTGAACGCCGCTGTCACCGCCGTCGCCGCGGGCGGCCCCCTGCCCGACGCCGGGGACGTCCTGTTCGGGCCGATCGTGTCGCTGTCCGCGTACGTCTTCATGACGGTGATCTCGATCCTCAAGCCCTGGGGCCCGACCCGGCGCGGCCGCCGCCTGCGTGCCGCCCCGGACTCCCGCAGGCCGACGCGCGCCGCGCGCGCCCCCGAGGCCGTCTGACCCGCCCCGGCCTCTTTCCACGGCTATCGGGGCGGCTCCCCCAGTTCCCCCCTCAACCTCTGTGCCCGCAGCACCAGTTCCAGCTCGAACCGCCGGTCCGGGTCGTCCATCTCGTCGCCCCACAGCTCCCGGATCTGGCGCAGCCGATAGCGGACCGTCTGGGGATGGACCCCCAGGCGGGCCGCCACCTCCGGGGCGCCGCCCCTGGTCTCCAGCCACGCCAGCAACGTCTCCGCGAGCCGCCGGCCGTGCGTGGGCCCGCAGTGCGCCAAGGGCGCCAGGCAGCGCAGTGCCAGGTCGTCGATCAGCTCCTCGGGTTGCAGGAGCACCAGCGCCTCGGTGTGCTCGGTGCAGTGCAGGACGTCGCCGGTCGGCAGCAGCCGCCGTTCCATCAGCCGTACGGCGGCCTCGGCCCAGCGCAGCGACTTCGCCGCGTCGGAGAGGGGGACCGGCGGACCGATCGCCCCGGACCAGCCGGTCAGCGCCCGGTGCAGCAGTTCGGGGCGGCCGGCGGCGTCCGGCTCGGGGACGACCATGCGGGGCTGCTCGTACTCCATGTCGAGCAGCACGCCCTGCCCGACCGCGGGCGCCATCGCCTCCCGCGCCGGTCGCAGCAGCACGCCCACCGCGACCTTCTCGGGCAGCGGCCAGCCGATCCGGGCCGCCCGCTCGGTCAGGGCGTCCGCCGGGTCGCCCCGGTGGTGCTCGGCCAACAGCAGTTCCATCAGGCGGCGTTGGAGGCGCAACCGCTCGCCGGCCTGGCGTGCGGCCGCCTCCGCGTAGCCGCGCACCGACTGGTCGACCAGGCCGTCCAGGTACTCGTACCCCGCGTCCACCAGCTCGTACATCGCGGGCGGCGGTATGTCGACGCGCTGGCCGATCTCGGCGAAACGGCGCCAGGCCAGCCGTACGCCCAGCCGGTAGATCGCCTGGAGGGAGTCCAGGGAGCGTCCGTTGAGGCCCTCGCCGCGGCCGAACTCCTGGAAGACGCCGGGCGGGACGGTCGGCCGGCCCTCCGAGGTCTCCAGGTGCTGGACGAAGACCTCGATCGCGCGCCGGATGCCGACCAGGGCCATCGGCTCGCCCGACTCGTCGAGGACGACGGGCAGATGCGGGTACTCGCGCTGGATCTCGCGCAGGATCTCCTCGGCCAGGGCGGGGGCGTCCGCCATGGCCAGCTCCGCGAAACGGCGCACCTGGAAGCGGGGTACGTCGCGCCAGGCCGAGCGGGTGGGGGAGGCCGTGGCGGCGGAGGCCGTGGAGCGGGTCGCGGTCACGGTCAACTCCCCTGGCCCGCCTGCTCGTACGTGATCAAGGGTGTGTTCGGCTGGTCGGGCGTCGCTTCCAGCAGCGCGACGACGCCGAGCGCGGCACCCACCGCGAGTACGGCGGCGAGCACGACGGTCAGCGCGGCGGCGAGCAGTCTGGGCATCGCAGGGTCAGCCTCTCTGTCCGGTGGTCCCGGAGGTCCCGGAGGTTCATCCCCACCCCGGTGGCGCCAGCCTGATCCCGTCCCCTGCCTGTCGGCCCCAGTCTCGACAAGCCGTGACAACCCGTCAAGACGTTGACACTCCGTCAAGGGACGCCTACGGTTCCCGGCCCAAGAACGGCCAGGCAACGACCGTGCACCGAGTGTGCATCGACCACGCGTCAACCCCCCAGGAGTGCCGGATGCGCCGTACAGCCTCACCTCTCTCGTTGATCCTGCTGGGCCTCGGCACGTTTTTGCTGGTACTGGCGCCCATGCTCGCCTGGTACGTGGCCCCGCGTGCCGCCGTGAACCCCATCGACATCGACACCACCGCCGTCTACACCGGCACCGGCAGCGTCTTCGACACCGACAGGATCGAGACCGTGCCGGACCAGAAGATCACCGTCACCCAGCGGGTGCGCGGCAATGTGGCCGAAAGTGAACGCAGCGGCAACGCCGTCTGGGACGTGATCACGACCGTCGACACCGACAAGTCGCTGCCGGCCGCCGACCCGCACGACGCGCTGGACTTCACCCCGCACCGCTGGGTGATGGACCGGAAGACCACCAGGCCGGTGCACTGCTGCGAGGAGAGCCCGTACATCGAGGGCGAGGCGTATCTGAAGTTCCCGTTCGACGTGCAGAAGCGCTCCTACCAGTGGTGGGACAACACCGGCGGCACGACGATCACCCTGCGGTACGGCGGCACCGAGAAGGTCCAGGGGTACACGGGATACCGGTTCACCGGCGCGGTCGCGCCCCGCAAGGTCGGCACCCGGCTCGTCCCCGGACGCCTCGTCGACGAGCCGGACCGGCCGCAGGTGCTGGCCGAGGAGTGGTACTCCAACCACGGCTTCAAGCTGGTCGTGGACCAGCGCACCGGCCGGGTGATCTACGCGCAGACCGGTCCGCGGCGCACGCTGCGGGCGCCCGGCGGCGAGAAGGACGCGGCGGTGCTGCTGGACAGCGAGAAGATCGCGTTCACCACGGCCACGCAGAAGGAGGCCGTGCGGCAGGCGAAGCGGGACAGCGGTCTGCTGCGTACGGTGAGCCGGACGGCGCCTGTCGGAGCGGCTGTGGCGGGATTCGTACTCGCGGCGGTGGGTGGCGCTTTGGTGGTACGAGGGCGAAAGCGGCCGGAATCTCCCGGTGCGGTGGAGATGCCCCAGCCCTCGCTCACAATGTGACGTGACGTCAGCTCTAATAAAGCCGGAAATTGTCACGCCGGTGAGTAGCCCTGGCGAACGGCTGGGCGAAAACTGTCCAACCCCACCCGGACACAGCCTGTCCACACCCCTCGCAAGACGACCGTAAGAGATTGAAGACCCCTGAAATCCCCCCACAGGAACCCAAACCCCTCCCCCACGCTGAGTTCCGCACCCTGAGACGAGTTGGAGCACCCATGCCCCAGCACGTGCCCTCCCCGCTGCGCACCACCCTCCCCTGGGTGTCGCAGCAGCACCCCCCGGCGCTCCCCCCACATCCGCGCCGAATCGTTTTTCTCGCCCATCGTGACCTGGGCAACCGGTCCGCCGGCGGCTCCGAGCTGCTGGTCGACCGACTCGCCGAGGGCCTGACGAGACTCGGCCACCAGGTCACGCTGCTGTGCGGTGGTCCGGCGGCCTACCGCGACTACCGGGTCGTGTCCGCCGGCGGCTCCTACAGCCACTACCTGCGCGCCAGATCCGCCTTCGCCCGTCAGGTCGGCGACTGCGACCTGCTGGTCGAGGTCTGCAACGGGATGCCGTATTTCGCGCCCCTGTGGCATCGCGGGCCGACGCTCTGCCTGGTCAACCATGTGCACACCGATCTGTGGAAGATGCGGTTCGGCGGGCCGCTGGCGCCTGCGGCGCGGCTCGGCCGAAGACTTGAGCAGTGGGCGCTGACCGGTGCGCAGCATCGGAGTCTGCTGGTCGCCGTGTCGCCGTCCACGGCGCACGCGCTGCGGGCGATCGGGGTCGAGCGGGATCGCATCCGCGTGGTGCACAACGGGGTCGAGGAGCCGGGGCCCTTGGGTGACCGCTCGCCCGAGCCGTTGTTCGTGGCCGTCGGACGGCTCGTCGAGTACAAGCGGATCGATCTGCTGCTGCGGCTCTGGGAGCGGGTGCGGCCCGTGACCGGTGGGCGGCTGGTCATCGTCGGGGGCGGGCCCGAGCGGGGACGGCTTGAGCAACTCGCCGGTCCCGACGTCGAGTTCGTCGGTCATGTCTCGGAGGCGGAGAAGCATCGGCTGCTGTGTGCGGCCTGGTTGCTGCTGCATCCCTCGGCCGTGGAGGGATGGGGTCTCGTCGTCACCGAGGCCGCCACGCGGGAGACGCCGACCATCGCCTTCGACGTGCCTGGACTGCGGGACTCCGTCGTGGACGGGGAGACCGGGGTGCTCGCCTCCGGTGAGTCGTCCTTCGCCGCCGCCTGGTGCACGCTCGCGTTGTCCGGGCATCGGCGGGAGCTGATGGGGAAGGCCGCGCGGGATCGGGCGGCGCACTACCGCTGGGATCGGACGGTACGGCAGTTCCGGGCGGTGGCCTCGGAGGCGGTGAGGGGCGCGGTATGACGCCTATTCGCCGTAGGGGTGACGCCGTCTCGCGAGTGTCGGTTCGTCGTGGCTGGTCGCGCCCACGCGGCGGTAGCCGCACATCGAGGACAGCCCCGCGCCCCTTTAGGGGCATATCCGCACCCGGAGCCATAAAGGACCCCTCGTTTCGGCGGTCGCTGGCTCTCTTCCGTGCCTTCATGCATGAACAGGACGACCCCGACTCCTGCTACTCGCTCCTCGCCCGCGATGCCGCCGACCAGGTCGAGGCCTACGACGGTCCCGTCGCCGGGCGTACCGTGGTCGACGTCGGCGGTGGTAGTGGGTACTTCACCGAGGAGTTCCGGCGACGCGGCGCGCACGCCTGTCTCTTCGAGCCGGACATGGACGAACTCGGCGAGAAGCCGCCCGAGGCGGCCGTGGTCGCCGACGGGTATCTGCTGCCCCTGCGCGACGGGGTCGCGGACGTCACCTTCTCCTCCAACGTGCTGGAGCATGTGGCCGATCCGCAGACGTTCCTGAGTGAGCTGGCGCGGGTGACCCGGCCCGGTGGGCTGATCTACGTGTCGTTCACCAACTGGCTGTCCCCCTGGGGCGGTCATGAGTGGGCCCCCTGGCACTACCTCGGCGCCGAGCGGGCCCGCGCCCGCTACCGGCGGCGTACCGGGCGGGCCGCCAAGCACACCCTCGGCGAGAACCTGTTCGCCGTGCACATCGGCGCCACCCTGCGGCAGGTCCGCGCCCGCGACGACGTCGAGATCGTCAGCGCGCGCTCCCGCTACTGGCCCTTCCTCGCGGAGACCGTCGTCAAGGTGCCCGGTCTGCGCGAGTTCGCCACCTGGAACCTCCTCCTCATCCTCCGGCGGTGTCCACCATGACGACGACCACGGTCCAGGCTCCTCCCCCGGCAGCCGTGCCCACCCCGGCGCCCGCCCCGGGTCCGCCGGAGGGCCCGCGTTCGCGGCGCCTGCTGCTGGGGTTCTGGGCCGTGGTGTTCGTGCTGTTGCTGGCGGTGCGGCCGGGGCGGCAGACGTTCGACACCAAGCTGGGTGTGACCGTCGATCCGGGGCAGTTCCTTGCCGACCTGGGCCAGTTGTGGCACGACGAGGGCAGTTTCGGCGGGATCCAGAACCAGTACGCGGGCTATCTGTGGCCGATGCTGCCGTTCTACTGGCTGGCCGACGCCGTACGGCTGCCGGTGTGGCTGGCGGAGCGGCTGTGGCTGTCGCTGATCGTGTCGGTGGCCTTCTGGGGTGCGCTGCGGCTGGCCGAGCGGCTGCGGGTGGGCAGCGGGGGGTCGCGGCTGGTGGCGGCCGTGGCGTATGCGCTGTGGCCCGTGTTCACCACCGTCGTCGGGTCCACGTCGGCGGCCGCGCTGCCGGGCGCGTTCCTGCCGTGGGTGCTGCTGCCGCTGACCGACGAGCGGTACACGGCCCGCGTGGCCGCGCTGCGCTCGGCGCTGATCATCCCGTTCATGGGCGGCGTCAACGCGGCCTCGACGCTGGCCTCGCTGCTGCCCGTCGGGCTGTATCTGCTGTCCCGGCCGCCCGGGCCACGGCAGCGGAAGCTGATCGGGTGGTGGGTGCCGGGCGTGATCCTGGCGACCGCCTGGTGGGTGGTGCCGCTGCTGCTGCTGGGGACGTACGGGGAGAACTTCCTTCCCTACGTGGAGAGTTCACGGACCACGACCGAGACCATGTCGGCGACGGAGGCGCTGCGCGGTGCCGGGAACTGGGTCGCCTATCTGCACTTCGGGGAGGCATGGCTCCCGGCCGGCTGGACCGTCGCCTCGGCGGTGGTCGTGATCGTCTGCTCGGCGCTCGCGGCCGGGCTGGGCCTCGCGGGGCTGGCCCGGCGGGACATGCCGGAGCGGCGGTGGCTGGTGCTGACCGTGGTGACGGTGGCGCTGATCCTGCTCGCGGGGTACGGCGGAGCGCTCGGGGCGCCCTTCCACGGGGTCGTGCAGGACTGGCTGGACGGCTGGATCGTGCCCTTCCGGAACATCTACAAGTTCCAGACGGGGCTCGCCCTGGCGCTGGTGCTGGGGCTCGCCCATCTGGTGGGCGTGGCCGCCGAGGCGCGCGGGGCGCGGCCGGTGCCGGGGCGGCGGTTCGCGGCGCTGATCGCGGCCGTGCTGGTGCTGCCGGGGCTGATGTGGCCGTACCTCAACGGCTCGATCCTCAACCCCGGCTCCTTCAAGGAGATCCCGAAGTACTGGCAGGCCACGGCCGACTGGATGGAGAAGTACTCCCCCGACGCCCGCGTCCTCGTCGTCCCGGCGACCGCGCACGGCGTCCACACCTGGGGCTCCACCATCGACCAGCCCCTCGATGTCGTCGCCGACTCCCGCTGGGCCCAGCGGGACTACGTCCCCTTCGGCACCCCCGGCAACCGGCGCGCGATGGACGCCGTCGAGCAGGCGCTGATGACCGGCGGCCAAGTGCCGGGACTGGCCGACTACTTGAGCCGGGCCGGCGTCTACTACGTGGTCGTCCGCAACGACCTCGACCCCGACCAGATCGGCCATGTCCCCACGACGACCGTGAAGCGGACCCTCGAACAGTCCGGGTACGAGCGGGTGACGGGCCTCGGGCCGGTCATGACCGGCGGGAAGATAGCCCCGGGCACCCCGCTCCAGGTGGAGGGGCTGTATCCGCGGCAGCGGGCGGTGGAGATCTACAAGCCGGCCGGCGAGGAGGTGCCGCGCCCGCACCAGGCCGGGCTCCAGCCGGTCGCCGACACCGCCGTGGTGTCCGGCGGCCCGGAGGCGCTGCTGCCGCTGGCCTCCCGGCTGCGCGGGCGGGCGAGCGTGCTCACCGGCGACAACCATCCCGGGCTCGGCTCACCGCCGGTGCAGGTGGTCGGGGACGGGCTGCGACGCGCGGACACCCGGTTCGGGCTCGTCAACGCCAACACGTCGTACACGTACACCCGCGACGAGCGCAACGCGCCCGACGCCGCGCAGGACGCGGGTGAGACGCCGCACCAGATCCTCCCGACCACGGGGCTCGACCACCAGACGGTGGCGGAGCTGCGCGGGGCGCGGTCGGTGACGGCGTCCTCGTACGGCAGCTGGCTGTTCCATCTCCCGCAGTTCGACCCGGTGAACGCCTTCGACGGCAACCCGGACACGGCCTGGACCGAGGGCTCGGGAGGGTCGCCGGACGGGCAGTGGCTGCGGATCGCCTTCGCGGGCGGCTCGTACGCCATGCCCTCGTCGTTCAAGGTGACGCCGCTGCCGCAGGAGGGCGTGCGGGAGGCGGCGACGCGGGTGCGGGTGGAGACGGAGAAGGGGTCGGTGAGCAGCTTCCTGCGCCCGGACGGCTCGACGCAGACGGTCAAGGCGCCGGCGGGCGCGACGCGTTGGATGAAGCTGACGATCACGGACTCGGCGTCCCGGCGGCCGGGTCTGACCGGGGCCGGCTTCTCCGAGATCGACCTGCCGGACGTACGGGTGACCCGGCTGCTGCGGCTGCCCACCGACGCCGAGGACTCCTCGGCCGCCGCCGAGATCGTCTCCCTGTCCCGTACGGCCGACCCCACCGGGCTGTCGGCGACGGGCACCGAGGCCGGCCTGCACCGGCGCTTCACGACGTCCGCCCCGGGGACGTACGAGGTACGGGCGAGCGCGGTCCCGGTGGCGGGCGAGGAGCTGGACAAGCTGCTGTACGAGGTGGCGCCGGACCAGCGGAACCGGATCGTCGCCACCGCCGACTCCACGGCACGGCTCGGGGCGGGGCTGTCGCCGCGCAACCTCACCGACGGCGACCTGACCACGGCGTGGATCGCGGGAGACCGACCGACGATCCATCTGCGCTGGCCCGGGAAGCAGGCGGTGGGAGAGATCGTGCTGGCGCCGGCGGGTGGCCTCGCCACGCGGCCGACGGAGGTGCACATCAGCTCGCCGGACGGTGCGGTGATCGCCGGGGTCGATGAGAACGGCTGGGTCCGCTTCCCGCCCATCACCACCGACCGGCTGGACATCACGATCACCCGGACGGCCCCGCTGACCCTCTACAACCCGATGGTGGACGAGGACCTGCGCCTGCCGGTCGGCCTGACGGAGACCTACATCCCGGCCCTCGACGAGTACCGGACCCCGCAGCCGAGGGCTTCCCGGACCTTCTCGCTGCCGTGCGGGGAGGGGCCGGTGCTCGCGGTGGACGGCGACCTGTACCGGACGAGCGTGCGGGGCACCGTACGGGACCTGGTGGAGCGACGCCAAGTGGACGTGACGCTCTGTCAGCAAGGGCGCGCGGACGAGGAGTTGGAGCTGCCGGCCGGTGGGCACCGGGTCGAGGCCGGGGACGCCGGGCCGCTCGCGCTGACCGACGTGACGCTGACACGCGGCACGGTCGCGGAGGCCGCGGCCGCGGGGCGTGAGCTGGGGATACGGGACTGGCTCGGCGACCGGCGCGCGGTGACCGTCGGGTCGGGGGCGGCGAGCTACCTGACGACGTACGAGAACTTCAACGACGGCTGGCGTGCCACGCTGAACGGCGAGGAACTGACGCCGGTACGGCTGGACGGCTGGCAGCAGGGCTGGCGGATCCCGGCGGGATCGGGCGGCACGGTCGAGCTGTCGTACGAGCCGGCGGTGATGTACGAGGCCGGTCTGATCGGCGGCGCGGTGGCGGTCGTGCTGCTGGCCGGGCTGGTGCTGTGGCGGCGACGGGCTCCGAATCCCGACGCGCCGCAGCCGGTGCCGCCGCTGCCGGGGCTGTGGCTCGGCACCGTGGCCCTGACGGTGGTGGGCGTGTTGGTCGCCGGGTGGTTCGCGCTGCTGGTGCCGGTGCTGGCGGCGGTGGCGTGGCGACGGCATGCGCTGCTGGTGCCGATCGCGCTGGTGGCGCTGGCGGGGGCGGGCGTCGCCGCCGCGACCGGGGCCGGGGAGCCGGTGGGGTCGGCAGCGGGCGCGTTCGGCCCGGTCGCTCAACTGCTCGCGCTGATCGGGCTGTTCGCCGCTGTGGTGTCGGTGCGGGAGCCGGCGGGGGCGGACGGAGGCCCGGGCGGACCGGCGAGTGGCCCGGGCGGAGCGGGCGGGTCCGGCTCCACGGCTGTGCTGCCGCCGGTCGCCGCCGGCGGTGCGCCGGGCTCCACCGCGCCGGAAGCGCCGACAGCGCCGCTGCCACACCGGGAGCGCGGGCGCAGCCCGCTGGGGACCGAGCCACCCGGACCGGCCCGAGGAGACGGCGCCGCGGGCGGTGCGCCGGACGCGCCGACCCGGCCGTCGCCGCACCGGGAGCGCGGGCATCAAGCCCATGGGTCTGACCGACCGCGAGCTGGTCTCGGCG
>NZ_JBEXQG010000042.1:0-75464 GCF_040612485.1 Streptomyces sp. NPDC006385
GCCTCTTCGACCTGAAGGACAACACCCAGTACGTGACCCTGTCGTACAGCGTTCTGCGCAACTCCGGCCGTCGCAGCCCGCGGGCGGCCAGCGCCCCGCCGCCCCCGCCGCCGCCGGACGCACCCGCTACTGGATCGAGATCAACGGCACCCGCCATCAGATCTCCCGCGCGACGCTCGTGCTGGGCCGCAGCACCGAGGCCGACGTGCGGATCGACGACCCCGGCGTCTCCCGCCGGCACTGCGAGATCCGGACCGGAACGCCCTCGACGATCCAGGATCTCGGGTCCACCAACGGCATCGTGGTGGACGGGCAGCACACCACCCGCGCTACGCTCCGCGACGGCTCGCGGATCGTCGTGGGCAGCACCACCGTTATCTATAGGCAAGCCGAAGGGTGAAGCGGGGGCAATGTCAGAGCTGACCCTCACGGTCATGCGGCTGGGTTTCCTGGCCGTCCTGTGGCTGTTCGTGATCGTGGCCGTGCAGGTCATCCGCAGCGACCTGTTCGGGACGCGCGTCACTCAGCGCGGCTCGCGTCGCGAGTCCGGCCGGCCGCAGCAGGCCGCCCGGCAGGCGGCGCCGCCGCCGCAGCGCGGCCAGCAGGGCGGCGGCCGGCAGCGCCGTAACGCACCCTCCAAGCTGGTGGTGACCGAGGGCACACTCTCCGGCACCACCGTCGCGCTCCAGGGCCAGACGATCACCCTGGGCCGGGCACACGACAGCACGATCGTGCTGGACGACGACTACGCCTCCAGCCGGCATGCCAGGATCTACCCGGACCGTGACGGCCAGTGGATCGTCGAGGACCTGGGCTCCACCAACGGCACGTACCTCGACCGAACGCGGCTGACGACCCCCACACCGATTCCGCTGGGTGCGCCGATCCGCATCGGCAAGACCGTCATCGAGCTGCGGAAGTAGTACGACAATGAGCGAGCGGAGCGAGCACGCAGCGGTGGACCGCACGACGGGCCCCGGCGCGCTCCCGACCGGAGGGTGGGCACCGTGCGGATGTACCCGGAGCCGACGGGCGAGGTGCGCATGAGTCTGTCACTGCGCTTCGCCGCCGGATCGCACAAAGGCATGATCCGGGAGGGCAACGAGGACTCCGGATACGCCGGACCCCGCCTGCTCGCCATCGCCGACGGCATGGGCGGCGCCGCCGCGGGCGAGGTCGCCTCCTCCGAGGCGATCTCCACCATCGTCGCCCTCGACGACGACATCCCCGGCTCCGACGTCCTCACCTCGCTCGGTACGGCCGTCCAGCGCGCCAACGACCAGCTGCGCGCGATGGTCGAGGAGGACCCGCAACTGGAGGGCATGGGCACCACGCTCACCGCCCTGCTGTGGACCGGACAGCGACTCGGCCTCGTCCACGTCGGCGACTCGCGCGCGTACCTGCTGCGCGACGGCGTCCTCACGCAGATCACGCAGGACCACACCTGGGTGCAGCGCCTCGTCGACGAGGGCCGCATCACCGAGGAAGAGGCCACCACCCACCCGCAGCGCTCCTTGCTGATGCGCGCGCTGGGCAGCGGCGACCATGTCGATCCCGACCTGTCGATCCGTGAAGTCCGCGCCGGCGACCGGTACTTGATCTGCTCCGACGGCCTGTCCGGGGTGGTGTCCCACCAGACCCTGGAGGACACCCTCGCCAGCTACCAGGGCCCCCAGGAGACCGTGCAGCAGCTGATCGAGCTCGCGCTGCGCGGCGGCGGCCCCGACAACATCACGGTCATCGTCGCCGACGTCCTCGACCTCGACACGGGCGACACCCTCGCCGGACAGCTGCACGACACTCCGGTCGTGGTCGGCGCCGTCGCCGAGAACCAGAACCACCTGCACGACAACGGCATCATGCAGACCCCGGCCGGCCGCGCCTCCGGGCTCGGCCGACCAGGGCCCGGACAGGGCGGCGGAGGCGGCGAGTTCGGCCCGCCCGGCTCCGGCGACACCACCGGCTACATCCCGGCGGGCGGCTTCGGCGACTACACCGACGACGACTTCGTCAAACCCCGCACGGGCCGCAAGTGGCTGAAGAGATCCTTCTACATCGCGCTCGCGCTCGGTGTGATCGGCGGCGGCATGTACGGCGGCTGGCGCTGGACGCAAACGCAGTACTACGTCGGCGCCAACCACGGACACGTCGCCCTGTACCGCGGGATCAGCCAGGACCTGGCCTGGATCTCGTTGTCGAAGGTGGAGAAGGACCACCCCGAGATCGAACTCAAGTACCTGCCGCCCTACCAGCAGAAGCTGGTCAAGGCGACCATCGTCGAAGGCGCTCTGGACGACGCGCAGGCGAAGATCGACGAACTCGGCGTGCAGGCTTCCGCCTGCAGGAAGCGGGCCGAGCAGCAGGCCACCGAGAGCGAGAAGAACTCCCGCACGGGCGAGGGCGTGGCCGGAGGCACCACGGGAACCACCCGTACCTCTCTCACGTCCAAGGCGACACCGACACCGTCGGCCACCCAGTCCGCGCCCCCGTCCGCCTCCACCTCCCCGACACCGACTGCGACGCCAAACCCCGGCCCCACTCTCTCGGAGGAAGAGCAGAAGGTCGTCACGAACTGCGGCACGCAGTAGGCAAGCCGTGAGAGGTCCCGTCACACCATGAGCAGTACTACGAACTCGCCGACGCACCACACGTCCACGATCGGCGCGATCGGCGCGCCGAGTCGGCGCAACACCGAGCTGGCGCTGTTGGTGTTCGCGGTTCTCATTCCCGTGTTCGCCTACGCCAACGTGGGCCTGGCGATCAACGACGAGGTGCCCGCCGGGCTGCTCAGCTACGGCGTGGGGCTCGGCCTGCTGGCCGGCGTCGGCCATCTCGCCGTACGGAAGTTCGCGCCTTACGCGGACCCCCTGTTGCTGCCGCTGGCAACGCTGCTCAACGGGCTGGGGCTGGTGGCCATCTGGCGGCTGGACCAGTCGAAGCTGCTGCAGTCCCTGCCCAACTACGTCACGGCCGCGCCCCGCCAGTTGCTGTACACCGCGCTGGGCATCGCTCTGTTCGTCGTGGTGCTGATCTTCCTGAAGGACCACCGCGTCCTCCAGCGCTACACGTACATCTCCATGTTCGTCGCTCTAGTGCTGCTGATCCTGCCGCTGGTGCCGGGCCTGGGGACCGACGTCTTCGGCGCGAAGATCTGGATCCGGATTCCCGGCCTGGGCACCGTTCAGCCCGGTGAGTTCGCGAAGATCGTCCTCGCCATCTTCTTCGCCGGTTATCTGATGGTGAAGCGGGACGCCCTGGCCCTCGCCAGCCGCCGTTTCATGGGCCTGTACCTGCCGCGCGGCCGCGACCTCGGCCCGATCCTGGTCGTCTGGGCGCTCTCGATCCTCATCCTGGTCTTCGAGACCGACCTCGGTACGTCGCTGCTGTTCTTCGGAATGTTCGTCATCATGCTGTACGTCGCCACCGAGCGGACCAGCTGGATCGTCTTCGGTCTGCTGATGTCCGCCGTCGGCGCTGTCGGCGTGGCGAGCTTCGAACCGCACATCCAGACCCGCGTCCAGGCATGGCTCGACCCGATGCGCGAGTACACGCTCAGCAGGGAGAACATCCTCGGCCACACCGAGCAGTCCATGCAGGCCCTGTGGGCCTTCGGCTCCGGCGGCACCCTCGGCACCGGCTGGGGGCAGGGCCACTCCGAGCTCATCCGCTTCGCCGCCAACTCCGACTTCATCCTCGCCACCTTCGGCGAGGAGCTGGGTCTGGCCGGCGTCATGGCGATCCTGCTGATCTACGGCCTGATCGTGGAACGCGGCGTGCGCACCGCCCTCGCCGCCCGCGACCCGTTCGGCAAGCTGCTCGCCATCGGCCTTTCCGGTGCGTTCGCGCTGCAGGTCTTCGTCGTGGCGGGCGGTGTCATGGGCCTCATCCCGCTGACCGGTATGACCATGCCGTTCCTCGCATACGGTGGTTCCTCCGTGCTGGCCAACTGGGCCCTGATCGGCATCCTGCTGCGCATCAGCGACACCGCTCGTCGCCCGGCGCCCGCCCCCGCTCCCAACCCCGACGCTGAGATGACCCAGGTGGTCCGCCCGTCATGAACAAGCCCCTGCGCCGGATCGCGATCTTCTGTGGCCTCCTCGTCCTCGCCCTGCTCATCCGCGACAACTGGCTTCAGTACGTCAAGGCCGACACCCTGAGGGAGGACCCCAACAACCGCCGCGTCCTCATCGCCCGCTACGCCACCCCCCGCGGCGACATCATCGTCGGCGGCAACCCGATCACCGGGTACAAGGAAACGACGACGGGCGACTTCAAGTACAAGCGCACGTACAAGAACGGCGCGATGTGGGCGCCCGTCACCGGCTTCGTCTCGCAGGCCTACGGCGCCAACCAGCTGGAGTCCATCGAGGACGGCATCCTCAGCGGCACCGACGACCGGCTTTTCTTCCGCAACACCCTCGACATGATCACGGGCAAGGAGAAGGTCGGCGGCAACGTCGTCACCACCCTCAACGCCGCCGCGCAGAAGGCCGCGTACGACGGCCTGAAGAAGCAGGGCGGCAAGGGTGCCGTGGCCGCCATCGAGCCGTCCACCGGCAAGATCCTGGCGCTGGCGTCCTTCCCGTCGTACGACCCCTCCACGATCGCGGGCGGCAGCGACGCCGACGCGAAGGCGTGGAACCGCCTGCAGAAGAAGAACAACCCGGACGACCCGATGCTCAACCGGGCGTTGCGCGAGGTCTACCCGCCGGGCTCCACCTTCAAGGTGGTCACCGCGGCCGCGGCGCTGGAGAACGGCCTGTACACGGAGGCGGACCAGAAGACCAGGACGCCGCTGCCGTGGACCATGCCGGGCACCACGACCGTGCTGAAGAACGAGGGCAACATCCCCTGCAAGAACGCGACTTTGCGGGTCGCCCTGCAGTGGTCCTGCAACACCGTCTTCGGCAAGATCGGCTCCGACCTCGGCAACGACAAGATGCTGGAGGAGGCCAAGAAGTTCGGCTTCACCCAGGAGCAGTTCACGCCGACCCGCACCAGCGCGTCGGTCTTCTCCGACGACATGAACCCCTCGCAGACCGCGCTGTCCTCCATCGGTCAGTTCAACACCGCCGCGACCCCGCTGCAGATGGCCATGGTCGCCTCGGCCGTCGCCAACGACGGCACCCTGATGAAGCCGTACATGGTCGACGAGGTCCAGACGCACAACCTCGACGCCATCGAGAAGACCGACCCCGAGGAACTGAGCAAGCCGCTGTCGGCGGAGAACGCGCAGATCCTGCAGTCGATGATGGAGACCGTCGTCGAGAACGGCACCGGCAAGAGGGCACGGATCGACGGTGTCAAGGTGGGCGGCAAGACCGGCACCGCCCAGCACGGTGTGGACAACAGCGAGAACCCCTACGCATGGTTCATCTCCTACGCCAAGGTCGACAACAGCTCGCCGGTGGCCGTGGCCGTGGTCGTCGAGGACGAGAAGGCGGTCCGCGAGAACATCTCCGGCGGCGGCCTCGCGGCCCCCATCGCCAAGAGCGTCATGGAGGCGGTCATCAACAGTAAGAAGTGACCCCGCTCACGTCCCCTTCACATCGGTGCACGTTGCGATACCGGTCCTGTATCGGGTTACGGGCTTGGCCAGGTCACACAAGATGAGCCGGGTACGGTATGCCCGGACGGACCACCGCCACACCCACAAGGGTGACGGCGGGACCGACGGAGAGGGCTGGTAGGTAGTTATGGAAGAGCCGCGTCGCCTCGGCGGCCGGTACGAACTGGGCCAGGTGCTCGGTCGTGGTGGCATGGCGGAGGTCTACCTCGCGCATGACACCCGCCTCGGCCGCACCGTGGCGGTGAAGACGCTGCGCGCGGACCTCGCGCGCGACCCGTCCTTCCAGGCCCGGTTCCGCCGGGAGGCCCAGTCGGCCGCCTCGCTCAACCATCCCGCGATCGTCGCGGTCTACGACACGGGCGAGGACTACATCGACAACGTGTCGATCCCGTACATCGTCATGGAGTACGTCGACGGCTCCACGCTGCGTGAGCTTCTCCACAGTGGCCGCAAGCTGCTGCCGGAGCGCGCCATGGAGATGACCATCGGCATCCTCCAGGGCCTTGAGTACGCCCACCGCAACGGCATCGTCCACCGCGACATCAAGCCGGCCAACGTCATGCTGACGCGCAACGGCCAGGTCAAGGTGATGGACTTCGGCATCGCCCGCGCCATGGGTGACTCCGGCATGACGATGACGCAGACGGCCGCCGTCATCGGCACCGCCCAGTACCTCTCGCCGGAACAGGCGAAGGGCGAGCAGGTGGACGCTCGGTCCGACCTGTACTCGACCGGCTGTCTGCTCTACGAGCTCCTGACGGTCCGCCCGCCGTTCGTGGGTGACTCCCCGGTCGCGGTCGCGTACCAGCACGTACGCGAGGAGGCGCAGGCCCCGTCCGTCTTCGACCCCGAGATCACGCCGGAGATGGACGCGATCGTCCTGAAGGCGTTGGTCAAGGACCCCAACTACCGCTACCAGTCGGCCGACGAGATGCGCGCCGACATCGAGGCCTGCCTCGACGGCCAGCCCGTCGCCGCCACGGCCGCGATGGGCGCGGTGGGTTACGGCGGCTACCCCGACGACCAGCCGACCACGGCCCTGCGCGCCCAGGACGCCGGCGCCACGTCGATGCTGCCGCCCATGAACCCGGACGACGGCGGCTACGGCTACGACGACCGCGTGGACCGACGCCGCCAGAAGAAGTCCAACACCTCGACGATCCTCCTGGTCGTCGCGGCGGTCCTGGTCCTGGTCGGCGCGGTCCTGATCGGCAAGTGGATCTTCGACGGCAAGAGTGCGAGCAACAGCCAGGTGCCTGTGCCGAACCTCGTCGGCGAGACCAAGGACGACGCCACCGCGCTTCTGACCAACAGTGACCTCAAGATGGGCACGGTCACGGAGAAGGAGTGCGAGAGCCAGCCCAAGGGCAAGATCTGCGATCAGGATCCCAATGCCGACACCAAGGTCGACAAGAACACCACGGTCAACATCGTGGTCTCGACCGGCGCCCCGAAGGTGGCGGTGCCGAGCGTGATCGGCCTGAAGCTGTCCGAGGCCAAGCGGCAGCTCGAGGGTGACGACTACGAATTCAAGGTCGAGACGAAGAAGCGGGAGACCTCCTCGGACGAGCCGAACACCGTCCTCGACCAGGACCCCCAGCGCGGCGACGAGGTCGAGAGGGGCACGACGATCACCCTCACCATCGCGGTGGAGGAGGCGAAGTCCACCGTCCCGGACGTCCGAAACCAGTCCTGTGACGCCGCCAAGGCCCAGATGACCGCCAACGACCTCGTCGGCAACTGCGTCGAGGTGGATACCCAGGACCCGAACCAGGTCGGCAAGGTCATCGGGACCGACCCGGCGATCGGTTCCCCGGTCGACAAGGGCTCCACGGTGAACATCCAGATCGGCAAGGCGGCCCCGCAGAAGACCAGGGTGCCGAGCGTCGTCGGTCAGACGGTGGCCCAGGCCAGGCAGATCCTGCAGCAGAACGGCTTCACCAACGTCCAGATCGCCGACGGCAGCGACGGCAGCGACAACGCCCTCGTCGCCGACCAGGACCCGAAGGGCAACCAGGAGGTCGACGACCCTGCGAACACGCAGGTCACGCTGACCACCGTCGGCTTCGGCGGCAACAACAACGGCGGCGGTAACAACGGCGGAGGCGACAACGGCGGAGGCGGACTCTTCGGCGGCGTGACGGGAACGTCCGCCCGCTCGGAGGACTGACCCCCGGCGTACACGGCTGAGCCCCGGTGCCCTGAGCAGGGCGCCGGGGCTCAGCCATGACCGCTGCCGTGCCGCGCTGATGGGATGGAGTCGATGAGGTGGAGTGGATGGGGTGGAGTGGAAGGACCTCTGCTAGCCGCGCAGTTCCTCCGGCGGCGTACGCTCCTCGTCCACCTTCTGCACCCGCTCCAGCTCCCCCCACACGATGTACCGGTACCGGCTCGTGTACACCGGCGTGCACGTCGTCAGCGTGATGTAGTGGCCCGCCTTCGTCTTCCCCGATTCCTTCGGGATCTTGGACAGGACCTTGACGTTGTACTTCGAGGTCTCGGGAAGGATGGCGTAGACCTTGTAGACGTACCACTTGTCCTTCGTCTCGAAGACGATCGGGTCGCCCTTCTTGATCTTGTGGATGTTGTGGAACTCGGCACCGTGCCCGTCACGGTGGGCGGCGAGGGAGAAGTTCCCCTTCTTGCCCGAGGTGGGAAGGGTCGCCTTGACCGGGTCGGTGTAGTAGCCGGCGACGCCGTCGTTGAGGATCTTCGACGTCGTGCCCTTCTCGACCAGGATGTCGTCGTCGCCCATCGCGGGAACGTGAAGGAAGCCGATGCCGCTCTTGGAGTCGAACTCGGCGGGCCGGCCGGAGCCGCCCTTCTGGTGGGCCCAGATGTCACGGACCTGGTCGGCCTGCTTGTCCGCCGCTCGGTCGGCGAGAACGTTCGTCCACCACAGCGAGTAGACGACGAACAGGCCGAGCACCAGGCCCGCCGTGATGAGGAGTTCACCGAAGACGCTGACCGCCATCGCGATCCGGCCCATGCCGCGGCGGCGTGCCGGGGGGCGCCGTGACGCGGGGGCGGCCGTGTGCTCTTCCGTGGTGCCGTCGGTGGTCGCTGCCACTTTCATCTGCCTAACTGACGAGCGCATCCGGCTTGCCCTTGCTGCGCGGCCGTTCCTCGACCATCTTGCCCCAGACGATCAACCGGTACTTGCTGGTGAACTCCGGCGTACAGGTGGTGAGAGTGATGTAGCGCCCCGGCTTGGTGAACCCCGCGTCCCGCGGGATCGGGTCCAGCACGCTCACGTTGCTCGGCGACGTCACCGGGAGGATCGACGCCATCTTGTAGACGTAGTACTTGTCCTGCGTCTCGACGACGATCGGGTCGCCCTGCGCGAGCCGGTTGATGTACCGGAACGGTTCCCCGTGCGTGTTGCGATGCCCTGCCAGCCCGAAGTTGCCGGTCTTGGCATCCGGCATCGCCGTCTTCAGCCTGCCCTCGCCGTAGTGGCCGACCATGCCCCGGTCCAGGACCTTCTTGTTGCTGATGCCCTCCGCGATCGGCACGACCACGTCCAGCTTCGGGATGTGCAGGATGGCGAAACCCTGCCCCGGCTCGAAACTCCCCGGGGCGCGCTTGCCGCTCGCCCAGTCGTCCTGGAGGCTGCTCGCCTCCTTGTCCGCCTGCGCGTGCGCCCGGACGTTCGTCCACCACAGCTGGTAGCTCACGAACAGCAGCATCAGCACGCCGGTCGTGATGAACACCTCACCGATCGCCCTGCTGGCGAGGGTGGCCGGGCTCGGCTTGCGCGCCCGTGCCTGCCGACGCGCCTCCACGCGCGAAAGGGGCGCACCGGAGGTCTCCGAGCCGGTCTCCGCGGCATCCGACGCCTGCCGGGAGCCTCCACGACGCCCATGACGCCGCTTGGCGGCCTTTCTGCGGGCCGCACGGCCGCCAGTGGGGGTTCCCGTGGCTGACGCGGCCGAGGAGGCGGCAGAAGCCGATGTGGACGCCTCAGCGAGCGGGGCGGCTATCCGCAGCGCTACGGTCTCGTCGTCGACGGGCGGTATGTACGGTTCCGCGTACGGCTCCTGGGACGCGGCCGACTCCTCCGCGCCGTAGCCCCCCGCGGTGTAGCCGGCGGTGGCGGTGCCATTGCCCTCGGCACCCTGCCCCTGAGCGACGTAGCCCTCCCCGCCGTACCACTCCCCGAGCGCGGCGGACGCCTCGTACGGCTGCTGCCCGTACGAGGTGCCCTGGTCGCCGGTGCCGCCGTAGGAGTCCGCGAAGGACTCCCCGTACGCGGAGCCGGACTCGCGCTCGGGGCGCAGCGCGGTCACGCCGTGGCCCTGCCCACCACCGGGGCGAGCCCCGCCGACCTCGCCACCGCGCCCTGGTCGCCGCACTCCACCAGCCAGTTGGCCAGCATCCGGTGCCCGTGCTCGGTCAGCACCGACTCGGGGTGGAACTGCACACCTTCGACCGGGAGTTCACGGTGCCGCAGGCCCATGATGATGCCGTCGTGCGTCCGCGCGGTCACCTCGAGCTCGGCCGGCACTGTCTGCGGCTCGGCGGCGAGGGAGTGGTAGCGGGTCGCGGTGAAGGGCGTCGGCAGACCCGCGAAGACGCCCCTGCCCTCGTGCTCGACCAGCGAGGTCTTGCCGTGCAGCAGCTCCGGCGCGCGGTCCACGACACCGCCGTACGCCACCTGCATCGACTGCATGCCGAGGCAGACACCGAAGACCGGCACCCCGGTCGAGGCGCAGTGGCGCACCATCTCGATGCAGACCCCGGCCTCCTCCGGCGTACCCGGGCCCGGCGACAGCAGCACACCGTCGAAGCCGTCCTGGGCGTGCGCCGTCGACACCTCGTCGTTGCGCAGCACCTCGCACTGCGCACCCAGCTGGTACAGGTACTGGACCAGGTTGAAGACGAAGCTGTCGTAGTTGTCCACGACGAGAATGCGCGCGCTCACTGGCCCTCCACCGTCACATCGCCGAAGGGAAGCAGCGGCTCGGCCCACGGGAAGACGTACTGGAAAAGGACGTAGACCACGGCCACGACCAGGGCGAGTGAAATCAGCGCCCTCACCCACGCATTCCCCGGCAGATGCCGCCAGATCCAGCCGTACATGCCGTCCCTTCCGTCGCGCCACGGCACCAGACTCACGCCGTACAGCCAACAGACTAACGGCGCAACGCCTCCGGTTTCCCGGCCTCCACAGGCTGTGTGGAGTCCAGGTGGGCCCACACGATCAACCGGTGGCTGTGGCCCCACTCCGGATCACACGTGGTCAGGGTCAGATAGCGGCCCTGACGCGTGTACCCCGGCTTACGGGGCACAGGGTCGATCACCTCAATGTCGGTGGGCAGGGTTTTGTAGGGGCCTTTGTCGATCCGATACGTGAACCAGGTGGTCCCGTCGGTCAGCACCACGGCGTCACCGGGGCGCAGCTTCGGGAAGTCCTTGAAGGGATCGCCGTACGTACGCCGGTGACCGGCCACCGAGAAATTGCCCTTCTGACCGAGCTGGGCGGTGCTCGCGTAGTGCCCCAGCCCCTTCTTGAGCGTGTGGGTGGCGGTGCCTTCGAGGACCGGCTTGTTCCACGTGAAACCAAGACGCGGGATGTACATGATCGCGAAGGGCTTGTCCGCGACGTACGGAGCGGGCTCCGGAGGGCTCGACCGCGCGCTCTCACCGGGACCCTGCGCCCACTGCTCCTGTAACTGGTCGATCTGGTCGTCCATGACACTGTCGGCCCGCACGCCCGTCCAGAACATTACATAGACGACGAAAAGAACGATCATGGTCCCGACGGTGACGCACAGTTCGCTGACCGTCCTGACGACGACACGCACCGGCAGCTCCAGACAGGCTCACTCCACGGGCTTGGCGTACTGCAGATCCACTGTGCCCGAGTAGCCTGGCAGAGTCACCGTCCCGTCCTCGGTGACTTTCCACCCGAGACCGTAGACATTGACGTACACCATGTAGTTCTGGATCGCCGGCGAGGCCCCGAGCGCCTTCTGCAACTTCTCCGGGTCACCGACCGCCGTGATCTTGTACGGCGGTGAATAGACCCGGCCCTGCAGAATCAGGGTGTTGCCCACGCAGCGCACCGCGCTGGTGGAGATCAGCCGCTGGTCCATGACCTTGATGCCCTTGGCGCCGCCCTGCCACAGCGCGTTGACCACGGCCTGCAGATCCTGCTGGTGAATGACCAGGTAGTCGGGCTGCGGCTCGGGATAACCGGGGAGCTTGGCCGTCGCGTCCGGCGGGGCGTCGTTGAGCGTGACGGTGACCGCCTCGCCCGTCACCTTCTGCGTGCCCGCCCGCTTCTCGAGCGCGGCCAGCTTGTCGTCCTCCGCCTTGGTGCTGCCGTCGTCCCGTTCGGCGAGCGCCTCGACGTCGTCACGCAGCGCCGCATTGGACTCATCGAGCTCACCGTTCTCGTGGCTTCGCTCGTGGATCAGATCCGAAAGCTTCAGCAGCGAGGCGTCCGTACGGATATCGGTGCCCTTGGCCGTGTTGAAACTGGTGAAGAAAATGAGCCCCGCCAGAGCGAAGACGGCCGCGGTCAGCACCCGCACCGGCCGGAACCGGCCGCGGACAGGGCTGGATCCTGTCCCGGGGGAGTCGGCAGAATTGCTCAACGTACCCTTATCTCCTTCGACGCCACAGAAGCACTACGCTAACGGACGCCCGGGGGAGCAATCAGAGTCCCCTTGTACGCTGCCCCGAGCCAGCCATAGTTCCCTGCGCGGCCACGCAGCGCATCGACAGGAGAGACCCTCGTGCCGAAGTCACGTATCCGCAAGAAGGCCGACTACACCCCGCCGCCGTCGAAGCAGGCGACCGCCATCAAGCTGAACAGCCGCGCCTGGGTCGCCCCTGTGATGCTGGCCATGTTCGTCATCGGCCTGGCATGGATCGTCGTCTTCTATGTGACCGACGGTTCGTTGCCCATCGACGCGCTCGGCAACTGGAACATCGTCGTGGGCTTCGGCTTCATCGCCGCCGGATTCGGCGTCTCCACGCAGTGGAAGTAGCGACCGAAGCGAAGGCCGAAGCGATGGCCGAAGCGACGGCGACTTCAGGGTGAACATAGCTCTGCCCAGGGCTATCCGCTGAGTTATCCACAGCCTCGCCGATTTCCACAGATCACCTGGGGAAAAGAACGACGATCTGTGGATAACCCATCGAGTGTTGACACCGGTACGACTGTCACAACAGCCACCCCCAACGCATCCGAAAACGAGTTCGCCCCCTGCCTGACCTGCAAGAACGCCGGTCACTGGCAGGGGGCACACGTGTTCCCGCACACTATGCACAAGATTCGCCACGCACTGTGGACAACCGGGTACGTCAGGTGAGCTGAGCCGTCCTGAGCAGCGTCAGGAGCACCACGGCGGCCAGAACGAGTGCGCAAGTTCCGTACTGAACGAGGGCGCGGTTCTTGCGCGGTGCGTGGACCATCGCGTACCCCGTGATGACACCGGCGACGAGGCCACCGATGTGGGCCTGCCAGGAGATGTTGAAGCCTGGGCTGAAGGTGAGGATCAGGTTGATCGCCAGCAGGGCGATGATCGGCCGCATGTCGTGGTTGAGCCGCCGCATCAGGACGGCGGTGGCGCCGAACAGGCCGAATACGGCGCCGGAGGCGCCGAGCGTGGCTGTGGTCGGGGACGTCAGCAGATAGGCGAGGACGCTGCCCGCCAGTCCTGAGACGCAGTAGACGGTGAGGTAGCGGGCACGGCCGAGGGCCGCTTCCAGGGGGCCGCCGAGCCACCACAGGCTGAGCATGTTGAAGCCGATGTGCCAGGGCGCCTCGTGCGTGAACATCGAGGTGACCAGGCGGTACCACTCGCCTCCCGCGACGCCTTCGGTGGGCGTGAACGGCGCCGGCGGCCAGGCGCCGATGAGGACCAGGTCATTGAGGAGTGACGACCGCACCTGCACGGCGATGAACACCGCCACATTGATCCCGATGAGGATCTTGGTGAACAGCCGGGGGTCGGCCGCGACGGTGCCGCCGGCCAGAGTGCGGGGCTGGGAGGCGCTGGGCGCGTGCCCCGTGCCGGAACCGGTGCGCACGCAGTTGGGGCACTGGAAGCCGACGGACGCGCTGACCATGCAGTCGGGGCAGATCGGGCGTTCGCAGCGGGTGCAGCGGACGCCGGTCTCGCGGTCCGGGTGGCGGTAGCAGACGGGCAGGCTCTGGGCGTCCTGCGAGCTGCCTGCCGGCTGGTCCATGAGGTCCCCTCGGTCGTCGTACGCGATGCACGTCCTCATGCACCGCCCCGCTCATCCTTACGGACGAGCGGGGCGTTTGGTTCCCTGCGGGAGGTGTCGGGCCGGCCCTTGCGGGTCTCGACCTAGCCCTCGCGGGTCTCGACGACGACCGACTCGATGACGACGTCGTTGAGCGGACGGTCGGTGCGCGGGTTGGTCTGGGCGGTGGCGATGGAGTCCACGACCTTCTGGCTGGCCGCGTCGATGACCTCGCCGAAGATGGTGTGCTTGCGGTTCAGCCACGTCGTCGGGGAGACGGTGATGAAGAACTGCGAGCCGTTGGTGCCCGGACCGGCGTTGGCCATGGCCAGCAGGTACGGCTTGTCGAAGGACAGGTCCGGGTGGAACTCGTCCTGGAACTGGTAGCCGGGACCGCCGGTGCCGTTGCCCAGCGGGTCACCGCCCTGGATCATGAAGCCGCTGATGACCCGGTGGAAGACCGTGCCGTCGTAGAGCTTGGCCGTGGACTTCTCACCGGTGGCGGGGTTCGTCCACTCACGCTCGCCCTTGGCGAGCTCGACGAAGTTCTTGACCGTGATCGGCGCGTGGTTCGGGAGGAGCCGGACCTCGATGTCGCCGTGATTGGTCTTCAGGGTGGCGTAGAGCTGCTCAGCCACGATCTGCCTTCCGTTGTCTTCCTGTGACCCCCTGATCCTCGCATGGAAGGCGGCCCACGTCGCCCGGCACCCGTTCACCGGCTGGCAACCGCGCAGATCGTTCACGGAAAAACGGTCGAGTAATCCCACGACGGGAGCGCGGCGCGGCGAACCGTGGCATTGTCGACGACAAGCCCGCGTTGCCCCGCATTGATCCGTTATCGCAGTCGATCAAGTTTCACCGGCACCCATATGCCCGCCCACACATGCCGCGGGGCGTTCTGGCAGGCATGATCCGTAAAAGGGTGGAAAGTCGAAATACCGTACGCCACCGAGGAGGAGGAACCCGTGACCCGCATCGACAGCGTGCGCGCCGCGACCGGCTCGGCGAAGGACAGCGTGCTGCACGCCGCGGAAGTGGTGGCGCCCTACGCCGACACCGCCAAGGACAGGGCCGCGCACTATGCGCAGGAGGCACGCGTACGGCTGGCGCCGGCCGTGGCGCAGGCGACCGAGCAGGCCCGCGCACAGGCGCGTATGCAGTACGGCGCGCATGTCGCGCCGCGTCTGGAACTGGCCCGTTCGCATGTGCCGCCGAAGGTCGACCACGCCGCTCATGAGGCCGCCGCCCGCACCCGCAAGGCTGCCCGGCAGGCCGCCGTCTATTCCCGGCCGAGGATCGAGCAGGCGGTTGCCGCGGCCGGGCCCGTCAGGGACGAGGCCGCCGCGCGCGGTGCCGCCGCGCTGGCCGCACTGCGTGGCCAAGTCTCGCCGCAGGAGATCCAGAAGCTGGTTCGCAAGCATCAGCGGCGCGCCAAGGCGGGCCGTGTGGTGAAGGGGCTGGCGGTATTCGGCGCCCTCGCGGGCGCTGCCTTCGCTGCCTGGAAGTGGTGGGACAAGCAGGCTAACCCGGACTGGCTGGTCGAGCCTCCCGCCGCGACCGAGGTCCCGGAGTCGACCCGGCTCGCCTCGGTGGACGGCAGTGGGCAGTCCGCCCTGGACCCCGAGGTCCAGGCGAAGGAGGCCGAGGAGGAGGCCGCCCGGCGCGACAAGGGCCAGTGATGTGAAGGCCGGTGTCGACCACCGGCACGTCGAACAGCGCCGTGGGGCGGGAGACTTGAGGGTCTCCCGCCCCACGGCGCTGTTTCACGTGGAACATCGCCCCGTGCCCGAGCCGCGGCGCGATGGTGAGCCGGCGTGATGGTGAGCCGGCGTGATGGTGAGCCGGTGCGACGGCAGGGGGGCGTGCTGGCAGGGGGCCTGCCGGCGGCGTCTCCGGCGGCCTCGGGAGTACGTGTTTACGGCCTCCGCCCACGATGACGTTTGCAACGAGCCCTGCGTGCAAGCCCCGCCCAGACCTTCCCAACGGAGCGCATCCTTCTGATTACCCGAATACCTCCATGCCAGCTCACGCAAGGCTTCCACGCCGAGACACACCACCCTGGCACCGCGTCCGTCACCTGCGCGGCCCCTCCGTCCTGCACGCACCCACGCGTTTGCGCAAACGCCTGCAATGCCCCCACCTCCCATCACGTGACACACGTCACGCGACACGGGGCATGGGCCACCAGGGCATACGAAGACCGGCCAGAGCCCACAGAGGCATCTGACCGGTCCGAGGTGTGGAGCCTAGGGGAGTCGAACCCCTGACATCTGCCATGCAAAGACAGCGCTCTACCAACTGAGCTAAGGCCCCGGAAGAGGAACGTCCGACCGGAAGAACCACACTCCGGCGGGCGCCGCAGACCAGAGTACCGGGTCGTCCCCCGTATCTCGCAAAAAGATTGGGGGTCCCGATGAACGACCACGCTCCGTAAGATGCTCGGCGTGGTTCGCTACAGCGAACCGCGGTTTTTGGGGAAGCGATGGGGAGACGCAATGGACGCCGCACAGCAGGAAGCCACCGCAAGAGCGCGGGAACTGCAGCGGAACTGGTACGGGGAGCCGCTGGGGGCGCTCTTCCGTAAGCTGATAGACGATCTTGGCCTCAACCAGGCTCGTCTCGCGGGGGTACTGGGACTGTCCGCACCGATGCTGTCGCAGCTGATGAGCGGCCAGCGGGCGAAGATCGGCAATCCCGCCGTGGTCCAGCGGGTGCAGCTGCTGCAGGACCTGGCGGGGCAGGTCGCGGACGGCAGCGTGAGCGCGGCCGAGGCTACCGAGCGCATGGACGAGATCAAGAGGTCACAGGGGGGCTCGGTGCTCAGCAACACCACGCAGACGACGAGCAGTTCGGGGGCGCCCACGGTCAAGCGAGTGGTCCGCGAGATCCAGTCGCTGCTCCGCTCGGTGGCGGCCGCGGGGGACATCCTCGAGGCTGCGGACACCCTCGCCCCCAGCCACCCGGAACTGGCAGAGTTCCTCCGGGTGTACGGCGCCGGCCGCACCTCTGACGCCGTCGCGCATTACCAGTCCCACCAGAACTGACCCAGAACTGATCCCGAGGCCGCCCGCCGAAAGGGGTTCGGCAGCCGGCCGACGGGCGACGCCGTGAGGGCACGAGGGGGTCGTGCGGCTCATCGGCGGGGTCACGAGAGGTCCGGCGGTTCAGGGTGGGATGCACGACGGAGGCACATAAGCGTGTATCCCACCGCGACAGGGCGGGAGGAGAGATCGGCTCGGAGGAGTCGGCCCTCGGAAAGTCCGTGAGGAGGACAGAGAGGGGCGGCGAGGGGGAGTCGTATGGCTCGTCGAGGGGGAAGCAAGGGGGGTAACCGGAGGGGGAGGAGCGACGCACAACCATGGGTGAGGTCTTCGCCGCCCGCTACGAACTGGTCGACCCGATCGGACGAGGAGGCGTCGGCGCCGTCTGGCGCGCCTGGGACCACCGCCGTCGGCGGTATGTGGCCGCCAAGGTGCTCCAGCAGAGCGACGCGCACTCGCTGCTGCGGTTCGTCCGTGAACAGGCCCTGCGGATCGATCACCCCCATGTGCTCGCGCCCGCCAGCTGGGCCGCCGACGACGACAAGGTCCTGTTCACCATGGACCTCGTGTCCGGCGGTTCGCTGGTCCATCTCGTCGGGGACTACGGCCCCTTGCCGCCCTCCTTCGTCTGCACACTCCTCGACCAGCTCCTCGCGGGGCTGGCCGCGGTGCACGCGGAGGGCGTCGTCCACCGTGACATCAAGCCCGCCAACGTGCTCCTCGAGGCCACCGGCACAGCTCGCCCGCGTCTGCGCCTGTCCGACTTCGGCATCGCCATGCGGCTGGGCGAGCCCCGCCTGACCGAGACCAACCTCGTGGTGGGAACGCCCGGTTATCTCGCACCCGAGCAACTCATGGGCGCGGAACCGGACTTCCCTGCCGACCTGTTCGGCGTAGGACTGGTCGCGCTGTATCTGCTGGAGGGTGCCAAGCCGGACGCCAAGGCGCTCGTCCAGTACTTCACCGAGCACGGAACTCCCGGTGCGCCCAAGGGCATTCCCGAACCGCTGTGGCAGGTCGTGGCCTCGCTGCTGCAGCCGGATCCGCATGCGCGGTTCCGCACAGCCACGGGTGCGCGCAAGGCCCTCGCCTCGGCCGCCGAGCTCCTGCCGGAACCGGGGCCCGACGACGAGCTGATCGAGATTTTCGACCAACTCGGGCCGCTCCCCTCGGGGTTCGGCCCCGACGGGCCGATCAAACCGGCACCGGGGGTCGAAGAGGGCGGGAGCGGAGCCCGGCAGTTCGGCACGGGCACCTTGGAAGCGGGCACGGCAGGCTCTGCGGCGATGGGCACACCGTGGGGTACCGGCTCCGTACCGACAGGCTCCGTACCGACCGGCACCGGCTCGGGGTCCGTGCCGAGCGATCCGCGCCAGGGCATGGCTGGGCCGATGTCGGCTTCGGGCATGACTGTCTCCCCGTCCACGTCCGCCCCGCAGACGCCCCGGCCCGGGCCTCAGCCACCCGCCGCACATGAGCCACCCGCCACCACTTATGAGCCGTCCGTCCCCTCGGGGCCTGGCGACAGCGGCGAGCCCTTCACCATGTCGGACACCGGCAGCTTCCATCTGCCCCCGCCTCACGACACCGGCTCCTCCCCTCAGACGCACACGTCCGCGCCACGGCCGCGCCCGGTCCAAGGACCTGCCCCGTCGCCGCCGGGGCACGGCCCGTGGCACCCAGGCCAAGCCCAGGCAGAGCACCAGGCAGAGCACCAGGCAGAGGCGCAGCCACAGGCACAGCCACAAGCACAGGCGCACCAGGACGCACGCCCGCAGTCCACTCGCATCTCCCCCTATGACAACACGCACGTCCTGCCCTCCCCTCAGCCACAAACACCGCACTACTACCCGGCTCAGCCGCCGACGCCGGCGCCACACCAGGGCGTCGATGCCTCTACTGCTTCGTACACCGCTGAGAGCCCGCAGGTTCCCCCTTCCGCACCACCAATTCCGCAGCCCCGCCGCCGCGGCGGCCACCGCGCCCCCCGCCGCACAGCCCATGGCGTCACCCGCCGCCCCGGCCCGCCCGCCAAGGTGGCAATCCCCCTCCTGCTGCTGGCGCTCGCCTGTTACGCCGTGGGTTTCTGGGCGCTGGCCCACATCTGAGCGCGCCGGGGCCCAAGCCCACGAGCCGAACGGCAGACCCGGCTCCGCCGGGCTCCAAAGCCCACGAGCCCACGAGCTCACGAGCCCGTGAGCCCGCGAGCTCACGAGCTGACACGCCCAGGGCTTGCACGCCAGCGCCGAAGCCTCGCTCCCAGTCCCTCCCCCGGCCCCCTCACGCCCAGGCCCTACCGAACCCCCACCCCCCTCCGAGCCACCACCACCCACACCGCCAGCACCACCAACACCACAGTCCCCGTACCGATCCCACTCACCGCGAGCACGGCCATCGCGGCGCCACCGTCAGCGTCCCCGCGACCAGCCCGGATGCCGCCTCCCGCAGCCGCCTCCTCCTCGCCCGCCGCGACCCCGAAGACCCCTCCGGGCTTCGGCTCCCCCGCATAACCGGGCCCGGCCTGCGCCTGGCCCTCCACCCGCACGCGCAACGTCACCCCGAACGGTCCGTCGCCATGCTTCTCGGCCACGTCGGCCGCGAGGTGCACCACCAGGTAGTAGGAGCCGGCGAACCGCATACCCCTGTGCCGCTGAGGGATGGCGTACCGGTTCTCGTACGCGACCGGCGGCAAGGGGTCGAGTTCGGCGGCCGTCTGCCTGCCGTCGTAGTTGGCACTCGCGTCGTCGACGAATCCGCGCACGGGGTTGTAGAGGGAGAGGTTGAGGGCGCCGACCGTGGAGCTGTCGCCGCTGTTCGAGCTGCCCAGTTCGGCGGTGGCGTACAGCTGCCGCCCCCAGTCGAGGGGCACCTTGTAGAAGATCGTCCGGCCGGGCTCGATGTCGGAGCTCCAGACGCCGCGGCCTGTGGATGCCGCGGACGCGAAGCCCGCGCCCCCCTCACTGCGCACATCGTCGCCGGTCAGGGGGGCCGGCGAGGCGGAGTTCCACTCCTCCGGGGCTCTCGTCGTGCCGGCCTGTTTCCGGGGCGGCTCCGAGGTCGTGAAGAGTTCCAGGTCCCAGGGGTCCGGCGCGGCGGCCGCCGTACCGACACGCTCGACGACCACGTAGTAGGTGCCCGCCCTCTTGCAGCGGAGCCGTTTGCCGGAGATCTCACGCGCGCCCCACGCCGCGATCGGCCGGGGGCTGCGGACGACACCGAAGGTCTCGGTGTGCAGAGAGCAGGAATGGCCGTCGGTGTCCTCAACGGACACCTTGATGCCATCGCTCGCCTTGACAGTGCTGCCGGGGGCGGGGATCGCCGTCACGGAGACGTACGCGTCGGAGGTGGCGTCGAGGTCGAGGCGGTAGGCGACCCGCGCGCCGCCGCTCGGCAGGGAGCCGCCGCTCGGCAGGGAGCTCTTGTACGTCGCGCCGAGTTCGAGCGGCGCGGCGTCCGTGGTGCTGGTCGCGCCTGGGACGGACCGGGCGTCCTGGGCGAAGGCATAGGGGCTGGGAGTTCCCACAGCGAGTGCGGACGGGCCCGGCACGACGGCCGTCGTACACACCAGCAGCATCCCTACGACGGCTCCACGCGCGCGTGCCGAGGGATGACCGCGCCGCGCTGCCGCCGCTCGCACGCGCCGCCCCCGCGCCGTACGCCGCCGCCCCATCACGCTCTGCCCCTTTTTCGTCGCCGACCATGAACCGTCGCCCATCCTGCCCAGCGCGGCCGCGCGTCACCCACACAATCCGTACGGCCGTCCGAAACGCCCGGCTCTAAAGCCTCCGAACCGCTCGCGCAACTCGAAACCACGACACACTGCACGCCCCCCACGCCCCCCCACGCGGTGGCACGGCGCTCCACGGAGTTCTACGCCCCTGCCCCTACAGCGCTCCGTAGCCTTCTTAGCCTCCGTAGCGCTCCAAGGCGGCTCCAAAGCGCTCCGAGGCACTTCGCACCCCTGGGCGTACACGCCCCCGAGCGCACAAAACCCCGACCGCGAGGCGGCCGGGGTCTGCTTCAGATTCCGATGTGACGGCTCACGAACCCGTGGGCACGGAGTCAGTCGCCTCCGTCCACAGATCCTGCTCGGCGCGATCCGCCTGGATCTGGCGGTACACGAGGAGCCCGCCGATGGCGGCCAGTGCGACCAGGAGAAGCTTCTTCACCGCGCGACCTCGTCTTTCGTTGACGTAGGGGACTTCTGGCGCCCGACTATACACACCGACCGATATCGATCGGTGACCTGCGTCGAGGCTCAACTTCCCTCCGGAACAGCGCAGTAGAAGCGGATGACACCGCTCCGATCGGAGGGTGATCACACCCCGACAGACGGTTACTTTTCTCCCCTTCCTCCCGCCTCCTCACCTTCCGGGACTTTTCAGGCTTCTTGCACCCATCCGAGTGTTGTTCATCTGAAGATCGACGCGCCACGGGCGTCGGTGCATGATTTCTCGGCCCCCATACACATCATGAGGAAAGTACGCAAATCGCCCAACCCGAAAGTGAGGGGCCATGGCCCGGAACAAGGTCATGAACCTGTGGACCACCATCGTCACCGCCTTCCTCGCGCTGTTCACGGCGCTCGGATTCGTCACGACGACCGCGGCCGCAGCCGTACCGCACACCGAGACGGCGCGCAAGAGCGACAGTGACGACAGCGACCGCAACACGCAGGTGACAGTGCCGGCGATGCCCCAGTGGGCCTTGTCCTACGCCAGGTCACTGCCCCCGACGATGAAGCAGCGCATCCGCGCCGAGGCCCACGGCAAGACCCCCGGCTGCCGCCACCGCCCGCTCACCGACGAGGAAGCGGCCACGACGCCCACCTCGGCGGCCGGCGAGTGCGTCTCCGCCGCCGCTCCGGGCCAGCCCCTCGTCCCGCACCAGCGCTGAACCCACGGCTCACCTCGAGCCGTCGCCCGTTACCCCCCTTGATTCCGCCGTTATCCCACATCCACCGTCACAGCGAGCTTGCGTACAGGCACCGCTCAGGCACAGCACGGCACGGCACAGCAGAGCAAGGCACGGCACAGCTCAGCTCCTGCAGACAGTTCTACGGCGAAGCTCATCCCCCTCCGACGATGTGCCGGAGATAGGCCCACGGGTCGTTGAGATAACGCCGCCAGTGATCGACGAGTTCAAGGTCCCGCCAGTCAGCGGGACGCATTCCGTGTTCGCCCACCTCGATGATCTCGGCGCCAGGCAGCGCCGTCAGCACAGGTGAGTGCGTGGCGCAGATGATCTGCGCACCGGAACGCCCCAGTTCATGCAGTACCCCGAGGAGTTGAAGGCAGGAAGCGAAGGACAACGCGGCTTCGGGTTCGTCCAGGACGTAAAGTCCCGGCTCCTGGAACCGCTCGCGGAAGGCCATCAGAAAGCCCTCGCCGTGACTCATCGCGTCCACGGCCCCGGACAGCCTTCCCGTCTGCTGCTCGCGGCCCAGCGCGTCCAGCGCCGTCTCCGCCCGCAGGAAGAAGCCTCTGCGGCGCGTCCGAGGCCCGCGCAGCATACGACGGCCGGCCGCCGTCGCCTCGAAGCGTATCCGCCCGCCCAGCGCCGAAGGTTCACGCCAACTGGCGTACCGGTAGCCCGCGGACCCGCCCCAGGAGTCCAGCCCGAAGCCCTCGGCCAGCGCCTCGACGAGCGTCGACTTGCCCGAGCCGTTCTCCCCCACCAGGAACGTGACCGGCGCGGTGAACCTCAGGCCGTCGTCCAGTAGCTGTCGCACGCACGGCACCGACCACGGCCACTGGCTGCCTTCCGCCAGCTCGCCCTCGGCGACATGCGCGTATGCCCGTTCGACGATCATGCCGTCAGGCTCTCATCCGGTACTGACAATCACGCTGGGCCTGGTCCGGGATGCCGAGGACCCCCGACCGAACCGGTGGGGGTCCTTTCGCCGGCGTATCCCGTGGCCGTCAGCCGACCGGCACCGTCATGGCCCGGATCTCGCTGTACGGCGAGTAGTTCCCGGCCTCGTCGTAGCTGCGGGCCCGGTACTGGTAGGAGCGCCCGTCGGCGGGCAGCGGGTCGCAGACGGTGGCCGTGGCGGTGTCGAGGCGCGGGTCGTAGCCCTGGTGCAGGACGACCGACCAGGTCTCCGTCCCCGTCGCACGGCGCTCGATCTCGAAGCCGACGAAATCGCGGATCGTGGCCGGTGTGGTGTCGCTGGCGGTCGCCCTGATGCCGCTCGCGCAGGAGCCCAGGGCCAGGTCGGGGGCGTAGGCGGGGGCGATGCCGTCGGGGATGGCGAGCCAGAGTTCGTTGGTGGCGCTGGCGTCGAGCCAGGCCGGGTTGTAGGTGGTGGTGCCGCCGTCGTTGGTGACGAGGACGCGGTAGTGGCGGGTCTCACCGTCGGCGGTGACGGGGCCGGTGGTCCAGGTGTTGCCCTTGGTGGTGCCGAGCGGGACCCAGACGTAGGAGCCGTCCACCTTGTCGTTGCTCAGGACCGTGTAGTGGTCGAAGTGCGGCTCGGTGTTGAGGGGCCATTGCAGGCTGACCTTGCCGGTCACCTTGTCGTAGGTGCCGGTCAGGGAGGTGACGACCGGCAGGGGACGGACGATGGTGTCGGTGCTGCCCGACGAGGTGTTGCCGGCCTTGTCCTTGGCGCGGACCTCGTAGTAGTAGGGCGTGCGGTCGTCGGGGTTCACCAGCGGGTCGGTGTGGCTGCGGGCGGTGGTCGTGGTGACCTTCGTCCAGGTGCTGGACCCGACGGGCCGCCGGTACAGGGAGTAACTCGCCAGGTCCATCTCCTTGTTGGCGGACCAGGAGACAGTCGTCTTGCGGGTCGTGGTGTTGTAGGCGGTCTTCACACCGGTGGGGGCGAGTGGCTTCGTCTTGTCGTACGTGGCCGAGGTCCGGGGCGTGTACGTGTACTTGACCTTCGCTGCTCCGGACCAGTTCACGTAGTCGACGCGAAGGGTGTGCTTGCCGGAGGGGACGGTGAGGTTGACGCTCTTGGAGCGGGCGGTGTCACCGGTGCCCTGCCACAGGTCGATCTTGCGGACGCCGTCCAGATAGACGCGGACGCCGTCGGTGGCGGAGACGGTGAAGGTGAAGGGGCCGCCGGAGCCGAAGTCCCGGGTCACCGACCAGCGGACACCGAAGTTGTTCGTCGGCACACCGGAGACCGGGCTGCCCGACCAGCTCTGGTCGACGGCGCTGTCGCAGTCGGTCCTCACCGGGGAGCCGGAGAACGAGGTGTTCTTGTAGAACGTCCGCTTGTAGACGTTGGTCGAGCAGGTGACGTCGGCGGCCGCCGCCTGCGGCGCGGCGGCCAGCAGGCCCCCGAGGACGACGGCGGACAGGGCACCACCGGTCACGGCGGCGAGGAGACTCTTCTGGCGCACGGGGACCTTTCGCGCTGTGCGGGCAAGACGTACAGCGTGGAGACTCGTGACCTGGGAGGAAGGTTGCACGAAGATCGCTGATCTTCGAGCGGCTCGTGAAGCGCGCAGGCGTACGGCCGATCACAGTCCGGGAGGTGCGGGACGTCACAGGCGGAATCCGTATGACGTCCCGGGCCGGGCTACGCACGACGAAGACCCCCGATCCATCCGGACCAGGGGTCTTTTCGCTGGTGGGGCTAACAGGATTTGAACCTGTGGCCTCATCCTTATCAGGGATGCGCTCTAACCAACTGAGCTATAGCCCCGCCGCGCTCTGCGGTGTGTGTCCCGCGCGCTGACTCCTGAAGATTAGCGCACGACATGGGCAGTCCCAAAATCGGTTGTCGGGGGACCGTCAGGGCAGGTTTGAAAGCGCCTCCGCGCGGCAACTGTCACCCGCCCTCGGCCTACCTCCTACCTCACTCGTCCTCCGCGAGTGTCAGCTCGACGCCGCCCACGAAGCCCGCGGAGAGGTTGTAGATGAACGCGCCGAGCGTCGCCAGCGCCGTCGCGAGGACGACGTCGATGACCGCGATGATCGATGTGAACATCAACACGTGCGGCAGCGACAGGAAAGCCTGCAGGTCGAAGCCGTTCGACTCGTTCGAGCCGGTCGCCTCGGAGATCGTGCCGCCGACCGTCGAGAAGACGCCCATCGCGTCCATGACCATCCAGAGCACCGCGGCCGCGACGATCGTGCAGATGCCCAGCGCGATGGAGAGCAGGAAGCTGACCTTCATCACCGACCACGGGTCGGCCTTGGCCACGCGCAGCCGTGCCTTGCGGGTGCGCGGCGTCGTACGCGCCCCGGCCCCCGTGCGGGGCTTGCGCTGCCCGCTCGCCGCAGCGGGCGTCTGGTAGGCCTGCGGAGGGTGGTACGGCCCGGCGTCCTGCTGCGGCTGCCGTTCCCCTGGCAGCGGCGACGCCGCCGGCGCGGAGGTCGGCTGCTGCGCCCCCGTGGGGGCAGGCTGCGGCTGGGGGCCCGCGCCGGCCGCGTACTGCTGGGCCTGCGGACCTCGGGTGTCCGTCACGCTTCCCCCCTGGGATCCAGGTGCGTCGGACGAGGGAGAGTCCTTCGCGGGCGACTTGATCGCTTTGAGCTGGGTCGTGTGGGTGTCCGTCGCACGCGCGGCGGAGCCACGGCCGCCGTCGTCCCTCTCCGTACCGGCAGGAGAACCGGTCGAGGTACCGGACGATCCGGCGCCCGTGGCTCCGCTCACGATGACTCACTCCTCGTGCTACTCGGCCGAGGGTGCCTCACCCTCGTCCGTGCCGGTGGTCGCGGCACCCTCGGCGGTCTCGTCGACGGCCACATCGCCGTCGACCTCCTCCGCCTCGCGCCCCGCCTCGGCGTTACGAGCGATGCCGACCACGGCATCGCGCTTGCCCAGGTTGATCAGTTGGACGCCCATGGTGTCACGGCCCGTCTCCCTGATCTCGTTGACTCGCGTACGAATCACACCGCCGCCCAGCGTGATGGCGAGGATCTCGTCGGTCTCCTCGACCACCAGCGCGCCGACGAGCGATCCGCGGTCCTCCACGATCTTGGCGGCCTTGATACCGAGGCCGCCGCGACCCTGGACGCGGTACTCGTCGACGGCGGTCCGCTTCGCGTACCCGCCGTCGGTGGCAGTGAACACGAACGTACCGGTTCGAACAACATTCATCGAGAGCAGCTCGTCTCCCTCACGGAAGCTCATGCCCTTGACACCTGAGGTGGCGCGGCCCATGGGGCGCAGCGACTCGTCCGTGGCGGTGAACCTGATCGACTGTGCCTTCTTGCTGATCAGGAGCAGGTCATCGTCGGCCGACACGAGTTCGGCTCCGATCAGTTCGTCGTCCGAACCGTCCTCCATCTCACGGAGGTTGATCGCGATGACACCGCCGGAGCGCGGCGAATCGTAATCCTTCAGAGGCGTCTTCTTCACCAGCCCCGCCTTTGTGGCGAGCACGAGGTACGGCGCCGCCTCGTAGTCGCGGATCGCGAGGATCTCGGCGATCGCCTCGTCCGGCTGGAAGGCCAGCAGGTTCGCGACGTGCTGGCCGCGCGCGTCACGGCCGGCGTCGGGGAGCTCGTACGCCTTCGCCCGGTACACCCGGCCCTTGTTCGTGAAGAACAGCAGCCAGTGGTGCGTCGTGGAGACGAAGAAGTGGTCGACGATGTCGTCTTCCTTGAGCTTCGCACCGCGTACGCCCTTGCCGCCGCGCTTCTGCGCCCGGTAGTCGTCCGTCTTGGTGCGCTTGACGTAGCCGCCGCGGGTGACGGTGACCACGATGTCCTCTTCGGCGATGAGGTCCTCGATGGACATGTCGCCGTCGTAGGGGATCAGCTTGGTCTGGCGGTCGTCGCCGTACTTCTCGACGATCGCGGCGAGTTCCTCGCTGACGATGCCGCGCTGGCGGACCGGGGAGGCGAGGATCTCGTTGTACTCGTTGATCTTCGCCTGGAGTTCGTCGTGCTCCTGGACGATCTTCTGGCGCTCCAGGGCGGCGAGCCGGCGCAGCTGCATCTCGAGGATGGCGTTGGCCTGGATCTCGTCGATCTCCAGGAGGCCCATCAGGCCGCTGCGCGCGACGTCGACGGTCTCGCTGCGCCGGATCAGCGCGATGACCTCGTCGATGGCGTCCAGGGCCTTGAGCAGGCCGCGCAGGATGTGCGCGCGCTCCTCGGCCTTGCGCAGCCGGAAGCGCGTACGGCGGACGATGACCTCGATCTGGTGCGCCACCCAGTGGCGGATGAACGCGTCGAGCGAGAGGGTGCGCGGGACGCCGTCGACGAGCGCCAGCATGTTGGCGCCGAAGTTCGTCTGCAGGTCCGTGTGCTTGTAGAGGTTGTTCAGGACCACCTTGGCGACCGCGTCGCGCTTGAGCACGATGACCAGACGCTGACCCGTGCGCGACGACGTCTCGTCGCGGACGTCCGCGATGCCGCCGATCTTGCCGTCCTTGACCAGGTCGGCGATCTTCTGCGCGAGGTTGTCCGGGTTGACCTGGTACGGCAGCTCCGTGACCACCAGGCACTGGCGGTTCTGGATCTCCTCGACCTCCACGACCGCGCGCATGGTGATGGAGCCGCGGCCGGTGCGGTAGGCCTCTTCGATGCCCTTACGGCCCACCACCAGGGCGCCGGTCGGGAAGTCCGGGCCCTTGATGCGCTCCATGAGCGCATCAAGCAGTTCCTCGTGCGAGACCTCGGGGTTCTCCAGGTACCACTGGGCGCCGGCCGCGACCTCGCGCAGGTTGTGCGGCGGGATGCTGGTCGCCATACCGACCGCGATTCCGGCCGAGCCGTTGATCAGCAGGTTCGGGAAGCGGGCCGGCAGGACGGTCGGTTCCTGGGAACGGCCGTCGTAGTTGTCCGTGAAGTCGACGGTCTCCTCGTCGATGTCACGGACCATCTCCATCGCCAGCGGCGCCATCTTGCACTCGGTGTAGCGCATGGCCGCCGCCGGGTCGTTGCCCGGAGAGCCGAAGTTGCCGTTGGAGTCCACCAGCGGCATCCGCAGCGACCACGGCTGGGCGAGGCGCACCAGGGCGTCGTAGATGGAGGAGTCGCCGTGCGGGTGGTAGTTGCCCATGACGTCGCCGACGACACGGGCGCACTTGTAGAAGCCGCGCTCGGGGCGGTAGCCGCCGTCGTACATGGCGTACAGGACGCGGCGGTGGACGGGCTTGAGGCCGTCGCGGACGTCCGGCAGCGCACGCGAGACGATGACGGACATCGCGTAGTCGAGGTACGAGCGCTGCATCTCGGTCTCGAGCCCGACGGGCTCGACACGCAGGGTGATCTCGCCGCCCTCTTCAGGCGTGACGGGAGTGTTCTCGTCGGTCATTGCTGGTGAAGATCCTTCCTGGTGCGGTCAGCTGAGACCGACTCAGATGTCGAGGAAGCGGACGTCCTTGGCGTTGCGCTGGATGAACTGGCGGCGGGCCTCGACGTCCTCGCCCATGAGGACCGAGAACAGGTCGTCGGCCTGGGCGGCGTCGTCGAGGGTGACCTGGCCGAGGACGCGGTGCTCCTGGTCCATCGTCGTCACGCGCAGCTCCTCGGCGTTCATCTCGCCGAGACCCTTGAAGCGCTGGATGGAGTCCTCGCGGACGCGCTTGCCGCGCTGACGGCCCATCTCGATCAGCGCGTCACGCTCACGGTCCGAGTAGGCGTACTCGATGTCGTCCCGGCCCCACTTGATCTTGTACAGCGGGGGACGGGAGAGGTACACGTGCCCGGCCTCGACCAGCGGCCGCATGAAGCGGAACAGGAAGGTCAGCAGCAGGGTGCTGATGTGCTGGCCGTCGACGTCGGCGTCCGCCATCAGGATGATCTTGTGATAGCGGAGCTTCTCGATGTCGAAGTCCTCGTGCACGCCGGTGCCGAAGGCGGAGATCAGCGCCTGGATCTCCTGGTTCTGCAGGATCTTGTCGATCCGCGCCTTCTCGACGTTGAGGATCTTGCCTCGGATCGGGAGGATCGCCTGGTACTGCGGGTTGCGGCCGGACTTGGCCGAGCCGCCGGCGGAGTCACCCTCGACGATGAAGATCTCGCACTTGGTCGGGTCGTTCGACTGGCAGTCGGAGAGCTTGCCCGGCAGGGACGCGGTCTCCAGCAGGCCCTTACGGCGCGTCAGATCACGGGCCTTGCGGGCCGCCACGCGCGCGGTGGCCGCCTGGATGCCCTTGCGGACGATGTCCGCGGCCTCGACCGGGTTGCGGTCCAGCCAGTCGTTGAGGTGCTCGTAGACCGCCTTCTGGACGAAGGTCTTGGCCTCCGTGTTGCCCAGCTTGGTCTTGGTCTGGCCCTCGAACTGCGGCTCGCTCAGCTTCACCGAGATGATCGCGGTCAGACCCTCGCGGATGTCGTCACCCGTGAGGTTGTCGTCCTTCTCGCGCAGCAGCTTCTTGTCACGCGCGTACTTGTTGACCAGGTTGGTCAGCGCCGCGCGGAAGCCCTCTTCGTGCGTACCGCCCTCGTGCGTGTGGATGATGTTGGCGAAGGAGTACACGCCCTCGCTGTAACCGCTGTTCCACTGCATCGCGACTTCGAGGGAGAGGCTCTTGTCCTTGTCCTCGGCCTCGAGGTCGATCACCGTCGGGTGCACCGCGTCTCCCTTGCGGGAGTTGAGGTACTTCACGAAGTCGACGATGCCGCCTTCGTAGTGGTACGTGACGGTCTTGACCTCGGCGGTCTCGTCCGCGCCCGCCTCGTCCGCCCCGGAGGTGGCCTTCGCCGACTCGCGCTCATCAGTGAGTTTGATCGTCAAACCCTTGTTGAGGAACGCCATCTCCTGGAAGCGCCGGGAGAGCGTCTCGAAGGAGTAGTCGGTGGTCTCGAAGATGTCGCCGTCCGCCCAGAAGGTGACCGACGTGCCGGTCTCCTCCGTGGCCTCGTGCTTGGCGAGCGGCGCCGTGGGGACGCCCATCTTGTAGTCCTGCGTCCAGCGGTGGCCGTCGGTCCTGACCTCGACGGCGACCTTCGAGGACAGCGCGTTCACGACGGAGACACCCACGCCGTGCAGACCACCGGAGACCGCGTAGCCGCCGCCGCCGAACTTGCCGCCCGCGTGCAGCACGGTCAGCACGACCTCGAGGGCCGGCTTGTTCTCGGAGGGAACGATGCCCACCGGGATACCGCGGCCGTTGTCGACGACCCGGACACCGCCGTCGGCGAGGATCGTCACGTCGATGGTGTCCGCGTGGCCGGCCAGCGCCTCGTCGACGGAGTTGTCGACGACCTCGTACACGAGGTGGTGCAGTCCTCGCTCGCCGGTCGAACCGATGTACATACCGGGTCGCTTGCGGACCGCGTCCAGACCCTCGAGGACGGTGATGGCACTGGCGTCGTACGAGGCGGTTACCTCGCCGTTCGACGAGGTCGCCTCGGCGTCGGTGGACGGGATGTTCTCGTTGGGGTTGCCGGAATCGGCCACGAAGCGCCCTTTCTGGCACAGCACGAGCCAGGCTCGTCGGCGGGTTGCCGGAGCGGCTGCGGCATGTTGCGTTGGTAAGCCTTGATCAGCGTTGCTCAGCTTTTCCCGGACGGTCCCCACGATTGGGGCGGGATTGGCCTCCAGTCTACCGGTTGCGCCGACAGTGATGGGGGTTTGCCGGTACCTGAGTCCGCATGTGGCGCCCTGAACCCGGCTCGGCCGACTCCCGATATGCGGATGGGGGCTACAAGAGGCTCAGAGAGGCACTCAGCGCTTCCGGCCGTCAACCCTTGGCTACTTCGGAGTCAGGTCGCGATTCGCAACCGCGTGCGGTTGTACGACAAGAAGGTCGCCGGCGGTTCGTCGGGGCCGTCGACGACTGCTGATGTGATGTCGGTCACCTGTGGCAGACGGGGCGTTCGAGGCTGCTGTGACGCCCGTCCGGAAGGTGTGCCTCCGCCCTCACAGCAGGACGACACCACGTCGCCGCCGACCTGTCCGGTCAGCCGTAGGTGTCGCCCGGCCCCGTGCTGCCGGGGGCGCGCAGCGGCCCGTAGCGACGGGCTGGACCGCCGGGACCGTGCACTCTGATCTGCCGTACCGCGCCATGTCCGAGGTCCTCGTTGAGACGCGCGACCAGCGTCGGCGCGAGCAGCCGCAAATTCGTCGCCCAGGCCGTCGAGTCACAGCGCACGACCAGGATCCGCTCGTCCTCGTCGTACTTCTCCGGCACGCAGTGCTTGGCGACGTCCTCGCCGACGATCTGCGGCCAGCGGCCCATCACACCGCCCACCGCGGCCGGCGTCTCCCAACCCCGCTCGGTGATCAAGCGGTTGATGGCGGAGCCGAGCGCCATCGGGTCACGGCCGTCGGCACGCGCGCCGGAGCGCAGCCCACCGCGCCGCGCCTGCTTCTTCTGCCGCGCCGCGTCGCCACGCGCGCGTGCCTGCTCCTTGGCCGCCCGAAGCGCCACGCGCGCGAGGTCGACGCCGGAGGGTTCAGGGGACTTCTCAGGAGCGTTCACGGACGGGTCCTCGGACGGGCTCTCGCTCATACGCGCTCCACCGCCCCCTCGGCCACGGAATACCGCGCCCCCGCCAGCACATGCGGTACGTCGTCGTCGACCGCCGCGGTCACGAGCACCTGCTCACCGGGCGCGACCAGTTCGGCCAGCCGCTCACGGCGCCGGCTGTCCAGCTCGGCGAAGACGTCGTCGAGAACCAGCACCGGCTCATTGCCCTCCGCCCTGAGCAGGTCGTACGACGCCAGGCGCAGCGCCAGCGCGTACGACCAGGACTCGCCGTGCGAGGCGTATCCCTTGGCGGGCAGCTGACCGAGTTTGAGGAGCACGTCGTCTCGATGCGGGCCCACGAGGGTGACGCCGCGCTCGATCTCCTGCTTACGGGCGTCGGCGAGGGCGGCCATCATCTGCTCGAAGAGATCCTCGCGGGTGTGCGCCTCGCCCGGGGCCGACGGCTTGTAGTCCAGGGCGACAGGGCCGCCCCCTGGGGCCAACTGTTCGTACGCCTTGTCGGCCAGCGGCTGGAGCGCCGCGATCAGGTCGAGCCGCTGGGCGAACAACTCGGCGCCCGCGCGCGCCAGGTGCTGGTCCCAGACGTCGAGAGTGGACAGGTCCATCGTGCGGCCACCGTGGCGGCGGGCCAGCGCGGCCGTCTTGAGCAGAGTGTTGCGCTGCCTGAGGACCCGCTCGTAGTCGGAGCGGACGCCCGCCATGCGCGGGGAGCGTGCGGTGATCAGCTCGTCGAGGAAACGGCGCCGCTCCCCGGGGTCGCCCTTGACCAGGGCGAGATCCTCCGGGGCGAACAGTACGGTCCGCACGATGCCGAGCACGTCCCGGGGTCTGACCTGCGAGGACCTGTTGATGCGGGCCCGGTTGGCCTTGCCGGGGTTCAGCTCCAGCTCGACCAGCTGCTGCCGGTCGCCCTGCCGCACCTGCGCCCTGATGATCGCCCGCTCGGCGCCCATGCGGACGAGGGGGGCGTCGGAGGCCACGCGATGGCTGCCGAGGGTGGCGAGATAGCCGATGGCCTCGACGAGGTTCGTCTTGCCCTGGCCGTTGGGGCCGACGAAGGCGGTGACGCCCGGGTCGAGCGGAACTTCGACCCGGGCGTACGAGCGGAAGTCGGCCAGCGACAGATGCGTGACGTGCATGGTCGTTCGCCGACCTCCCCCAATGTGTGCTTCGACTTTCCCCAGTTGTGGACAACCGGGTCACTCCCGAGGGTGCCAGGGTGCCATCCCCAGGGTGTGGACTACTTCTTCTCGTTTCCGACGGTCGCTTCTCGACGCCGGCCTCCGCCGGTTACTTCTTCTCGACCGCGTGGCCACCGAACTGGTTCCGCAGCGCCGCGATCATCTTCATCTGCGGCGAGTCCTCCTGGCGGGAGGAGAACCGCGCGAACAGCGAGGCGGTGATCGCCGGCAGCGGCACCGCGTGGTCGATGGCGGCTTCCACAGTCCAGCGTCCCTCGCCGGAGTCCTGTGCATAACCCCTGAGCTTGTCCAGGTGCTCGTCCTCGTCGAGGGCGTTCACCGCGAGGTCCAGCAGCCAGGAACGGATCACCGTGCCCTCCTGCCAGGAGCGGAAGACCTCCCGGACGTCGGTCACGGAGTCGACCTTCTCCAGCAGCTCCCAGCCCTCGGCGTAGGCCTGCATCATCGCGTACTCGATGCCGTTGTGGACCATCTTCGCGAAGTGCCCCGCGCCGACCTTGCCGGCGTGCACCGAGCCGAAGTCGCCCTCCGGCTTGAGGGCGTCGAAGATCGGCTGCACCTTGGCCACGTTCTCCGCGTCGCCGCCGTACATCAGCGCGTAGCCGTTCTCCAGGCCCCAGACGCCACCGGAGACACCGCAGTCGACGAAGCCGATGCCCTTGGCCGCGAGCTCCTCGGCGTGCTTCTCGTCGTCCGTCCAGCGGGAGTTGCCGCCGTCCACCACGACGTCACCGGGCTCCAGCAGCTCGGCGAGCTCGTCGATGGTCGACTGGGTCGGGGCACCGGCCGGGACCATCACCCAGACCACACGCGGGCCCGAAAGCTTGCCCACAAGATCTTCCAGGCTGTGGACATCCGCGAGGTCCGGGTTGCGGTCGTATCCGACGACGGTGTGGCCCGCGCGGCGGATCCGCTCGCGCATGTTGCCGCCCATCTTGCCGAGGCCGACGAGACCGAGCTCCATCAGTTGTGTTCCTTAGGTTGCTGTGGCGTGTGAGGCACCTTCGTACCCACGTACGAGCCTAAACCCGGACGTCCGCGCACAACTGTGGGCATACACGCTCATACGTACATCCCCACCTGCGGTTTCCCCACAGGCCGGGGCGGTTTCTCCCCAGCCTGTGGACACCTCACGGTGAACTCCGGCCGCTCAGCCGCTCAGCCGCTCAGGCGCACCGGCATGATCAGGTACTTGTAGGCCTCGTCCGCCTCCGCGTCCACCGCCGGCTTGCCGCTCAGCAGCGCCGGCTTCGTGGACGTCGTGAAGGACAGCTGGGCCACCGGGGAGTCGATGGCGCTCAGGCCGTCCAGCAGGAACGTCGGGTTGAAGGCGATCGAGATGTCGTCGCCCTCCAGCTGGGCGTCGACCCTTTCCACAGCCTGTGCGTCGTCGCTGGAGCCTGCCTCCAGGATCAGCACGCCCTGCTCGAAGCTGAGCCGCACCGGGGTGTTGCGCTCGGCGACCAGGGCCACACGCTTGACGGCCTCCACGAAGGGGGCGGTCTCGATGACCGCGACGCTGTTGAACTCCGTCGGGAACAGCGTGCGGTACTTCGGCAGGTCGCCCTCCAGCAGCCGGGTCGTCGTACGGCGGCCCGCGCCCTCGAAACCGATCAGACCCTCGCCCGCACCCGAGCCGGACAGCGCCAGGGTGACGCTGTCGCCGCTGGTCAGCGCCTTGGCAGTGTCCAGGAGCGTCTTGGCGGGGACCAGGGCGACCGCGGACGCCTCCGGGTTCTCCGGCTTCCACAGGAACTCACGGACCGCGAAGCGGTAGCGGTCGGTGGACGCCAGCGTCACCGTGTCGCCCTCGATCTCGATACGCACACCGGTCAGAACGGGCAGCGTGTCGTCACGGCCGGCGGCGATGGCCACCTGGGCCGCCGCGGACGCGAAGACCTCCCCGGGGACGGTGCCGGTGGCGTTCGGCATCTGCGGCAGCGACGGGTACTCCTCCACGGGCAGGGTGTGGAGTGTGAACCGCGAGGAGCCGCAGACCACGGTCGCCCGTACACCGTCTGTGGAAATCTCCACCGGCCGGTTGGGCAGAGCGCGGCAGATGTCCGCGAGCAGGCGGCCGGAGACCAGGACCGTGCCCTCCTCCTCGACCTCGGTCTCCACGGACACACGCGCGGAGACCTCGTAGTCGAAGCTGGACAGGCTCAGCTGACCGTCCTCGGCCTTGAGAAGGAGGCCGGCGAGGACAGGCGCCGGCGGACGGGCCGGGAGGCTGCGCGCCGCCCAGGCCACGGCCTCCGCGAGTACGTCGCGTTCCACCCGGATCTTCACTGTTGCCGCCTCCTGCTGTTGCCGGCGCTTCTCGGCCTGCCTGGCTTCGTCGTCTGTCTCGGTGTCGTCGGCCCCAGTGCGGGGAAGGACACCGGGAACAGTCTGACGCACCCCACTGACAGTAGGTGCCTCTCGGGGTCAAGTCGTGACGAGGGGCAGCCGGGAGCCGGACAGCGAGTTGTGCACAGGACCCCCTTCGAAACGAATTCCCCGCTCTCTCTAGTCGGGAGTAGTAGTAGGGCCTGTGGATACCGTGGATAACCACGTTTTCCCAGGTCAGGGCGGAGATTTTATCCACGGGGCCTGTGGGCGGGGGCGGTGGACAACTGAGTGTCTCTGTGGAGAACAGAAAGTTCTGCACACCCCATGCACAGCCTGAGCCGACTTCTCCCCAGTGCCGTCCCCAGCTTTACCCACCTTTCCCACAGGGCAACCCGGCACCTTCGTGTGACGCCTTTCACTCGGCACGGTGAGCAGGCGCGTCGGGTTGCCGAACAGTGGACAGCCATGTGGAGAAGCTGGGGATCACTGGGGACAACTGGCTCCCGCCTGTGGGTTGTCGGTGGACAACTCGATGCACAGGCTGTGGATCTTCTCGTTGTCCACAGTCTGTGGAGATCGTTCGTCCACCGATCCACAAGTGGTTGACCTGGTCTGATCGTCTTTCAACAGGCGGCTCTGTGGACACAGTCTGGACAACTTCCCAGTCCCCAGGATGTGGACGGCAGAAAGTCACCGAATCTGTGGAGAGCGGCCGTAACCCGGCAGGTAATCGAACACCGGGTGTCCGTACGTGCGGGTCGGGCATGACGAAGGGCGCCCCTGGGATCTCGTCCCGGGGGCGCCCTCAGTGACGTACGCCGACGCACGCCGACGCACGACGGTGGCCGTCAGCCGTTCTTGATGCGGTTCGTGAGCTCGGTGACCTGGTTGTAGATCGAGCGGCGCTCGGCCATCAGATTGCGGATCTTGCGATCGGCGTGCATCACCGTGGTGTGGTCACGCCCGCCGAACAGCGCGCCGATCTTCGGCAGCGAGAGGTCGGTCAGCTCACGGCACAGGTACATGGCGATCTGCCGGGCGGTCACCAGGGCGCGCCCGCGCGAGGTGCCGCACAGGTCCTCGACCGTGAGCCCGAAGTAGTCGGCGGTCGCGCTCATGATGGCCGTCGACGTGATCTCCGGAGCCGAGTCCTCGCCGCCGGGGATCAGGTCCTTCAGAACGATCTCGGTGAGGCCCAGGTCCACCGGCTGCCGGTTGAGCGAGGCGAACGCCGTCACCCGGATCAGCGCGCCCTCCAGCTCGCGGATGTTGCGCGAGATGCGGGAGGCGATGAACTCCAGTACCTCCGGCGGGGCGTTGAGCTGTTCCTGCACCGCCTTCTTGCGAAGGATGGCGATGCGCGTCTCCAGCTCGGGCGGCTGGACGTCGGTGATCAGACCCCATTCGAAACGGTTCCGCAGCCGGTCCTCCAGCGTGACCAGCTGCTTCGGCGGCCGGTCGGAGGACAGCACGATCTGCTTGTTGGCGTTGTGGAGCGTGTTGAAGGTGTGGAAGAACTCCTCCTGCGTCGACTCCTTGTCCGCCAGGAACTGGATGTCGTCGACCAGCAGGATGTCCATCTCGCGGTAGCGCTTGCGGAAACTGTCGCCCTTGCCGTCGCGGATGGAGTTGATGAACTCGTTGGTGAACTCCTCCGAGCTCACGTACCGCACGCGCGTGCCCGGGTAGAGGCTGCGCGCGTAGTGCCCGATCGCGTGCAGCAGGTGCGTCTTGCCGAGCCCCGACTCCCCGTAGATGAAGAGGGGGTTGTACGCCTTCGCCGGCGCCTCGGCGACGGCGACCGCGGCCGCGTGCGCGAAGCGGTTGGAGGCGCCGATGACGAACGTGTCGAAGAGGTACTTCGGGTTCAGGCGCGCGGTCGGTTCGCCGGGTCCTGAGGCAGGCGCGGGCTGTGCGGCCAGTGGGCCGGGGGCGCCGGTGGTCGGCAGGTTCGCGCCGACGGGGCCGCCGCGGTGCACATGGCCGGAGCCGGAGGGCGGCTCGGGCAGGTCGCGGCGGCCGTCACGGTCGTAGTCGGAGCGCGGCTTGTCGTAATCGGGCCGCTGCTGCTGCTCGTAGTCGGCACGGTGCTGCTCGTAGTCGGAGCGGTGCTGTTCGTACTCAGGACGATGCTGCTCGTAGTCCGGGCGGTGGCCGTCGTACGACGGGCGCTCCATCGGCTGAGGGCGGTAGTCCTGGGAGGGCGGGCCGTAGGAGTCCTGGGCGTAGGAGTCCTGTGACGGCGATGCGTACGGGTCCCGCTCGGGGAAGCCGAGCCGTTGCTGCTGCCAGCCGTACTCGTCCTGTGTCGGGCGCGGCCAGCTGCCGGGGGTGTGTTCGGGGCGCTGGTACTCGCTCGGGTAGGCCGGGCGGGCGGTGGGCAGCGGGTCGCCGGAGGTGCCGGGCCGGGAATCGTCGGCGCGGTGGCGGCCGTAGCCCTCGTACGAGGGCAGCTCGGGCTCTTCGTAGCGCGGCTGGGGCGGGGCGGGGGGTGCCGGCGGGGCCTGGGGTTCGCCGGCGGAGTCGTCGACGGTGATCGCGATGCGGATCGGTCGGCCGCACTCGCGGCTCAGGGTGTCGCTGACGATCGGGGCCAGGCGGCCCTCCAGTACGCCCTTCGCGAACTCGTTGGGTACGGCGAGCAGGGCGGTGTCGGCGACCAGCGCGAGTGGCTGGCAGCGCCGGATCCAGTGTTCGTCCTTCGCCTCGACACCCTGTCCCCGGCCCTCGCCGAGGAGCTGCTCCAGTACTCGTGGCCACACTGCGGCAAGATCGGCAGGTACGTCAGCCACAGGGCACGCTCTCTCACGGGTCCCACGAACGTGTGATGGTGGGACGGGTCGGGATTTCAAATCGGGTGGAGCAAGAATCAAGGGGACAAGGGAACGAATCAGAGTTCAGCCACGGTAGTCAGGGCGGCGGGTGCGGTTCAAGTTGTTGTCCCCAGCCTGTGGATAGTGTCTCTCCGTGACCCCTGGTTTGACCGGATGGCGTAGCCGCGCGTACCGTAACCAGGTCGAGTTGTCGATGGCTGCTGCCGCCTGCCTCCGATGGGCACAGATCGCCTCGGGTGATCGGGAAGCGGTGCACTCGGGCGTAACGCGAGCTACTCGTGGGCGCACGGTGACAGCCAGGACGGCACCCCGCAACCACCGATTTATTTCTGGAGCCCCCGAGTGAGCAAGCGCACCTTCCAGCCGAACAACCGTCGTCGCGCGAAGACCCACGGCTTCCGGCTGCGTATGCGCACCCGTGCCGGCCGCGCGATTCTCGCGTCCCGCCGTAGCAAGGGTCGCGCCCGTCTGTCCGCCTGATCTCGGTCAGGTCATGACGTCGTGCTGCCCACCGACAACCGGCTGAGGCGGCGCGAGGACTTCGCGACCGCGGTACGACGAGGACGTCGAGCAGGACGTCAGCACCTCGTCGTCCACCTTCGTAGCGGTGCCACGGACCCGCACGCGCCTGGGGAGAGCGCTCCCCCGACGCGTGCGGGTTTCGTCGTGAGCAAGGCTGTGGGTGGCGCGGTGGTCCGCAACAAAGTGAAGCGCAGGCTTCGCCATCTGATGCGCGACCGAGTCGACCAGCTGCCCCCCGGTAGCCTGGTAGTCGTACGAGCGCTGCCCGGTGCGGGCGACGCCGACCATGCACAGCTGGCCCGAGACCTGGATGCCGCTCTGCAGCGGCTGCTGGGAGGGGGCGCGCGATGAAGTACCCATTGCTGGCTCTGATCAAGCTGTACCAGTGGACGATCAGTCCGCTGCTCGGGCCGGTGTGCAAGTACTACCCGTCGTGCTCCCACTACGGCTATACGGCCATCGACCGGCACGGTGCGATCAAGGGCACGGCGCTCACCGCCTGGCGCATCCTGCGGTGCAATCCGTGGTCGCTGGGTGGCGTGGACCATGTCCCGCCGCGCAAGCGCCCGCGGTGGCACGAGATGCTGCGCAATGCGTTGCGCGCACGCAAGGGCGGGCCCTCCGCCGCCGAAACGGCCACCGAGGAGAATGTTCCTTCGAGCCCGGCCGCAGAGACCCCGTCCCATGCCCAAGGAGCATGATTAGTGGACACGATTGCCAGCCTCTTCAGCTTCATCACGACACCCGTTTCCTGGGTCATCGTCCAGTTCCACAAGGTGTACGGCGCCCTCTTCGGTGACGACTCCGGGTGGGCCTGGGGCCTGTCCATCGTGTCTCTGGTGATTCTGATCCGTATCTGCCTGATCCCGCTCTTCGTGAAGCAGATCAAGGCGACCCGGGCCATGCAGACGCTGCAGCCCGAGATGAAGAAGATCCAGGAGCGCTACAAGAACGACAAGCAGCGTCAGTCCGAAGAGATGATGAAGCTGTACAAGGAGACGGGCACCAACCCGCTCTCCTCGTGCCTTCCCATCTTGGCGCAGTCGCCGTTCTTCTTTGCCCTGTATCACGTGCTCAACAGCATCGCGACCGGCAAGACGATCGGTGTCATCGACGAGCAGCTCCTGGGGAGCGCCCGTCAGGCGCACATCTTCGGGGCCCCTCTCGCCGCGAAGTTCACGGACAGCTCCAGCAAGGTCGCCGAACTCGGAGCCTCTCTCACCGATGTCCGCGTCATCACCGCGGTCATGATCGTCCTGATGTCGGCGTCGCAGTTCTACACGCAGCGCCAGCTGATGACGAAGAACGTCGACACCACGGTGAAGACGCCGTTCATGCAGCAGCAGAAGATGCTGATGTACATCTTCCCGATCATGTTCGCCGTCTTCGGTATCAACTTCCCGGTCGGTGTCCTCGTCTACTGGCTGACCACCAACGTGTGGACCATGGGTCAGCAGATGTACGTCATCCACAACAACCCCACCCCGGGTTCCAAGGCCCAGGCCGCGTACCTGGAGCGTCTCACCAAGCACGTCACGCACCACGGCAAGGCCCGGCGTCGCAGCGAGCGCGCGATCGTCAAGGCGATCGTCGCCAAGGGCCGTGACCGCAACGAGTACGAGCGCAAGTTCATCAACGGCCTGACCAAGGCGGGTCTGGCGGCGCAGGCCGACGGCAGCGTGGTGAAGAGTGAGGGCACTGTCGCCACGGTGACCGAGGACGGTACGCCGGCCACCGCCGGTACGCCCAAGCGTCAGCAGCCGAAGCGGCAGAGCAAGTCCCAGCGTCAGTCCGGCGGTCCGAAGCAGGCTGGTGAGCCGACGTCGCTGAAGAAGTCCGACGAGCCCGAGGACGCCAAGCCCGGAGCGGCCAAGAAGGCCCCACAGAAGCCCGGCGGCGGCACCCGCAGCAAGGCCCAGTCCGGGCAGCGCAAGGGCGGTCCGCAGCGCCCCAAGTCCCCGTCCAAGAAGTAAGAAGGAGCCCATCCCGTGACGGAAGGCACCACCTCCGCCGCTGCCGAGGGTGCAGACACCCTGACCCGCCTGGAGCAGGAGGGCGAGATCGCGGCGGACTACCTCGAGGGTCTGCTCGACATCGCCGACCTCGACGGCGACATCGACATGGACGTCGAGGCCGACCGCGCCGCTGTCTCGATCATCAGCGACGCGGGCAGCCGAGACCTGCAGAAGTTGGTCGGGCATGACGGCGAGGTGCTGGAAGCGCTGCAGGAGCTCACGCGCCTGGCCGTGCACCGGGAGACCGGGGACCGCAGTCGCCTCATGCTGGACATCGCGGGCTACCGGGCCAAGAAGCGTGCCGAGCTCTCCGAGCTGGGCGCCAAGGCCGCTGCCGAGGTCAAGAGCACCGGCGAGCCCGTGAAGCTGAAGCCGATGACGCCGTTCGAGCGCAAGGTCGTGCACGACGCGGTGAAGTCGGCGGGCCTGCGCAGCGAGTCCGAGGGCGAGGAGCCGCAGCGGTTCGTCGTCGTGCTTCCCGCCTGATCGGCCCGTACGTTTCCTCCGGCCCCGTCTGTCCGCAGGCGGGGCCGAACTTTGTCAGCCTGTTAGTTCTGGTGGTTCTGGTGGTCGGCGCCCGGTGCGTCGGCGCGGTACGGAAGGACGGTCCCCGTGACGGAGGCAGCGGAGCTTCCCCCTGCGCCCGAGCAGGCACGTGAGGTGTTCGGCGATCGCTACGCTGATGCGGTCCGCTACGCCGAACTGCTCGCCGAGGCGGGTGTGCAGCGCGGCCTGATCGGCCCGCGTGAGGTGCCCCGCCTGTGGGAGCGGCACCTGCTGAACTGCGCGGTGCTCTCCGAGGTCGTGCCGGAGGGGGTGACCGTGTGCGATGTCGGCTCGGGCGCCGGCCTGCCTGGCATTCCCCTGGCCCTCGTCCGGGAGGACCTGAAGATCACGCTGCTTGAGCCACTGCTACGGCGCACCAACTTCCTGACCGAGGTCGTGGAACTGCTGGGCCTCGATCACGTCACGGTGGTGCGTGGCCGTGCCGAGGAGGTCATGGGGAAGCTGACACCGGTGCATGTCGTCACCGCACGAGCCGTGGCGCCGTTGGACCGGCTGGCCACCTGGGGAATCCCTCTGCTGCGACCGTACGGCGAGATGCTCGCCCTCAAGGGGGACACCGCCGAGGAGGAGCTCAAGAGCGCGGCCGCGGCGCTGAGCAAGCTCGGTGCCGTGGAGACGTCCATCCTGCATGTGGGTGAGGGAGTGGTCGATCCGATGTCCACCGTCGTCCGCGTAGAGGTCGGGGAGAGCCCGGGAGGTGTGCGTTTCGCGGCGAAGCGTGCGAAGGCGGCCCGTTCGAGCCGGGCACGGCGCAGGCGCTGACGGAGGTCAAGCGCCGGGTCTCGCAATCTGCACAAAAGAGGTGCCCTTCCCGGGGTTATCCCCAGGCAAGGGCACCTCTTTTTGTGTGTTTCTGGACCACGATCAACAGACACGGAATTTACCGGTCGAGGCAGTAGCCGAACTCAGGAAGATGGAGCGGCAGGCCCTCTTGATGATCACTGTGCCGCCGTCACCGCTGGTGCGGTACCCGTGCCCCAGATGGCCTTGACGTCCTGGTTGGCGCAGGTCGACGTGGCGGCGCTCAGCATTCTGATGCACCTCGCCGATTCGTCGCCGCAATTCTCGCGAGAAATACCTGAGGTGTATTTGCTGTATGGCGTGGGGGTTTTTGCCCGAAAGATCGCCGTCGATGTCGTCTCGCCCTGCGAGGGGGTGGCGGCTGTGACAGAAGTCCCACATGCGCCTGCTGGGAAGAGGGTGGTAACAGCCTGTCGAGGCTAGGGTGTACTCCGTAAAAGGGTACAAAACTACTCAGGGTGGAGTGTCGTGAAGTATTTCGGGATGACGCTGGCATCGTGTTTCACGTGAAACGTCGCTCACTCCTGCACGGCATCATCAGTCGTGGCCGCGCCGCGGCCGAACCTCGAGACCGAAAGCCCCTGGGTTCTCTCGGAGAGGGTGCTTCCGACGACACTCCGTCCCCCTCGAGGGGCACGGAGTTGTCCACAGAGGTGGATTTCTCCACAGAACACCAGGCCTCACTGGTTCACGACCCCGAAGACATGGGAGGCTCTGTTCATTGCGAGCCTGAAGTCGAGGAGAGTGAATCCTTGCGGTCCGACGCCAACATCGCGGGACCGATGACCGATCCGGTCCCCGGTCCCCGTACCGAGTCGATGGGGGAGGATGTTTCACGTGAAACACCGCCCCCGATGGACGACACTCCCATCGGTCGTGCTGCCCAACTGGCGGTGGAGGCTCTAGGCCGCGCCGGTGAGGGCCTGCCACGGCCCGAGCAGACCCGCGTCATGGTGGTCGCCAACCAGAAGGGGGGCGTGGGCAAGACGACAACGACCGTCAACCTTGCCGCGTCACTGGCTCTGCATGGCGGCCGTGTCCTGGTCATCGACCTCGACCCGCAGGGCAATGCGTCCACTGCCTTGGGGATCGACCACCACGCCGAAGTGCCTTCCATCTACGACGTGTTGGTCGAGAGCAGGCCGCTCGCGGAAGTCGTCCAGCCGGTCCCCGATGTCGAGGGTCTCTTCTGTGCCCCTGCCACGATCGATCTCGCCGGTGCGGAGATCGAGCTGGTATCCCTGGTGGCACGTGAGAGCCGGCTCCAGCGGGCGATCCAGGCGTACGAGCAGCCGCTGGACTACATCCTCATCGACTGCCCGCCCTCGCTCGGTCTGTTGACGGTCAATGCGTTGGTGGCCGGGCAGGAGGTCCTGATCCCGATCCAGTGCGAGTACTACGCGCTGGAGGGCCTGGGGCAGCTCCTACGCAACGTCGACCTGGTGCGGGGGCACCTCAACCCCGCTCTGCATGTATCGACGATCCTGCTCACCATGTACGACGGCCGGACGCGACTCGCCTCCCAGGTCGCGGACGAGGTGCGCAGCCACTTCGGCGACGAGGTGCTGCGGACGAGCATTCCCCGCTCGGTCCGTATCTCCGAGGCACCGAGTTATGGACAGACGGTGCTGACCTACGATCCAGGTTCGAGTGGTGCCCTGTCCTATCTTGAGGCGGCACGTGAAATCGCGCTGAAGGGTGTCGGCGTCAGTTACGACCCGACGCATGCCCACATCGGCGCCCAGAGCAACCCGAGCATGGTGGAGGGTGTCCAGTGAGCGAGCGACGGAGGGGTTTGGGTCGTGGTCTCGGCGCACTGATCCCCGCTGCACCGACGGAGAAGTCGGTGGCCCCGGCTGCCATGGGAGGCGCTGCTTCCCCTTCGCCGGCCGCTGTCCCGGTGCTGACCGACCGCGGAGTGGCCGCGGCCAAGGTGGCCATGCTGCCGCCTGTTTCACATGAAACCGAGGACCGGTCGCCGCACGGCGCCGTGGATATGCCCCCACCTCCCATGGGGGCCCACTTCGCGGAGATCCCCCTCGATGCGATCACGCCGAACCCGCGCCAGCCGCGCGAGAACTTCGATGAAGATGCTCTGCAGGAACTCGTCACTTCCATCAAGGAAGTCGGCCTCCTCCAGCCGATCGTCGTCCGGCAGACTGGCCCCGCACAGTACGAGCTCATCATGGGCGAGCGGCGCTGGCGGGCCTGCCGTGAGGCCGACCTCGACGCCATCCCGGCGATTGTGCGGGCCACGGATGACGAGAAGCTTCTCCTGGATGCCCTGCTGGAGAACCTGCACCGCGCTCAGCTGAACCCGATCGAGGAGGCGTTCGCCTACGATCAGCTGCTGAAGGACTTCAACTGCACGCACGACCAGCTGGCGGACCGCATCGGCCGCTCCCGGCCGCAGGTCTCCAACACTCTGCGTCTGCTGAAGCTCTCGCCCAAGGTCCAGAACCGGGTGGCCGCCGGGGTGCTCTCCGCCGGGCATGCGCGGGCGCTTCTCTCGGTTGAGGACCCGGAGGAGCAGGAGCGGCTGGCCTATCGGGTGGTTGCCGAGGGGCTCTCGGTGCGGTCCGTCGAAGAGATCGTGACTCTGATGGGCTCCCGCCCGCAGAAGACGCAGCGTTCCAGGGGGCCGCGGGCCGGCTCGGTGCCCTCTCCGGCACTGTCCGACCTCGCGACGCGGCTCTCGGATCGCTTCGAGACGCGGGTGAAGGTTGAACTGGGTCAGAAGAAGGGGAAGATCACGGTCGAATTCGCCTCCCCGGAAGACCTCGAGCGGATCCTCAGCACACTCGCTCCCGGCGAGAAACTGGCTCTCCAGAAGAGTCTCCAAGGCGAGGACGCGGAGGAGACCGAGGTCTGAGGCTGGTCGGCCGGGTTCCGCTCCCCGGCCTGCCACGCGGGCCGTGTCCGGTGTGTCCGGAACACGGCCCGCTCTTTTGCTTTCTGGCGGTATCGATGGAATCACAAGGTGGATACGATGCGTTCGGGTATGGCGCATCCACTTGGCAGACCTCTTAGGGGAGGCGGGGTCCATGCGAACGGTGAGCCGCACCAGACTGGTGAGCGTGGGACTTGGGCTGGGCGCGGTCGGCGGATTCGTCGGCAGCCTGCTCAGGGAACGGAGCGCTCTGACAGCCGCTCGCGATGCCGCGAGCGAAGGAAGCGAGGAACAGCCTTCATGGGGCGTCGGCTCGTACCGCTCACGCTGGACAACCTTCAGGACCTTCCCAAGCGCTGCCGCTCGTGTGTCTTCTGGGAGTTGGACCCGGTCAGCGGTGAAGCCGCGGTAAAGGCTGGCACACCCGCTCTGGAGAAGGAAGCCTGGATCTCCGCCGTGCTGCTGGACTGGGGCTCCTGCGGGCGGGTCGTCTACGTCGACGACGTACCGGTGGGCTTCGTGCTGTACGCCCCACCGGCATACGTCCCCCGCTCGACGGCGTTCCCTACGAGCCCCGTCTCCGCGGACGCGGTCCAGTTGATGACCGCGTTCATCATACCGGGCTACCAGGGACAGGGACTGGGTCGTGTGATGGTCCAGACGGTCGCCAAGGACCTGCTGCGGCGTGGTTTCAAGGCGATCGAGGCTTTCGGGGACGCGCGCTGGAAAGAGCCGGCGTGTGTGCTGCCGGCAGACCATCTCCTGGCCGTGGGCTTCAAGACGGTTCGCCCTCACCCCACCTTCCCACGCCTGCGGCTGGAGCTGCGGACGACCTTGTCCTGGAAGGAAGACGTGGAGATGGCGATCGACCGGCTGCTGGGGGCTGTACAGAAGGAACCGGCGTTGAGGCCCCTCTGAAGGGAGCTGCCTCTCCCTAGTGGGCCGCCCCGCTAGGGCAAGCCGCCCCTCTCATGAGAATGGGCCAACCCCCTCGGGTTGGCCCATTCGTGTTTCACGTGAAACATCACTCGGCGATGAAGTCCTCAAGGTCGCGGACGATCGCGGCCTTGGGCTTGGCGCCCACGATGGTCTTGGCGACCTCGCCGTTGTGGTAGACGTTCAGCGTCGGGATGGACATGACGCCGTACTTGGCGGCCGTACCCGGGTTTTCGTCGATGTTGAGCTTGACGACCTCGATCTTGTCGCCGTACTCGGCGGCGATCGCTTCGAGGGACGGCGCGATCTGGCGGCACGGTCCGCACCAGGCGGCCCAGAAGTCCACCAGGACGGGCTTGTCGCTCTTGAGGACGTCCTGCTCGAAGGAGTCGTCGGTCACGTTCTTCAGGGTGCCGGCCACGGCGGGCTCCTTAATTGTGTGGTGCGTGGGGCGGGTGGGGGTCAGACAGAGGTCTTCTCGGGCTCGGCCTTCTCCTCGTCCGCGAGGGCGGCGAGGAAGCGCTCGGCGTCGAGAGCGGCGGAGCAACCGGTGCCGGCCGCGGTGATCGCCTGGCGGTAGGTGTGGTCGACCACGTCGCCCGCACCGAAGACACCGGTCAGATTGGTGCGGGTGGAGGGGGCGTTGACCTTGAGGTAGCCCTCCTCGTCCAGCTCCAGCTGGCCCTTGAACAGCTCGGTGCGCGGGTCATGGCCGATCGCGATGAACAGGCCGGTGACCGCCAGGTCGGAGAGCTCGCCGGTCTTGACGTTGCGCAGCTTCAGACCGGACAGCTTCTGGTCGCCCTGGATCTCGGCCACCTCGCTGTCCCAGACGAACTTGATCTTCGGGTCGGCGAAGGCGCGGTCCTGCATCGCCTTGGAGGCGCGCAGGGTGTCGCGGCGGTGGACAACCGTCACGGACTTGGCGAAGCGCGAGAGGAAGGTGGCCTCCTCCATCGCGGTGTCGCCGCCGCCGATCACGGCGATGTCCTGGTCCTTGAAGAAGAAGCCGTCGCAGGTGGCGCACCAGGAGACACCGCGACCGGACAGGGCGTCCTCGTTCGGCAGACCGAGCTTGCGGTGCTGCGAGCCCGTGGCGACGATGACGGCCTTGGCCCGGTGGACCGTGCCCGCGGTGTCGGTGACGGTCTTGATGTCACCGCTCAGGTCAACGTTGACGATGTCGTCCGGGACGAGCTCGGCTCCGAATCGCTCAGCCTGGGCGCGCATGTTGTCCATGAGTTCGGGGCCCATGATGCCGTCCTGGAAGCCCGGGAAGTTCTCCACCTCCGTGGTGTTCATGAGCGCACCGCCGGCGGTGACAGCCCCCTCGAACACCAGCGGCTTCAGCGACGCGCGCGCGGTGTAGAGCGCCGCCGTATAGCCGGCGGGCCCGGAGCCGATGATGATCACGTTACGGACGTCGCTCACGGCTTGATTCCTCGTCTCTGGACTGCGTCGTCGGACCGGGGGAGCTCTTTCGGAACTCTCACCCCACCCAACGGATCCTAAGGGGCGCGCATTCCCACTGTGTCCGGGCACACGGCAACGCCACACCGTAGGGGCTGCCACGCGGGACGGAGACGAACCGCCGGCTTCTCAGCGGCGTGTGTAGGAGTCCGTCAGGAGAATCTTGGCCGTGGTGGACGACGGGTGCTTCACACAGGTCGCATCCACGACGTAGACGTTGACCCGGCTGTCATCCTTGGCTTCGGGCATGACGACGAGCAGAGCGTCCTTTCCCTTGTAGACGCCTTCCTCGGTCGCGATCGCCGGGTCGTTGCGGCCGATCCCCTTCTGGACGCATTCGGGGACCGGAATGTCGCGCAGGACCTGGGGGCCGGTGGTGTCGGCCCCACCCTCCATACCGAGGCTGCGCTCCGGTTTCTGGGAGCTGCCTGGGGAGCTGTCGTGCTTGGCGAGGAGATCGGCGACCTGCTTCTCCAGCTTCGCCGCGGAGAAGGTGTCAGCCCCTGTCTGCCCGCCGTTGGCTGACGGGCCCGACCCTGCGCCACCCATGAGTGAGGTCAGCAGTACGGAGCCGAGTCCCAGAGCGGCGGCCGTGAAGGCGGCGCTGAGGACGGCGACCTTGCGTCGCCCGGCCTTCTTGCGGTCCTTGCGGCCGGGGCCGGTGGTCGAGGAACGGGGGCGCCCTGCCGGACGATCTGCCGGTGCCGATGTTTCACGTGAAACATGGGCGCTGTCGCCCCCATCGGATGCCGAACCGTCCGCACCGGCGGGCGCGGGCGGGGCAACGTCATCGGACGCCGTGGCGTTGAGCAGAGCCTCTGCGGCGAGGGCGGCGTCGATACGTTCCGCGATATCGGTGGGCATACGCGAGGGCCCCGGTAGCGTGCCGAGCAGCCCCCGGATCTCCTCCAGCGACGCGTGGACGTCTGCGCACAGCTCGCACTCGTCCAGATGCCGTCGTACATCGGCGGTCCTGGACGGGGGGAGAAGGCCCTCAGTGAGGTCGGAGAGCTCGGTGACGTCCGGGTGCCCGGCCGTGTCCGTCGTGGATGTCACGCTCGCCCACCTCCGCCCTTCACAGCAGCTGAATCACTAGGACCGGTATCGCGCGGATCCGTGGCTTGCCCCGTGGCATGGGGATCCGCTGCCGGTGGGACGGATGTCCCCTGCGTCCGGTTCCGCCTGCGTCCGGCTTCCTTGCCTTCTCTGGCGCTTTCCGGTCGTAGATGGGTGAGGAGAGGCAGGAGTCTGGCTCTGCCGCGCGCACATCGGCTCTTGACCGTGCCGGTCGGCACATCGAGGACCCGGGCGGCCTCCGCGACCGGGTACCCCTGCATGTCCACGAGGACGAGCGCCGCGCGTTGGTCGGCCGGGAGCGTGCCGAGAGCCTCCAGGAGCTGCCGGTGCAGATCGTTGCGCTCCGCGGGCGCCGACGCCGACTCGTGTGGCTCCAGCAGTTGCTCAAGGCGCTCGGTGTCGTCGACCGGGGAGGTCTTCCGGGAGGCCGCCTTGCGGGCGCGGTCCAGGCAGGCGTTCACCGTGATCCGATGCAGCCATGTCGTGACGGCCGACTGGCCCCGGAAGGTGTGGGCGGCCCGATAGGCGGAGACCAGGGCGTCCTGGACGGCGTCAGCGGCCTCCTCGCGGTCCCCCAGCGTCCGCAGAGCCACCGCCCACAGTCGGTCGCGGTGCCGCCGCACAAGCTCACCGAAGGCGTCGGGGTCGCCCTTCACGTGGAGGGCCAGGAGATCCTGGTCGCTCGTGTCGCGGTGTGCGGTGCCGTCTGCCATCGGACCCCCTCCCCTTGGAGCTGGTGAGCGCTAGCCGGTGAACTTCAGGTCGGTGATGGCCTGCTTGTACCCGGAGCCGCTGTACTGGTCACCGTTCGCGTGGGGCATGGCGGTGAGCCAGACGAGAACGTACTGGGTCTGCACCGGCTTGGTGACCTTCACCGTCGCACTGGTGCCGCTCGTCGTGACGGTGCCGATCTTTTCCATCGAGTCCAGCGACGAGGGTGTCAGGGAGTCCGACGCGTAGAGCGAGACGGTCGTGTGGTCGCCGGGGTACAGCAGCCCTATCGAAGCCGCCGACACCTTCTGAGCGGATCCGAGGTCGTAGACGATGCCGACACCAGGCTTGAAGGCGGGGTTCATGTCCGGTCCGTCGACGAAGCTCTTGCTGCGCCAGTACGTCGAGCTGTCGCCGTCGTAGGTCTTGCCCACGTCCTCCGGTGCCTGGGCGCCGCCCTTCGCGACGAACTCCTGGGCGTTCTGAATCTTGATCGGCTTGACCGGCTTGGTCTTGTCGCCGTTCTTCTCGTTGCCCTCTGTCGTCTGCGTCTGGTTGGGGTCGCCGGAGTTGTTGCCCTGGTCCATGAGCGCGTCCGCCAACTGCCAGCTGCCGAGGCCCAGGGCGGCGATGAGGAGGGCCGAGACAGCCCACTTGAGCGCCTTGCCGGTGCGGCTCTGCAGCGGGGGCGGCGGGGTGGGTACCGGCTGGGTGGCGCCCGGGTGCGCCGCCTGGCGGCCGTAGGTGCCCTGCTGGTAGGTGGTGCGCTGGTACTCCGGCGGCGCGGTGAACGCGGGCTCTGGCGGGCGGATGCGGGGCATCTCGCCGATCGCCTTCACCAACTCCTCCGGTGTCGTGCACGCGGACTCGTGGCGGGAAGCGGTCGCGCCGTCGTTGACCAGTGCGCGCATGGCCAGTTCGGACAGGCCGCGGTGAACGCCGGCCCGCACCTGGTCGGGGGCGATCAGACCGACGTCCTTGGGCAAGCCGGACAAGCCGTAGGCGTCGCTCTCGTACGGCCAGCGCTGGGTGAGCGAGGCGTACAGCAGGGCGCCGATGGCCTCCGTGTCGGTGCGCTGCGGGGTCTCGGAGGTGATGCCGCGCAGCGCGGCGTTCACCGCGAGGCCGCGGATGCGCCACTGGCCGGACGAGGTGCGCAGTACGGCGTTCGGGTTGAGGCGGAGGTGGGCCAGGCCCTCGCGGTGGGCGGCCGCCATGGCGGCGGAGACCTGGGTGACCATCTGGTAGGCGTCGTACACCTCCAGCGGGCCCGAGGCGAGCAGCGTGGTGAGTTCCGTGGCGTCGGGGAGCCACTCATGGACGACGTAGACCAGGTCGTTCTCCTCGACAGCGTCGAGGACCTGGACGAAGCGAGGGTCGCCGAGCAGCGCGGAGGAGCGGGCCGCGGCCAGCACGGAACGCGCCCGCGCGTGGTCGGCGGGCAGGATGTGGACGCCGACGGCGCGACGGAGTTTCTCGTCGACCGCACGCCAGCTGCTGAAACCGTCCAGACGGGTGACGCATTCCTCGAGCCGGTAGCGTCTGGCGAGCTTGTGGCCGCTGTGCAGCTCGGGTGGTGAGGCCTTTCCGGGACCATCGGTCCCGCCACTCCCCTGTGCCTCGTCGGTGTCCGTGTCCCGCTCCCGATTCTTGGCCACCCCGTCGGCCGTGGACTGGTCCGCCTGCGCGGTCAGCGGCTCGTCGCCGCTGTTGTCTGCCACGTCGACGGCAGCCGTGCTCCGTTCCGCCACCGTCGTTCCTGCCTCCCCATCCATTGCGCGCCGTCCGACTCAGTGCGCGCCGTCCGACGCCGAAACCAATTGTGCCCACAGTCCGCCGCTATGCACGACACACGGTGGCGGGCGATGGTTGTGCGCGTACCCCCACTTCAGCGACCCAGGCGCCCGCGAACCATGCCGACCAGCGAGTTCAGCTCCTCGATGCGCATGCGCCGGGCGGCGACGAAGAAGATTCCGAGCAGTACGGCCCCGCCGCCCAGCAGAGCGGCGAAGGAGCCGACGACGCCCTGACCGAGGGTCTGGGCGATCCCGTAGCAGGCCGCACCGCTCAGCAGCGCTGCCGGTACCGAGGCGAGGCAGAGCCTGGTGTACGTCCGCCTCACCCGGGCGCCGTCCAGGTCGCCGCCCAGCTTCTTGCGCAGCCGTCGCCAGGCGACGCCGACGCCGATCGCGTAGGCCAGGCCGTACGAGGCGGCCATGCCGACCACGGCCCAGCGGGCCGGAAGAAGGAAGTAGCAGATCGCGGAGGCGACGGCGTTGCCGGCCGCCACGATGACGGTGTTGTAGAAGGGGGTGCGGGTGTCCTCGTAGGCGTAGAAGGCACGAAGGACGACGTACTGCACGGAGTACGGGATCAGGCCGAGGCCGAAGGCCATCAGCATGAAGCCCATGTTGGTGGCCTCGCTCGTGCCCGAGGAGCCGAACATCAGCGTGCACATCGGGATGCCGAGCGACAGGAAACCGAAGGCGAGCGGCACGATCGCGACCGCTGTCGTGCGCAGGCCCTGGGAGATGTCGTCCCGTACGGCGCCGGAGTCGTCCTCAGCTGCTGAACGCGAGATACGGGGCAGCAGGGCGGCCATCAGGGAAACGGTGATGATGGCTTGCGGGAGGCCCCAGATGAGCTGGGCGTTGGCGTAGGCGGCGTAGCCGGTGCCGTCGACGGCGGAGCGGATGCCCGCGGAGGTGGACAGCTGGGTGACCACCAGCGCACCCGCCTGGTTGGCGAGGACGAACAGGATGGTCCACTTGGCGAGCATGGCGGCCTTGCCGAGCCCGTGGCCCTTCCAGTCGAAGCGCAGCCGCAGCCGGAAGCCGGTCTCACGCAGGTAAGGGATCATGGCGAGGGCCTGGACGACCAGGCCGAGCAGGATCCCGACGCCGAGGAGCCGCTGGCCCTCCGGCGGGATGTTCGTGACCTTCATGCCGGAGTGTTCTGCGGTGCCGTACACCCACAGGAACATCCCGAGCGTCACGATGATGACGATGTTGTTCAGGACCGGTGTCCACATCATCGCGCCGAATCGGCCGCGGGCGTTGAGGATCTGGCCCATCACCACATGGACGCCCATGAAGAAGATCGAGGGCAGGAAGTAGCGGGTGAAGGTGATCGCCACCTCGTTGGCGGCGGGGTCGCGGGCGACAGGGGTGGACAGCGCGCTGACCAGCAGCGGCGCGCCGAGCATCGCGAGTGCGGTGAGCGCTGCGAGTGCCACCATCACCAGGGTCAGCAAACGGTTCGCGTACGCCTCGCCGCCGTCTTCGTCGTCCTTCATGGCGCGCACGAGCTGGGGCACGAAGACGGAGTTGAGGCCGCCACCGACGGTCAGGATGTAGATCATCGTCGGCAGCGTGTAGGCGACCTGGAAGGAGTCACCGAGCAGGCCCAGGCCCAGTGCCGAGACGATCATCATCGAGCGGACGAACCCGGTGAGCCGGGACACCATTGTGCCCGCCGCCATCACCGCGCTCGACTTCAGCAGACCGCCGGCTTTGCCGCCCTTCTTCGTGGCAGTCGCGGGAGCAGGCGCGGGAGCGGCTGTCGGGCCAGGGGCCTCGGCCGCGGGGGGCGCCGTCGGTGTCGGCTGCTGGAACTCGGCGGGTGCCGGCGACGGCCCTGGGACGGTCGGCGGCTGGTAGTGCGGATGGCCGCCGGCCTGCTGCTGGTCGCGGAAGAGGTGAGCGAAGGCGTCGTGCTCTTGGCGATTTCCGGTGGAGTGCGTGACGAGGTCGTCGACGCCCACGTACTGGGTGGTGCGAGGGTCGTCGCCGTACGGCAGGTGCTGGGTCGGGCCCTCCGGCTCCGGGGCCGGGGTCTGGGCCCACACATGCGGGTCGGGGGCGTAGGGCGACGGGGGCGGCTGGCCGTACAGCGGCTGCTGCGGTGTGCCCGGAGGGGGCGGCGGGTGGGCGGCGCGGTCGTACAGCGCCTCGGCGACCGGGTCCTGGGCGGAGAGGTCCTGGGCCCGGTAGGGGTCCTGGTCGTAGGCGTCCTGGAGGTACATGTCCGCGGGGTGCTGCGGCGGTACCTGGCCCTGCTCGGGCGGCGGGCCCTCGGGGTGCCCCGAGCTGCCCGCGGCTTGGCCGCGGTCACCGTCGTACGGCGCGTTCATGGTTACCCCACCTCATCGTCCCGGGCCCACGGCCACGACATCGCTCAACGGTCCACTCTCTCACCCGTGCCGGACGGGTCGGCGCTTTCCGCTGCGGTGTCCGGTGTCGGGTCACTCGGCTGCTCCGGGGCGTCTGCCCGGGTTCCGGTGCCGGACTCCTCCTTGAGCAAGCCTTCGGGAGTGAGACGCGCGTCGGGCTCGTCCGAGTTCTCCGGTCCGCCGTCGGCCTCGGCCGACTCCGGGGAACCGTCCTCCTCGGCCTCGCGGGCCGCCGCGCGCTTGCGCTGCGTGTACATACGGAATCCGGCGAGGACCAGCAGGAGGAAACCGCCGCCGATGACCAGCATCACCGTGGCCGTGAACTCGGTGACCTTCACGTCGAACCTGACGGGGGCGCCGTACTTCTGGCCGTCCTCCGTGTACAGCTGGGCAACCACCTCGGCCTGGCCGTTGGCCTGAGCGGACGTGGTGAACTTCACCGTCTGGCTATGCCCGCCGGAGACGGTGACGCGCTGTTCGTGGAAGTCCTTGCCGTCGATCTCGAGTCGCCTAGGGCTCTCGGAGGTGAGTCGCAGCACCAGGTGCTCGACGTCCTGCACGAGGTTGTTCTGGACAGTCACGGGGATCAAGGCGCTGCGCCCGGAGAGCTTGGTCTCCGACTTTTCGATCAGCGTGACCTGGCCGGCCAGGGAGTCGAGGTACGCCTCGACGCCGTTGCGGTAGTCGGCGGCCTGTGCGGAGCGGCCACGCCACGACGTGGACATCTCCCGGTTCATGGCACGTCCGAAGGGGGTCACCACACGGGACTCGTCGGAGAGGATCACCTTGAACTTGTCGAGCTTGTCCTGGGTGGTCTCGATCTGCTCGAAGGCCGATCGCGGCAGCTCCTGCTTGCGCAGCGAGGAGGGGTACCGCGACGCGGCCGGCACCTTCGTGGTGGCGCCCGAGTCGGGCTTGGCCGCCGCGGCGGCCGTGAGGTCCTGGGACTGGGACCATGTGCCGTCCTGGAGCGCCGTCACCGCCTCGGCCATTGCCTGAGCCTGGCTGGCCGTCGGCATCCGCTGCGGTGCGACGACGATGCTGCGTTGCTTGTCCGACTGGAGGTTGAGGGCCAGGCTCTGGGCCAGGAACCTCTGTACGGCGAGTGTCGAGCTCGACGCCCGTGTCAGGTTGCCCTGGAACACGGTCGACAGCCGTGCGTCCGAGACGACCGCCGTCGTGCCGCCGCCGATGGGGCGAGCCGCGGAGGGCGTGTAGGGCAGGCCGCTCGTCTCCACCAGGCTGTCGTTGCGGGCGATCACCTTGTCCGCGCCGCCGGAGGTGGCCACCTTGACGATGGACGGGTCGACGGCACCGTTCACGGGCCAGGCGAAGTCGGTGGTCGGCTGAACGTGGAGAATCGAGTCGACGGTGTCGGCGGCGACGTCGGTGGCCTCTTTGAGGTGGCTCAGCGAGCCGGTCACCTGTGTGCCGTTGTGTGCCAGGGCCGCCACGTCGGGGTCGCCGAAGGGCAGGGCGACGACTTCCTTGTCCTGCACCGCCTCCTGCAGCTCGGCGAGCCAATCCTTGGCGACTGCCTGATGGTGACCCGCCGTTGTCGCGTCGCCCTCGCCCTGGACGCGGTAGCTGTCCGTCATCGCGTCCACGGAGGCCAGCAGGTCGGGATCGATCACCCAGGTGACGTCGAGCTCCTTGCCCAGCGACACCAACTGCTCCAGCCGGCCGCCGGGGGAGATCTCCTCGGCGAGCTCGTCGTCGCGGAAGACCGGCGTCTGCGACTCGTTCGAGCCCGTCTGCGCCGTCATGTGCGCGGTCGAGACGAGCGGCCACAGAACCGTCGTCCGGGTCTTCGTGTCCGCCCCGTCGGGCTGCCACGGCAGGAAGGTCCGCTGGATGCCGAGCACGCGGTTCCACGGCTGCGCGGAAGTCTCACCGGACAGGGAGACGGCGAACTGGTAGACCCCGTCGCCGCCGAGATCCAGCTTGTCGACCGGCACGGAGATGCTGAAGCGGTGGGCGACGCCTGGGGTGAGCTTGGAGAACTCCTTGACGTACTTCCCGCCCACCGGAGCTCCATCGAGGCCGTCCTGGTAGGCGCTGCGCCGGGCGACCGTGTCGATGTCCGAGCGTGTGTTGAGGGCGGGCCCGAGGCGGAGGTCCACCTGCGCGTCGGTGACTGTCTGCTTGCCCTCGTTGGTCACCGAGCCCGACACGGTCAGCGTGTCACCTTCACCGGGAACGGAGGGGGTGAGCGAGTCCACGGCCACGGCCACCGAGCCCGAGCCGGAAGCGGCCTTCAGGGAATCCTGCCCGGCGGCGTGCGTCTGCGCGGCCGTGGGGAGCTGAAGCAGGCCGGCCAGCAGTGGCACCCCGGCGAACAGTGCTCCCGTTCGCCGTAGCCACCGGCGGGCAGGTGAGGGACTGGTCCCCTGGAAGTCTGCCGCCTCGGCCACGCGCTCGCCCGTCCCTCGTCGTCGTCAGTGGTCGTCGGAATGTGCGTCCACGCATGGTAACGATGCGCGCTGAGGGGAAGTGCCGCGGAGTGCTCCACAAGATCGGTTCCTCCCGCCGCGCATGTCCCGTATATGCAGGTATAAGGAGGAGCGCTTCAGCACGTCGCAAGGGCTGCCCTTGTGCGCGTATGGACGGTGGTGTCCGCGCACATGGTGTGCGCATTTAATGGAGGCGCTCGCGGTCGCCGGGGCCACGTACCCTCTTTTGTTGTGCCGAACGCCAACGAAGAAAAGCCCAGTGTCCTGAGTCAGGTGCAGCACCGTGCGGTGAGTGAACTCCTGCGGGTCGCCCCTGTCGCCGACGACCTCGCCCGCCGTTTCCAGGAGGCCGGGTTCTCGCTCGCCCTGGTCGGCGGATCGGTCCGGGACGCGCTGCTCGGCCGGCTCGGCAACGACTTGGACTTCACGACCGACGCCCGCCCCGAGGACGTGCTGAAGATCGTGCGCCCATGGGCGGACGCCGTGTGGGAGGTCGGGATCGCCTTCGGCACGGTCGGGGCGCAGAAGAGTGCCCGCGACGGATCCGCTGAGCGGATCTTCCAGATTGAGATCACGACCTACCGGTCGGAGGCCTACGACCGGACGTCGCGGAAGCCGGAGGTGTCGTACGGCGACTCCATCGAGGAGGATCTTGTCCGGCGCGACTTCACCGTGAACGCGATGGCCGTCGCGCTGCCGGAGAAGGAGTTCATCGACCCGCACGGTGGGTTGGATGATCTCGCGGCGCGGGTGCTGCGGACCCCTGGCACGCCGGAGGAGTCCTTCTCGGACGATCCGCTGCGCATGATGCGGGCGGCGCGTTTCGCGGCGCAGCTCGACTTCGAGGTGGCGCCCGAGGTGGTGGCGGCCATGAGGGACATGGCCGGGCGCATCGAGATCGTCTCCGCGGAGCGCGTGCGGGACGAACTGAACAAGCTGATCCTCTCGGCCCACCCGCGCAAGGGTCTGACGCTGCTGGTTGACACCGGGCTCGCCGGGCCCGTTCTGCCCGAGCTGCCGGCCCTGCGGCTGGAGAGCGACGAGCATCACCGGCACAAGGACGTCTACGAGCACACGCTGATCGTCCTGGAGCAGGCGATGGCACTGGAGGAGAACGGTCCGGACCTGACCCTGCGGCTGGCCGCGCTGCTGCACGACATCGGCAAGCCGCGCACGCGCCGCTTCGAGAAGGACGGCCGGGTCTCCTTCCACCACCACGAGGTGGTGGGCGCGAAGATGACGAAGAAGCGTATGACCGCGCTCAAGTACTCCAACGAGCTGGTGAAGGACGTCTCACGTCTGGTCGAGCTCCACCTGCGCTTCCACGGGTACGGCACCGGCGAGTGGACGGACTCGGCCGTCCGCCGCTACGTCCGTGACGCGGGTCCCCTTCTGGACCGCCTCCACAAGCTGACCCGCTCGGACTGCACCACGCGGAACAAGCGCAAGGCGGCCGCGCTGTCCCGGGCCTACGACGGCCTGGAGGAGCGGATCGCTCAGCTCCAGGAGCAGGAGGAACTGGACGCCATCCGACCCGACCTCGACGGCAACCAGATCATGGAGATCCTGGGCGTCGGGCCCGGGCCGGTCATCGGCCGCGCCTACAAGCACATGCTGGAGTTGCGGCTGGAGAACGGACCGATGGAGCACGACGAGGCGATGGCCGCGCTAAAGGAGTGGTGGGCAGCGCAGAGCTGAGCTCATGCAAGCGGGGTCATGTTTCACGTGAAACATGACCCCGCTTCACGGAGGCCGGTACGTCCTGAGGGGCTGTGTTTCACGTGAAACACAGCCCCTCAGTATGCGGAGAGGTCACATCAGACATCCGGGAGGCGCAGCAAGAAGTTGTCGCCGTCGCCGGTCTGGACGTAGAAGCGTCCCTGGGTGAACGGCACTTACTGGCGTCCAAAGCGAGCCATAGTCCCAGCAACTGCCGCGTAAATAACGGCGACTGTGACTACGAGCGGTGCCGAGCGGCCGTCGGGCGGCAGTATCAGGGCGGCAACGCCGGCCGCACTGACGAAGGCGACGTTGAACAGCACGTCGTAGACGGAAAAGATCCGGCCGCGGAAGCCGTCCTCGACCGAGGTCTGCACGATCGTGTCTGTCGCGATCTTCGCCCCCTGAGTCGTCAGGCCCAGGACGAATGCCGCCACCAGCATGGGAATTATGGCGAAGATCAGCCCGAGGGTAGGCACCAGGACCGCGGCGCTGCCCGCGCAGACGACGATCCAGCGGCCGGTTCCCAGTCGCCCCGCCGCCCAGGGGGTCGCCACGGCCGCCGCGAAGAAACCGGCGGCGGAGAACCCCAAGGCGAGCCCCAGCAGGGCCAGTCCGTCATCGGCGTTCGACGAGAAGGCGTACCGGCAGAGCATCAGCAGCATGACGAGCAAGGCGCCGTAGCAGAAGCGCATCAGGGACATGGCGAACAGCGCCCAGGCGGCCTGCCGGCGCGGTGGAGTGGCGAGATGGCGTACGCCTGCCGCCAGATCGCGTGCGGTGCCGGCGAGGGCCGCCACGAGGCGTGGCTGCACCAACTCCAGGTCAGGACCCAGCAGTTCGCGGGACATGCGCAGTGACGCCAGTCCCGCACACAGGTAGAGGGCGGCTCCCAGAAGCACCACGGCGGCATCGGAGTCCCAGGCCACCAGCCGTACGAGGAAGGCCAGCCCGGCCCCCGCGGTCGCGGCGAGCGTTCCAGCGGTCGGGGAGAGGGAGTTGGCGATCACGAGTCGCTCGTCGTCGACCACACGTGGCAGCGCGGCGGACAGCCCTGACAGGACGAAGCGGTTGACGGCGGTGACGCACAGGGCGGAGACGTAGAAGAGCCAGTCCGGGACCTGGGCGATGATCAGGACGGCCGTCGCCGAAGCAAGTACGGTGCGCAGCAGGCTGCCGTACAGCAGGACCTGGCGGCGTCGCCAGCGGTCCAGCAGGACGCCGGAGAAGGGTCCCACCAGGGAGTACGGCAGGAGCAGTACCGCCATCGCGGAGGCGATGGCGGCGGCCGAGGTCTGTTTCTCCGGGGAGAAGACGACGTATGTGGCGAGCGCGGTCTGGTAGACGCCGTCGGCGCCTTGCGAGAGCAGGCGTACGACGAGCAGGCGCCGGAAGTTCCCGAAGCGCAGCAGGACCCGCAGGTCGCGTACGACGGACATGAGGCCCAGCCTCACACACGAGGAGGGTCCCCGGGCGGTACAACCCGGGGACCCTCGGCAGCTCTGGCAGGAGCGTTTCGGAGCGAGCCTCAGCGCTCGACTTCACCCTTGATGAACTTCTCGACGTTCTCGCGGGCCTCGTCGTCGAAGTACTGGACCGGCGGGGACTTCATGAAGTAGCTCGACGCCGACAGGATCGGGCCGCCGATGCCGCGGTCCTTGGCGATCTTCGCGGCGCGCAGGGCGTCGATGATGACGCCGGCGGAGTTCGGGGAGTCCCAGACCTCGAGCTTGTACTCCAGGTTCAGCGGAACGTCACCGAAGGCGCGGCCCTCAAGGCGGACGTAGGCCCACTTGCGGTCGTCGAGCCAGGCGACGTAGTCGGACGGGCCGATGTGCACGTTCTTCTCGCCGAGGTCCCGGTCGGGGATCTGGGAGGTGACGGCCTGCGTCTTGGAGATCTTCTTCGACTCGAGGCGGTCGCGCTCGAGCATGTTCTTGAAGTCCATGTTGCCGCCGACGTTCAGCTGCATCGTGCGGTCCAGGATGACGCCGCGGTCCTCGAACAGCTTCGCCATGACGCGGTGCGTGATGGTGGCGCCGACCTGGGACTTGATGTCGTCGCCGACGATCGGGACGCCCGCCTCGGTGAACTTGTCCGCCCACTCCTTCGTACCGGCGATGAAGACCGGCAGGGCGTTGACGAAGGCGACACGCGCGTCGATGGCGCACTGGGCGTAGAACTTCGCCGCGTCCTCCGAGCCGACGGGCAGGTAGCAGACGAGGACGTCGACCTGCTTGTCCTTGAGGACCTGGACGACGTCGACCGGGGTCTCGGCGGACTCCTCGATGGTCTCGCGGTAGTACTTGCCGAGGCCGTCGAGGGTGTGCCCGCGCTGGACGGTCACGCCGCTGCGCGGCACGTCGCAGATCTTGATGGTGTTGTTCTCGCTGGCACCGATGGCGTCCGCGAGGTCGAGGCCGACCTTCTTCGCGTCGACATCGAAGGCAGCGACGAACTCGACGTCACGGACGTGATAGTCGCCGAACTGCACGTGCATCAGGCCGGGGACCTTCGACGCCGGGTCGGCGTCCTTGTAGTACTCGACTCCCTGAACCAGCGACGCGGCGCAGTTGCCCACGCCGACGATGGCTACGCGAACCGAACCCATTCCGGTTGCTCCCTGTGTGTACGAGTGAGGTCCTGAGTGGATCTCACGTGGCGGTGTCGTCGGGCGTATCCGGCCGAGGGGTGTCCCCCGGCCGGGGCAGGCCGCCCGGCGCTCCAGATGTGGTGTCCCGCGAGTCGGGCTCCCCGGAGGCGGAACCTCTCAGGTCCCGCCCGGCCCGCTCGCTCTCGATGAGCTCGTTCAGCCAGCGCACTTCGCGCTCCACGGACTCCATCCCGTGGCGCTGGAGCTCAAGCGTGTAATCGTCGAGGCGCTCCCGCGTACGGGCGAGGGAGAGGCGCATCTTCTCCAGGCGCTCCTCCAGCCGGCTGCGGCGGCCCTCCAGCACGCGCATGCGCACGTCCTGGGGTGTGCGTCCGAAGAAGGCAAATCGGGCAGCGAAGTGCTCGTCCTCGTATGCGTCAGGGCCGGTCTGCGAGAGCAGTTCCTCGAAGTGCTCCTTACCTTCTGCCGTCAACCGGTAGACGATCTTGGCGCGACGCCCTGCGAGTGGTGCGGCGAGAGCGTCCTCGGTGGTGTTCCCCGGTTCCTCGATCAACCAGCCGTTGGCGACCAGCGTCTTGAGGCAGGGATAGAGCGTGCCGTAGCTGAACGCACGGAACACGCCCAGCGACGTATTGAGTCGTTTGCGCAGCTCGTAGCCGTGCATCGGGGACTCGCGGAGCAGTCCGAGTACGGCGAACTCGAGAATCCCGGAACGTCGGCTCATCTGCTCGCCTCCTCGTCTTATCTCGCGCTGATGTATCGACTCGATACATCACGACGATAGAACGGCCTTCCGGACGGGACAAGTGGCGGGACGGTGAACGGGATCACATCAACGATTCATGTGGAGCGAGTTGCCTGATTTGGGGTGAAGTTCGGGGCTAGGGGGGCTTTGACGGTGCGTAGTCTGTGCGCCATGCACAGCACCGGGAACCAAGTGACGCCTGAGGGCGTCGTCGTCCTTGGTGCAGTACGGGTGAATGCGGAACCGACCGCATCCGTACTTCGGGGGGACCGGAAAACAGCCGCCGTTGCCAGGCGCCCAGGCGTGCGCCTGCCCGAGGAGTAGTCGTTCGATGAGCGAGCACCGTCGCAAACCGCCGCAGCCGCAGGGAGGCGGACGTGCCGCGGCCCGACGCGGCCAAACCGGCTCGTCCTCCGGCCGCCGAGCGGCACCGCGAGGCGCCACTGGATCTCCTTCCGACTCGTACGAGTCGGGTTACAACGGTTCCGGAGGCGAGGAACGTCCGTACGGCGGACGCGCCGAGGCACGTCGCGCCGCGCAGAGAAGTGGGGGTGGCCGCCGCAGAGCGGCCGACCCTGACCGCGGCGGCCGCCGTGCCGCTCCCGGCGGGCCGAACGGTCCCGGGCGGGGCCGGGGACGGACCGCGCCCCCTGGAAAGAAGCGGTTCGTCGACTATCCGCGGTCGGGCAAGTACGGCGTCGCGCGCTGGTTGCCGTCGTGGAGGCTCGTGGCGGGGCTGTTCATCGCCTTCATGGGCAGCCTGGTGGCTGTGGCGGGCATCGGGTACGCCATGGTGGGCACCCCCAAGGTCGCCGAGACCGCCGAGGCGCAGAACAACGTCTACTACTGGTCCGACAAGAGCGAGATGGTCTCCACGGGTGGTGAGACCAACCGGCAGATCATCAACCTGTCGCAGATTCCCAAGGCCATGCAGAACGCGGTCATCTCGCAGGAGAACAAGACCTTCGAAGAGGACAGCGGCATCGACCCGAAGGGCATCGCCCGCGCCGTGTTCAACATGGCCAGGGGCGGCGAGACGCAGGGCGGCTCGACGATCACCCAGCAGTACGTCAAGAACGCGATGCTGAATGATCAGTCGCAGACCCTCTCCCGGAAGTTCAAGGAGATCCTGGTCTCGGTCAAGGTTGGCGCCACGTGGTCGAAGGACGACATCATGGCTGGCTACCTGAACTCCGCCTATTACGGGCGCAACGCCTACGGGATCCAGGCCGCGGCCCGCGCGTACTTCAACAAGGACGCCATCAAGCTGAACGAGGGCGAGTGCGCCTTCCTCGCGGCCATGCTCAAGGGCGCCACGTACTACGACCCCGCGGGGTCGACGTCCATCGACCCGGCGGCCACGCCCAAGGCCAACAGCAAGCGGGCCCTGGTCCAGATGCAGGACACCCTCGACAAGATGGTCGAGTACGGGCATCTGAGCCCCGATGCGCGCGCCAAGTACACCAAGCTGCCCGCGGTGAAGAACCCGCGCTTCAACACCGCGCTGAGCGGTCAGATCGGCTACCTCGTCGATCTCGCCAATGGCTACCTGGTCAACAACAGCAAAACGACCGGGATCACCGAGCAGAAGCTGCGCGTGGGCGGCCTCTCGATCTACACGACCTTCGACAAGAAGAAGGTCAACGAGCTCGAGGACGCGGTGACGAAGGTCTACAAGGCCAACATCAAGCCCAAGGAGCGACCGAAGACCGACACCCACGTCCAGTTCGGCGGGGCTTCGGTGGATCCGGCGACGGGGGCCATCAGGGCCGTCTACGGCGGCACGGACGCGACGAAGCACTTCACCAACAACGCCGACGTGACGGGTGCGCAGGTCGGTTCGACCTTCAAGCCGTTCGTATTGGCGGCCGCGATGAAGTGGGGCGTGCTGGACCCGGATCTGGGACCTGACCAGGCACAGGACGAGCGCACCAAGGTCTCTCCGAAGAGCCTGTACAGCGGCAAGAACAAGCTCAAGATCAAGGACTACAAGGGCGACATCTGGCGGAACGAGAAGGGTGAGGAGTGGAACCAGGTCAACGACGGAGATGAGTCGTACGGCACTCCCCCGAGCTACCGCATCGACCTCCGTGAGGCGATGAGGGAGTCGGTGAACTCCGCCTTCGTACAACTCGGCATGGACGTCGGGCTGGACAAGGTGAAGGAGGCGGCCGTGGACGCGGGCGTCCTGGAGAGCAGCCTGGCCGGTGCGGACTACCCGTCCTTCTCCATCGGCACCTCGCAGCCCAGCGCGATCCGTATGGCCGGCGCCTACGCCACCTTCGCGACCAGCGGAAAGCAGCGTGATCCCTTCTCCGTCATGGAGGTGAAGGACAAGGACGGCGTGGTCTTCACCCACAAGACGGAGACCAAGGATGCCTTCACCGCGGCGGTCGCCGACAACGTCACGGACGTCCTGAAGACGGTGGTCGACAAGGGCACGGGTACCAGCGCCCAGCTGCCCGGCCGTGAGGTGGCTGGCAAGACCGGTACCACGGACGGCAACCGGTCCGCCTGGTTCGTGGGCTACACCCCGCAGTTGTCGACGTCGATCGCCATGTTCCGCCTGGACGACAATGAGAAGAACCAGAACCGTGAGTTCCTGAAGATGTTCGGAACGGGTGGTCAGGAGAAGATCCACGGTGCGTCGTTCCCGGCCGAGATCTGGCACGACTACATGGAACAGGCGCTGAAGAACACGAAGCCCGAGCCCTTCCCGACGCCGGCGCCCATCGGGGAGATCGTCAACGACATCCCGACCCCGACGCCCATCCCCACTCCGAGCCAGACGGAGGAGGCCAGCCCGACACCGAGCCCGACGCCCAGTGAGTCGCTGACCTCGCCGACGCCCACACCGAGCGAGACCTGCTTCGGCTTCCAGTGCAATGAGATCGGCGGCACGGACAGCGGTGGCACGGACGGGGGCGTGACCTCGACGCCGACGCCTACGGAGACGGAGACGGGCGGCAACAGCAACGGCAATGCCAACGGCAGCGGAGGCATTTTCGGCGGACCATCAGGCTGACCGACGGATCACCCGACGAGAGAAGGCCGGTGGCCGGCACCCTGCTTCATGGGTGTCGGCCACCGGCCTTTGTCGGTCCCCGTTCCTCGGTCGGCGGCCTGTTTCACGTGAAACGTCGGTTTCACGTGAAACACTCGGCCGCCGCACCCCAGTCGTCCTCGCACCGTTCTCAGACAGGTACGGCAGGATGTCCCCCATGCCCAGTGCAGAGACGACGCCCACGAGCGTGCACGTGCCCGACCCGGTGCTGCCGACCAAGGAGGACGAGGTCGCCGCAAGCGGGAGCGAGCTGATCGGTGGCCCCATCGGACGGCGTGCCCTGCTCGGGACGTCCTGGTGGACTCCCGTGCGGATCGTCGCGCTCGTGGCCATCGGTATGTTCGCCCTCGGCCTGGTCCAGAAGGCGCCCTGTTACAACGGTGCCTGGTTCTTCGGCGCCAGCTCGCAGTACACGCATGCCTGCTACTCGGACATCCCGCACCTCTACCAGGGGCGCGGTTTCGCCGACGGCCTCGTGCCGTACTTCGACAAGCTTCCCGGCGACATGGAGTACCTCGAGTACCCGGTGCTGACCGGTGTCTTCATGGAGGTGGCCTCCTGGCTGACACCGGGCAGCGGCAGCATCCAGGACCAGCAGCAGTGGTACTGGATGGTCAATGCCGGGATGCTGATGGTGTGCGCGGCCGTCATCGCCGTATGTGTCACCCGCACGCACGCCCGGCGCCCCTGGGACGGGCTGCTGATCGCTCTGGCGCCCGCCTTCGCGCTGACGGCGACCATCAACTGGGACCTGCTGGCCGTCGCCCTGACGGCCGCGGCGATGCTGATGTGGTCACGCGGTCGCTCGCTGGCCTTCGGTGTCCTCCTGGGACTCGCCACGGCCGCGAAGCTCTACCCCGTCTTCCTGCTCGGCGCCTTGTTCGTTCTGTGCTGGCGCGCGGGCAAGTGGCGAGACTTCGGGAAGGCGCTGGGCGGCACGGTCTTCGCCTGGCTGGTCGTGAACCTTCCGGTGATGCTCCTCGCCTGGGACGGGTGGTCGCAGTTCTACCGGTTCAGCCAGGAACGGGGCGTCGACTTCGGGTCCTTCTGGCTGATCATGGCCCAGAACTCCACTGACCCGCTGAGCACGGAGAGCGTCAACACCCTCGCTTCGCTGCTGATGCTGCTGTGCTGTGCCGGCATCGCCGCGCTCACGCTCACCGCGCCGCGCCGCCCGCGCTTCCCTCAGCTGGCCTTCTTGATCGTCGCGGCGTTCATCCTCACCAACAAGGTCTACTCGCCCCAGTACGTGCTGTGGCTGGTGCCCCTGGCCGTGCTGGCCCGGCCGAGGTGGCGGGATTTCCTCATCTGGCAGGCCTGCGAGGTGGTGTACTTCCTGGGGATCTGGATGTACCTCGCGTACACCACCAGCGGGGACGCCCACAAGGGACTGCCGCCGGACGGCTACCACTGGGCCATCGGCGTGCACCTGCTGGGGACGCTGTACCTCTTCGCCGTCGTCGTACGGGACATCCTCATGCCGGAGCGGGATCCGGTACGCAGGGCCGGTGACGACGACCCCTCGGGTGGCGTGCTCGACCGGGCGGAGGACGTGTTCGTGCTCGGTCCTGCGGCCCATCCGCCGAGGCATGCGGTCCACTTCGAGAAACCGCAGGTGGCGTGGGGCAAAGACGGGGCGACCGAGAGTTCGCTCTGAGCGAACAGAGGTGATCAGTACACGTGGGAGAGGCCGTACACGACGGAACGTGTGCGGCCTTTCCCCTGTTGTCGGGTTGCTGAGCGGCGGTATTACGGCGTCGCCGGGCGGCGCTCGTTCAGCGGTCGACGAGTCGGTCGAACTGCGTGGTGGTGTGCCGCAGATGGGCGACCAACTCGTCGCCGACCTTGGGCTCGGGGGCGTCCGCGGGGACGAACAGGATCGAGACCTGCATGTGCGGCGGCTCTGCGAACCAGCGCTGCTTGCCGCCCCAGACGAAGGGAGAAAGGTTCCGGTTGACCGTGGCGAGGCCGGCCCGGGCGACGCCCTTGGCGCGTGGCATGACGCCGTGCAGCGCCTTGGGGGCCTCCAGACCCACTCCGTGCGACGTACCGCCCGCGACGACCACCAGGAAGCCGTCCGAGGCCGCCTTCTGCTGCCGGTAGCCGAAGCGGTCGCCCTTGGAGACGCGCGTGACGTCCAGGACCGCGCCGCGGTACTCGGTGGCCTCGTGGTCACCCAGCCACAGCCGCGTGCCGATACGGGCGCGGAAGTGGGTCTGCGGGAACTGCTGCTGCAGGCGGGCGAGTTCCTCGGCCTTGAGGTGGCTCACGAACATCGTGTGCAACGGCAGCCGGGCCGCGCGCAGGCGGTCCATCCAGCCGATGACCTCCTCGACGGCGTCCGAGCCATCGGTGCGGTCCAGCGGCAGGTGAATGGCGAAGCCCTCCAGCCGGACGTTCTCTATGGCGGCGTGCAGCTGCGGCAGGTCGCGCTCGCTCACTCCGTGCCGCTTCATCGAGGACATCACCTCGATGACGACGCGGGCGCCCACGAGGCCGTACACGCCGTCCACCGACGACACCGAGCGGATGACCCGGTCGGGCAGCGGCACCGGCTCCTCGCCGCGCCGGTACGGCGTCAGCACCAGCAGGTCACCGCCGAACCAGTCCTTGATGCGCGCGGCCTCGTACGTCGTGCCGACGGCGAGGACGTCGGAGCCCAGCCGCGTGGCCTCTTCCGCCAGCCGCTCGTGCCCGAACCCGTAGCCGTTGCCCTTGCAGACCGGGACGAGCCCCGGGAACTGCTCCTGCACGTGCTTGTGGTGCGCCCGCCAGCGCGCGGTGTCGACGTAGAGCGTGAGCGCCATGGCCGGACCTGGAACCTTTCTCGTGGCTGCGGTGTATCAGAGGTATGGAAGCTATGGAAGCTATCGACGGTGCAGCAGTTGACGGTATCGAAGCGGACGACGCAAGGTCAGCGACGCGACATGTAGATGTCGAGCGCCTTGTGGAGCAGCTTGTTCAGCGGGAAGTCCCACTCACCGAGGTATTCGGCGGCCTGCCCGCCCGTGCCCACCTTGAACTGGATCAGGCCGAAGAGGTGGTCGGTCTCGTCCAGCGAGTCGGAGATGCCGCGCAGGTCGTAGACGGTGGCGCCGAGCGCGTAGGCGTCGCGCAGCATCCGCCACTGCATCGCGTTCGAGGGCCGGACCTCACGGCCGATGTTGTCGGAGGCGCCGTAGGAGTACCAGACGTGACCGCCGACGATCAGCATCGTCGCCGCCGACAGGTTCACCCCGTTGTGCCGGGCGAAGTACAGCCGCATGCGGTTGGGGTCCTCGGTGTTGAGGGCGGTCCACATGCGCTGGAAGTACGACAGCGGGCGCGGCCGGAAGTGGTCGCGGACGGCTGTGATCTCGTACAGCCGCTGCCATTCCGCGAGGTCCTCGTAGCCGCCCTGGACGACCTCGACGCCGGCCTTCTCGGCCTTCTTGATGTTGCGCCGCCACAGCTGGTTGAAGTTCTTGTGGACCTCTTCCAGGGACCGGTTCGCCAGCGGCACCTGGTAGACGTAGCGCGGCTGGACGTCGCCGAAGCCGGCGCCCCCGTCCTCGCCCTGCTGCCAGCCCATACGGCGGAGCTTGTCGGCGACCTCGAAGGCGCGCGGCTCGATGAAGTCGGCCTCGATGTCCCGCAGCCGCTTCACGTCCGGGTTCTGGATACCCGCCTTGATGGAGGTGGCCTCCCAGCGCCGGATGATCACCGGCGGGCCCATCTTCACGGAGAAGGCGCCCTGGTGCTTGAGGTGCGCGAGCATCGGTTCCAGCCAGTCGGTCAGATTTGGCGCGAACCAGTTGATGACCGGGCCCTCGGGCAGATAGGCGAGGTAGCGCTTGATCTTGGGCAGCTGCCGGTAGAGGACGAGACCCACGCCGACCAGTTCACCGCTTTTGTCGAACCAGCCGAGGCTCTCCGAGCGCCACTCCGCCTTCACGTCCGCCCAGGCCGGGACCTGCATGTGGCTCGCCGACGGCAGGCTCTGGATGTATGCCAGATGCTGCTCGCGACTGATCGTCCTCAGGGTCAGGCTCATTCGGGGCGCTCCTCGGGCTGGTGTGTCCCCATGGGTACAGGGGCTCCGGCTCTCGCGCCGAAGCCTACTGCGCCTTTGGAGCACCCCGACTGGGCGTACGGAAGCTTCGCCTCGGCCTGTGGGTCGCCGAGGTGTTCGGTTCCGTTCGAGGCGGTGTTCTGTGTGTTTTCGGGGGGTGATGTCCCTGGCGTCAGCCGAAGACCCCACCGAAGAGACCGCCGTGCGCCATGCCGAGGAAGAAGCCGACACCGGCGGCGCCGAGGCCCAGGATCAGACCGAAGCGCTCACGTGTCGTTTCCGAGATCCACTGGCCGTAGGCGCCGGTGAGGATGCCCACCAGGCCGGTCCAGGAGCTGAGCAAGTGCAGGTCGTCGTCGACGAGCGCCACGACGAAGGAGGTGATGCCCAGCACCAGGGTCACCGCGAGCAGGGTGTCCTGGAGCGGGTGGGGCTTTCCGTCCGTGGCGAAGAGGCCTCCGACGGTGTTGGGTCGCATTGCCTGTGCCATAGGGCACCTCCTGCGGAAGGCGGCGCATCGTAGCGCCATACACACCCGATGTGTACAGAGTGGCGGGCTCCCTGGGCTGATTTCAACCGGAAGCACGTGTGCGGGTACTCTGTACCGTCTGCACCGGTGTCTGCCCAGGCCATGCCAGGGAGTCCGCCCAGTCCACGCAGGGGAAACCGCCAGCGGGTCCCCGATTGTCAGTGGCGGCCGATACCGTTGCGTACGCATCACAACCCTCCTGCCACGGAACGACCGTGGCCGCTGAGTCCAAAGGAGGTGGGTTCCACATGCGTCACTACGAGGTGATGGTCATCCTCGACCCGGATCTGGAGGAGCGCGCTGTCGCCCCCCTGATCGAGAACTTCCTTTCCGTTGTCCGTGAGGGCAATGGAAAGGTCGAGAAGGTCGACACCTGGGGCCGTCGTCGTCTCTCGTACGAGATCAAGAAGAAGCCTGAGGGCATCTACTCGGTCATCGACCTGCAGGCCGAGCCTGCGGTCGTCAAGGAGCTCGACCGCCAGATGAACCTGAACGAGTCGGTCCTCCGGACCAAGGTCCTCCGTCCCGAGACCCACTGAGCTCTCCCGCTCAGCTGAATCTCGGGCATCGAGTAGCAGCACTAGCAGCCAGCAGCAAACCCGCCGAGAGGTTCCCCCATGGCAGGCGAGACCGTCATCACGGTCGTCGGCAATCTTGTCGATGACCCCGAGCTGCGCTTCACCCCTTCCGGTGCGGCGGTCGCGAAGTTCCGTGTCGCGTCCACTCCCCGCACCTTCGACCGCCAGACGAACGAGTGGAAGGACGGCGAGAGCCTCTTCCTGACCTGCTCGGTCTGGCGTCAGGCGGCGGAGAACGTCGCTGAGTCGCTCCAGCGAGGCATGCGCGTCATCGTGCAGGGCCGGCTGAAGCAGCGGTCCTACGAGGACCGCGAGGGCGTCAAGCGCACGGTCTACGAGCTGGACGTCGAGGAAGTCGGCGCCAGCCTGCGCAACGCCACGGCCAAGGTCACCAAGACCAGCGGCCGCGGTGGCCAGGGCGGTTACGGCGGCGGTGGCGGCCAGGGTGGCGGCGGCTGGGGCGGTGGCCCTGGTGGCGGCCAGCAGGGCGGCGGCGCTCCCGCTGACGACCCGTGGGCTACCGGCGCTCCCGCCGGTGGCCAGCAGGGCGCTGGCGGTGGCGGCGGTGGCGGCGGCTGGGGCGGTGGCTCCGGCGGCGGTGGCGGCTACTCGGACGAGCCCCCCTTCTAGGCATTCGGGTCCGGTCCTTCGAGGCCGGTCCGGGTCAAGGGCGGGTCGTTACCCAAACTTCTTGATCACACAGGAGAAACACCATGGCGAAGCCGCCTGTGCGCAAGCCTAAGAAGAAGGTCTGCGCTTTCTGCAAGGACAAGGTCACGTACGTGGACTACAAGGACACGAACATGCTGCGGAAGTTCATTTCCGACCGCGGCAAGATCCGTGCCCGCCGCGTGACCGGCAACTGCACGCAGCACCAGCGTGACGTCGCTACGGCCGTCAAGAACAGCCGTGAGATGGCGCTGCTGCCCTACACCTCCACCGCGCGATAAGGGAAGGGTGACCGACTAATGAAGATCATCCTCACCCACGAGGTCTCCGGCCTCGGCGCCGCGGGCGACGTCGTCGACGTCAAGGACGGTTACGCTCGCAACTACCTCATCCCGCGGAAGCTCGCGATCCGCTGGACCAAGGGTGGCGAGAAGGACGTCGAGCAGATCCGTCGTGCTCGCAAGATCCACGAGATCCAGACCATCGAGCAGGCCAACGCTGTCAAGGCCCAGCTCGAAGGTGTGAAGGTCCGTCTGGCCGTCCGCTCCGGCGACGCCGGTCGCCTCTTCGGCTCCGTCACCCCGGCCGACATCGCCTCGGCCATCAAGGCTGCCGGTGGCCCCGAGGTCGACAAGCGCCGCATCGAGCTTGGTGCGCCGATCAAGACCCTGGGCGCCCACGAGACGTCCGTGCGTCTGCACCCCGAGGTTGCCGCCAAGGTCAACATCGAGGTCATCGCGGCCTGATCGCTGCGCTCGGCTTGAACAGCTGAACAAAGGGGGCCGTACCCAGTGGGGTACGGCCCCCTTTGCTGTGTGCGGCACTGCGGACTCTGCGCTGGGCTACGAGAGATTCCATCTGTTTCACGTGAAACAGCGTGTTTCACGTGAAACCGTCAGCGCGTGGCGCCCGTGACGATCCAGCGGCCTGAGCGGGTGCGCTGCCAGAGCGTGAGCATGCGCACCGACATCATCAGTGTCATGGCCGCCCAGACCGCGGTGAGACCGCCGCCGATCGCGGGGACGAGCAGTGCGACGGGGGTGAACACTGCCAGGGTGACCACCATGGCCCAGGCCAGGTAGGGGCCGTCGCCTGCTCCCATCAGGACGCCGTCCAGGACGAAGACGATGCCGCAGATCGGCTGGGAGAGCGCCACCACGAGCAGGGCCGGAAGGGCGGTGTCCTGGACAGCCGTGTCGCTGGTGAACAACGGCAGGAAGAGGGGCCGGGCCATCACGACGAGCAGACCGAGTACGACGCCGGCCGCGATGCCCCACTCCACCATGCGGCGGCAGGCGGCCCGGGCGCCCTCGGTGTCTCCTGCGCCGAGATACCGCCCAATGATGGCCTGTCCGGCGATGGCGATGGCGTCCAGCGCGAAGGCGAGCAAGTTCCACAGCGACAGAATGATCTGGTGCGCCGCGATGTCGGCGTCCCCGAGGCGGGCTGCGACGGCCGTGGCAATCATGAGAATGGCCCGCAACGAGAGGGTGCGGACCAGCAGGGGTACCCCGGCCTGTGCTGAAGCTCTTATCCCGGCCGCTTCGGGGCGCAGCGAGGCACCATGCTTGCGGGCGCCACGGATCACGACCACGAGATAGACCGCGGCCATGCCGCACTGGGCGATGACGGTGCCCCAGGCGGAGCCCGCGATGCCGAGGCCGGCGCCGTAGACGAGCCCTACGTTGAGGACGGCATTGGCGATAAAGCCCGCGATGGCGACGTAGAGCGGTGTCTTGGTGTCCTGCAGTCCGCGCAGGACACCGGTGGCGGCGAGCACCACGAGCATGGCCGGGATGCCGAGTGCCGAGATCCGCAGATAGGTGATCGCGTACGGGGCCGCGGTGTCCGAGGCGCCGAAGAGTTCGACGAGGGACGGTGCCGTGGGCAGGACGACCGCGATGACGGCGGCCCCGAGGAGGAGGGCCAGCCAGATGCCGTCCATGCCCTGGCGGATGGCGGCCTGGAGATCGCCGGCGCCGACGCGTCGGGCGACGGCCGCAGTGGTGGCGTAGGCGAGGAAGACGAAGACGCTGACGGCCGTCATCAGAAGGGCCGAGGCGACCCCGAGTCCGGCGAGTTGTGCGGTGCCGAGATGGCCGACGATGGCGCTGTCGGCCATGACGAAGAGAGGCTCGGCGACGAGCGCGCCGAAGGCCGGGACGGCCAGTGCGACGATCTCTCGGTCGTGCTGTCGTCGTGCGGCCTTGGGCGTCGCGGGAGCCTGTGTCATGGCCACCAATCTAATCGTCCACAGGTAAGAGATGCAACGCCTTAATGACCCTTACTCAGCGTCGGGGGGTGTGCGTGTCTGTGTACTGTTCGAAGCGATCTTGGTCCGACTGGGGAAGTTTTTCTTCTGCACAGCCGGTGGACGGCAAATGCGCAGGTCAAGGGGCTTGCCCGGGGATTACCCAGGGCTTGTTCACAGGGCTGTCCACCGGGTCGTGCACAGGTTTTGCGGAGTTCTCCACAGCATCGGGGCCGTCGTCCACATGGCCTGTGGATAACCAGATTGGCTGACGGTGCCCGCGGGCCTACCGTTGTCCGGCGCCCACTCCGTCCGTCGGCCGGGAAACCGCCATAAAACCGACGACCTAGAAGCGGAGTTGGGCCTCTCATTTTGTCAGTGGCGTGCCGTAGAACTAAGGGGCACGGCTAGGTCCGCTCGGCGGACGGGAGGAGGTGGCTCGGTTGAGCATTTCCGAGCCCTTGGACGACCCGTGGGCCGACAGCGGGCCCAGTGATCGTCTGCCTGCCTCCCGACGACGCGGCGACGGCGGCCGGGGCCGTGACGAACAGCATGATCGCGGCCGGGACAGCGGTGAGTGGGACGGTGGCGGTTCGGCCTTCGAGCGGGTACCGCCGCAGGACCTCGACGCCGAGCAGTCCGTCCTCGGCGGCATGCTTCTGTCGAAGGACGCCATCGCCGATGTCGTCGAGGTCCTCAAGGGCCATGACTTCTACAAGCCCGCGCACGAGACGATCTTCCAGGCGATCCTCGACGTCTATGCCAAGGGCGAGCCGGCCGACCCCATCACCATCGCTGCCGAACTCACCAAGCGTGGCGAGATCAACAAGGTCGGCGGTGCTTCGTATCTCCACACCCTCGTCCAGACGGTGCCGACGGCGGCGAACGCCGAGTACTACGCGGAGATCGTGCATGAGCGTGCCGTGCTGCGCCGCCTGGTCGAGGCCGGCACCCGCATCACGCAGATGGGATACGCGGCCGACGACGACGTCGACGAGATCGTCAACCGCGCGCAGGCCGAGATCTACGCGGTCACCGAGCAGCGCACCAGTGAGGACTATCTGCCGCTCGGCGACATCATGGAGGGCGCGCTCGACGAGATCGAGGCGATCGGCTCCCGCAGCGGTGAAATGACCGGGGTCCCCACCGGGTTCACGGACTTCGACTCGCTCACCAACGGTCTGCATCCGGGTCAGATGATCGTCATCGCCGCCCGTCCCGCCATGGGTAAGTCCACCCTCGCGCTGGACTTCGCCAGAGCCGCGTCGATCAAGAACAACCTGCCGAGCGTCATCTTCTCCCTCGAAATGGGGCGCAACGAGATCGCGATGCGTCTGCTGTCCGCCGAGGCCCGCGTCGCCCTGCACCACATGCGCTCGGGCACGATGACCGACGAGGACTGGACGCGACTGGCACGCCGGATGCCCGACGTCTCGGCCGCCCCGCTCTACATCGACGACTCCCCGAACCTGTCGATGATGGAGATCCGGGCCAAGTGCCGTCGGCTGAAGCAGCGCAACGACCTCAAGCTCGTCGTCATCGACTACCTCCAGCTGATGCAGTCCGGCGGCTCCAAGCGCGCCGAGAGCCGTCAGCAGGAGGTCTCGGACATGTCCCGTAACCTCAAGCTGCTGGCCAAGGAACTGGAGATCCCGGTCATCGCGCTCTCCCAGCTGAACCGTGGTCCCGAGCAGCGTACGGACAAGAAACCGATGGTCTCCGACCTGCGTGAGTCCGGTTCGATCGAGCAGGACGCCGACATGGTCATCCTGCTGCACCGCGAGGACGCCTACGAGAAGGAGTCGCCCCGTGCGGGCGAGGCAGACCTGATCGTGGCCAAGCACCGTAACGGTCCGACGGCGACGATCACGGTGGCCTTCCAGGGCCACTACTCGCGGTTCGTGGACATGGCGCAGACCTGATCCACTTCACGCGGGGGATATACGCTCGACTCCCGACCGCCCACCGGGTGGACTGGGGGCATGACGACCTCTCAGGAAGAACTGCTTCCCAGCACACGCCGCGCGCTGCTGCATCGCATCGCCGTGGCCCAGGCCGAAGGGCGTGCGCCTTCGCTGGTCGCCGCGGTCGTACGGGACGGCCGGGCTGTATGGCACGGCTCGCGTACCTCGGTGGACGGGCATGGGCCGAACGAGAACGTGCAGTACCGCATCGGCTCGATCACCAAGACCTTCACCGCCGTTCTCGTCCTGCGACTGCGTGACGAGGGCCTGCTCGATCTCGGTGACCGCCTGGAGAAGCATCTGCCGGGCACCGGAGCGGGGGAGTCGACCATCGCCGAACTGCTCGCGCACACCACCGGGCTGGCGGCCGAGGCACCGGGGCCCTGGTGGGAACGGACCCCCGGATCACTGCGGCCCGAGTTGTCCGACGTTCTGGGTGAGCAACCCTTCCTGCATCCGTCCGGCCGGCGGTTCCACTATTCGAACCCCGGCTACACGTTGCTGGGCGCACTGGTGGAGAAGCTGAGAGACGCTGCCTGGGAGGACGTACTCCGGCGAGAAGTGCTCGAACCTCTGGGCCTGAACCGCACGAGTATGCGCCCGCAGGCCCCGCACGCAGGCGGCTGGGCAGTACACCCCTGGGCCGATGTGATGCTTCCCGAGCCCCTCGAGGACCTGGGCCGGATGGCGCCGGCCGGTCAACTGTGGTCGACCACTGCCGACTTGGCACGGTTCGCCGTCTTCCTGGCCAAGGGCGATGATCGAGTGCTGAGTGCCCGGTCCGTGCGGGAGATGCGGACGCCGGCCGCGCCTCCCGAGGCCGCTGATGTGGTGGACGGAGCGGCGTACGGTCTCGGTATGCAGGTCCAGCACAGGGAGGGGCGACTTCTTGTGGGGCACGGGGGATCGTTGCCGGGTTTCCTGGCGAGCCTGACCATCAGCGTGGAGGACGACGTAGCGGCCGTGGTGCTGGCCAACTGCACTTCTGGTCCGCCGGTCTCTCTCGTCGCCGCCGACCTCGTCCGCATCGTCGCCGAGGCCGAGCCGCGGATCCCCGAGCCGTGGCGGCCGATGCACGACGTCGACGCGGCCGTACTGGAATTGGCGGGTCAGTGGTACTGGGGAACCTACGCCTTCGCTCTGCGGCTGACCGCCGACGGCCTGGTTTCACTGGAGCCGCTGTCCGGCAAGGGCCGCCGCTCGCGATTCCGGGCCAACGGTGACGGCACATGGACGGGTCTGGAGGGCTACTACGCCGGCGAGCTCCTGAAGGCCGTACGGCGCCCGGACGGGACCGTGGACCACCTGGACCTCGGGTCGTTCGCGTTCACGCGGCAGCCGTACGACGAGGAGGCTGCCGTACCGGGCGGTGTGGACCCCGACGGATGGCGGGGGATCGGCTCGTTCTGACTGTGCGGTGAGCGCCTGTTTCACGTGAAACAGGCGCTTCGCTGCGTCAGAGCTGGAGCTTGAAGCCCACGTGGGAGGCCGTGAAACCGAGCCGCTCATAGAAGCGGTGGGCGTCCGTGCGGGTCCTGTCGGACGTCAGCTGCACCAACTGGCAGTTCTGGCGCCGGGATTCGTCGATCGCCCACTCGATGAGCTGCGTGCCCAGGCCGCTGCCCCGCTCGTCGGCGTGGATGCGTACGGCTTCGATGATCGAGCGGGTGGAGCCGCGCCGGGACAGCCCGGGAATGACCGTGAGCTGCAACGTGCCGACGACGCGGCTCTCACGAACGGCGACGACCAAGTGCTGGTTCGGATCACTGGTGAGCCGCTCCAACGCGGCCACGTACGGGGTCAGGTCATCGGGTGATTCACGCTGGGCACCCAGCGGATCGTCCGCGAGCATGCCGACGATCGCGGGGATGTCGTCGGCGACGGCGGCTCGTATCTCAAGATCTCCCATGCCTCCACCCTATGCGGGCACCGGGACCGACGTGACGACCCGGACCAGGGGGGCGAGTTCAAGGTTCTTCGCGGCTTCGTCGAGGGCCTGGCGCAGGGCGGTGTCGTTGGTGGGCCGGGCCTCTTCGAGGAGCTTGAGTCCTTTGTCGGTGACGTCGGTGTAGATGCCGCGGCGGTCGGTGGGGCAGAGGTAGCGGGAGAGCAGGCCGCGGTC
>NZ_JBEXQG010000043.1:0-75392 GCF_040612485.1 Streptomyces sp. NPDC006385
CAGGCGCCGCCAGTGTCCTGACTGCTCCCGTCGTTTCACGACCGTGGAGACGTGCTCGCTGATGGTGATCAAGCGGTCCGGAGTCACCGAACCGTCCGCAAGGCATGCCAGGGGCGACCTGTCACCGAGGACGCTCTCGCTCAGCTCGGCCAGCGGGTCGAGGAGGCGGTGCGGGCCACCGGAAGCGCCGAGCTGAACACTCACGATGTGGGGCTGGCCATACTCGGCCCGTCGCAGGAGCTCGAAACGAGTCCGCCACCCCGTCGGCGAGCCTGGAAGCCGTCTCACGAACGACCGGATGATGGTGGTCGATTGCTTCATCCGCCGCCAAGCAGAGCGTAGGGGCAGCCCGAGGCCGGGTCAATTAGTTTTTCCGATCGCCGAATATCTATGCACGCGGTGAAGAAGGGTGACTAGCGCGCCATCTCCTCCTTGAGCGCCGCCACGAACGCGTCCACGTCCTCCTCGGTCGTGTCGAAGGCGCACATCCAGCGCACGACGCCCGCCGCCTCGTCCCAGAAGTAGAACCGGAACCGCTTCTGCAAGCGCTCGCTCACGTCGTGCGGGAGCTTGGCGAAGACGGCGTTGGACTGCACCGGGTAGACGATCTCCACCCCGTGGACGGCGCGCACGCCCTCGGCGAGGCGCTGGGCCATCTCGTTGGCGTGGCGGGCGTTGCGCAGCCACAGGTCCTTCGCGAGCAGGGCCTCCAACTGCACCGACACGAAGCGCATCTTGGAGGCAAGCTGCATGGACAGCTTGCGCAGGTGCTTCAGGTGGCTGACGGCGTCCTGGTCGAGGACGACGACCGCCTCGCCGAACAGCGCGCCGTTCTTGGTGCCGCCGAGGGAGAGGATGTCGACGCCGACCGCGTCGGTGAACGTCCGCATGGGCACGTTCAGGGAGGCGGCCGCGTTGGCTATCCGCGAGCCGTCCAGGTGCACCTTCATGCCGTGCGCGTGGGCGTGCTCGCAGATCGCGCGGATCTCGTCCGGCGTGTAGAGGGTGCCGAGTTCGGTGCTCTGGGTGATCGAGACGACCTGCGGCATCGCCCGGTGCTCGTCGTCCCAGCCGTACGCCTGCCGGTCGATCAGCTCGGGGGTGAGCTTGCCGTCGGGCGTGGGCACGGTGAGCAGCTTGAGCCCGCCGACCCGCTCCGGTGCCCCGCACTCGTCGACGTTGATGTGCGCGCTCTCGGCGCAGATCACCGCGCCCCAGCGGTCGGTGACCGCCTGGAGCGCGACGACGTTGGCGCCGGTGCCGTTGAAGACCGGGAACGCCTCGGCGGTGGCGCCGAAGTGGCTGCGGATGATCCGCTGGAGGTTCTCGGTGTAGTCGTCCTCGCCGTACGCGACCTGGTGGCCGCCGTTGGCCAGGGCCAGGGCGGCGAGCACCTCGGGGTGCGCCCCGGCGTAGTTGTCACTGGCGAAACCGCGGACCTCCGGGTCGTGATGACGACGCGCGTCGGTCTTCGGAGGGTTCACGGCTTCTCGGTCAGCCACAGGCGGTTTCCGTTCACTTCGGCGGCGGGCTTGTCCCAGACGCCGACGATGGCCTCGGCCAGGTCCTTGACGTCCGTGAAACCCGCGAACTTCGCGTTGGGTCGCTCGGCGCGCATCGCGTCGTGCACCAGAGCCTTCACCACCAGGATGGCAGCAGCGGACGTCGGCCCCTCGGCACCCCCCGCCTTACGGAAGGCGTCGGCCAGCGCGAGCGTCCAGGCCTCGGCGGCGGCCTTGGCGGCGGCGTACGAGGCGTTGCCCGCGGTCGGCTTCGTGGCACCGGCGGCGCTGATCAGCAGATAGCGGCCGCGCTCGCTGCGCTGCAGGGCCTCGAAGAAGGCCAGCGACGTGTGCTGCACGGTGCGGATGAGCAGCAGCTCCAGGAAGTCCCAGTCGTCGAGGCTGGTCTTGATGAAGGTCTCGCTGCCGCGCCAGCCGCCGACGAGGTGGACCAGTCCGTCGACGCGACCGAACTCCTTCTCGGTGCGTGCCGCCCAGTTTCGGGTGGACTCCAGGTCGAGCAGGTCGACCGTCTCGCCGGTGACGGTCGCGCCGCCGGAGGCGTAGCGCGCGGCGTCCACGGCCTCCGCCAGGCGCTCGGGGTCGTTGTCCGCGCCGACGACGGTCGCGCCCGCCTCGGCCAGTCGCCGCAGCGTGGCCCGGCCGGCGGGCCCGCCCGCGCCGGCCACCGCGATCACCGCACCGCTGAGAGCTCCGTTCCCCGCCATTTTCTTCGCCTCCTGCTGCGCTGTGTTCTCGGTGCTGCGGTCGCTCACGCGGCGATCCGCTCGGTGCTGTCCGCGGTGATGCCCCTGGTGGAGGCGATCACGTTCTTGAGCTTCTTGGACAGGGCCTCATAGAACATGCTCAGCGGAAACTCGTCCGGAAGCACGTCATCGACGAGCTTGCGCGGCGGCTGGGTCAGGTCCAGGGCGTCCGGGCCCTTGGCCCACTTGGAGCCCGGGTGCGGGGCGAGGTAGGCGGAGACGAGCTCGTAGCCCGCGAACCAGTGGACGAGCTTGGGGCGGTCGATGCCGTCGCGGTACAGCTTCTCGATCTCGGCGCAGAGCTGGTTGGTGACCTGCGGGGCGCGCTGCCAGTCGATGAACAGCTTGTTGTCGGTCCAGCGGACGACGTCGTGCTTGTGCAGGTAGGCGAAGAGGAGCTGGCCGCCCAGGCCGTCGTAGTTGCGCACGCGCTCACCGGTGACCGGGAAGCGGAACATGCGGTCGAACAGCACCGCGTACTGCACGTCACGCGCCTGCGGAACGCCGTCGGCCTCCAGCTTCACGGCCTCCTTGAAGGCGGTGAGGTCGCAGCGCAGCTCCTCCAGGCCGTACATCCAGAACGGCTGGCGCTGCTTGATCATGAACGGGTCGAACGGCAGGTCGCCGTGGCTGTGGGTGCGGTCGTGGACCATGTCCCACAGCACGAAGGCCTCCTCACAGCGCTTCTGGTCGTGGACCATGGCGGCGACGTCCTCGGGCAGGTCGAGGCCCAGGATGTCGACGGCGGCGTCGGTGACGCGGCGGAAGCGGGCGGCCTCGCGGTCGCAGAAGATACCGCCCCAGGAGAAGCGCTCCGGCGCCTCGCGCACGGCGATGGTCTCCGGGAAGAGAACCGCGGAGTTGGTGTCGTAGCCCGCCGTGAAGTCCTCGAACTTGATGCCGCAGAACAGCGGGTTGTCGAAGCGGGTGCGCTCCAGCTCGGCCAGCCAGTCCGGCCAGACCATGCGCAGCACGACCGCTTCGAGGTTGCGGTCGGGATTGCCGTTCTGCGTGTACATCGGGAAGACGACCAGGTGCTGCAGGCCGTCCGCGCGGTTCGCGGCGGGCTGGAAGGCCAGCAGCGAGTCGAGGAAGTCCGGCACCTCGAAGCCGCCCTCGGCCCAGCGGGTCAGGTCCTTCACCAGGGCGTGGTGGTAAGCGGCGTCGTGCGACAGCAGCGGGGAGAGCTCCTCGACGGCCTTCACGACACGCCGTACGGCGGCCTCGGCGTCCGCGTGCTCGGGCGCGCCCTCGGCGTCGAAGTCGATCGACCCGTCCTTGGACTGCCATGGCCGGATCCGCTCCACGGCATCCTTGAGCACCGGCCACGCCGGGTGCTCCACCACCCTGGTCGCGGGAGGAACCTGCTCCCCCGAAGCCGCCTGCACAAGAATTTCCGTCATGTCCCATCCTCCACGGGAGAACCTCGCGTATGGAGACCGTATACATACGACGTTTCTCCCAGCAAGAGGAGACTCGGGAAAATATCCTGCCCGCCACCACCTTCACCGCACTTTTTCCTGCCGATCACGGCCTCGGCGATTACTCCGACGCCGAGTGGGCATACGCGGGGGCTGACGGGAGACCGCGCCGAACCGGTCAATCCTCCAGGGACTCGCCCACGCCCGGGTGACCACCCGAGGGCCCGCCGGCCAGGTACGGCATGTCCACCGCCGCAAACCCCGCGTACACGTGGGGCTCATCACGCGCCCCGGCCACTAGGCTGCGGCACTGCCGCGCGAACGTTCCGCTCCGGTTCGCGTGCGCTCCCCCCCGCCGCCGTCGACGGAAGCGAGTTGAACCTTGAACTTCCTTACCATCGGTCATCGCGGAGTGATGGGTGTCGAACCCGAGAACACCCTCCGTTCCTTCGTCGCCGCCCAGCAGGCCGGCCTCGACGTCATCGAACTCGATCTCCACCTGAGCAAGGACGGCGCCCTCGTCGTCATGCACGACACCGACGTGGACCGCACGACCGACGGCACCGGCCCGATCGCCGACAAGACCCTCGCCGAGCTGCGCGCGCTGGACGCGGGGCGCGGCGAGCGCGTCCCGGTCTTCGAAGAGGTCCTGGAGGCGGTGCGGTCGCCGCTCCAGGCCGAGATCAAGGACGTCGCGGCGGCACGGGCCCTCGCGGAGGTCATGGCCCAGAAGGACCTCGTCTCCCGGGTCGAGGTGTCCTCGTTCCACGACGACGCCGTCGCCGAGATCGCCCGGCTGGTGCCGGGGGTACGGACCGCGCTGATCGCCAGCCGCTACGGCACCGACATCGTGGACCGCGCCGTCGAGGCCGGCGCGGCGACCGTCTGCCTGAACATCCGCCGGCTCACCCTGGAGGTCGTGGAGCACGCGCGCAAGGCGGACCTGAGGATCATCGGCTGGGTGGTCAACACGCAGGACCACCTGCGCCTCGTACGGGCCCTGCAACTGGACGGCGCGACCACCGACTACCCGGAGATCAAGCGCACCGGCCGCTTCACGGCGTGACCGGCCGCGTGAGCGTCAGGCCAGTTCCTTGACCAGGAGCTCGAACTGCAGGTCCGCCCGCTGCGGAATGCCGAAGCGCTCGTCGCCGTACGGGAACGGGGTCATCCGTCCCGTACGGCGGTAGCCGCGCCGCTCGTACCAGGCGATCAGGTCGTCGCGTACGGAGATCACGGTCATGTGCATCTCGCGCACGCCCCAGCTCACCCGGGCCTGCCGCTCCGCCTCCGCGATGATCACCTTGCCGAGGCCGGCGCCCTGGAGGGCGGGGCTGACCGCGAACATCCCGAAGTAGGCGTGGTCGCCTCGGTGTTCGAGCTGACAGCAGGCGACGATCCGCCCGTCCCGCTCGACCGTCAGCAGCCGGCTGTCCGGCGACGTGATGACCTCCAGCACACCCTCCGGATCCGTCCGCCGGCCCTCCAGGATGTCCGCCTCCGTCGTCCACCCGGCCCGGCTGGAGTCCCCGCGGTAGGCGGACTCGATGAGCGCGACCAGCATGTCCACGTCGGCGTCGGTGGCTTCACGGAAGGTGAGTCCGCAGGCGGCGGGGCTCGCGGCGGTTTCCATGGTGCGCTTCTCCACTTCTCGGGCGCGGCTCGGGCACCGCAGAGCGTAACGCGCCACTAGGCTCCGGCCGCATGGTGCACGTACTGAGCGGACGGACCCTGATCCAGCCCACCGACCCCGAGCGCTCCCGTGTCTTCTACGGCGAGCAGCTGGGCCTCGCCGTCTACCGCGAGTTCGGAACGGGGCCGGAGCGCGGCACCGTCTACTTCCTCGGCGGTGGGTTCCTGGAGGTCTCCGGCCGTTCCGAGACACCGCCGTCCCCCGCCGTCCGGCTGTGGCTCCAGGTCGAGGACGTGGCGGCGGCGCACGACGAGCTGCGGGGCAGGGGAGTCGAGATCGTGCGGCCGCCGGTGAAGGAACCGTGGGGGCTCGTCGAGATGTGGATCGGGGATCCGGACGGGACGCGGATCGTGCTGGTGGAGGTGCCTGCTGATCATCCCCTGCGGTACCGGCCGGGGATCTGAGTCACCCCGGGCGGTGTTCCCAGCGGCGGTCGGTGCGGGTGAGCTCGCGGAAGCCGGCCGCGGTCAGGTGGTCGGTCATCGTGCGGTCGCCGGCCGGCTCGTAGGCGAGGAGGCGGTCCGCGCCGCACAGGCGCAGCCAGTCGGCGGCCTGCCCCAGCAGCCAGTGCTCCAGGCCCTCGCCGTACACCGACGGGTCGATGTGCAGGTTGCCGATGTCGGCGAGGCCCGTGCCGCGGGTGTGGCGTTCGGGGCGGGACAGGGCCGTGTCGACCTCGACGAAGCCTAGGGCGCGACCGTCGGCGTACGCCGTCAGGCGCGTGCCGCACTCGCCCAGCGTGCGTTCGACGGTGACGCCGGGCCGGGGCTCGCGGGGCGGCAGATCGGCGACGGAGGCGATCAGGATCACCTCGGTGTCCCCGGTGTGCCGGAAACCCGCGCGCTCGTACCGGGCACGGATGTGCGGCCAGGTGCGCGGCAGGCCGTAGACGGCGGGGGCGGGGAGCTCGCCGCTCGCGTACCGGGCGCGCACGTCCCAGCGGGCCAGCCGGGCCAGGCAGGCGCTCATCAGCAGGTCCGCGGCCTCCTCGGAGTCCGGCCAGAAGGAGGCCGGCGGACGGCAGACGAACCAGTCGATCTCACCGATGTCCCGGTGGCCGGGGCCGACCTCGTCGTCCGCCCGGTAGCGCAGCAGATGGGCGGCGGCCACGACGTGGTCGCGCTGCTCGGCGACGAGGGTCACCCGCTCGCTCACCCAGGGGTCGGTGATGAACTCGTCCGGCTGCCGTTCCAAAGCGCTGAGCACGGTGTTCACGGAGACGCAGACGCCGGGGACGACGGCCGCGACATGCAGGTTGATCAGTTCGGTGAGCTGGTCGCGGTCGGCGCGGTGGAAGGGGCGCACCTCGAGCGCGGGCATGCGGGACCTCCGGTCGGAGAACGGTGTCGGAAGGCCGCCATGCGGTGCGGTACGGGGTCGAGGGTACGGCGGCGGTGGCGGCGGGCTCCAGTGGTTTTCGCCGGATGGCCGGGGCCCGGGGCGGGGCTTAGCGTGCTGGAGAGGGCTCTCCCTGCGGAAGGAACGTCATGAAGCTCGACAAGCCGGTGACCGGTGGGCCCTGCTGGACCGAGCTCGGGACCACCGACCTGGCGGGGGCCAAGCGGTTCTACGAGGCGTTGTTCGGCTGGCGTGCCGAGACCGACCCGCGTCAGGAGGCCGGCGGCTACTCGATCGCGCACCTCGGGGACGCGGCGGTGGCCGCGCTGACACCGCTGTACCAGGAGGGGCAGCCGGTGGCGTGGAACGTCTCCTTCGCGGTGCCGGACGCGGACGCCACCGCCGCGCGGGTGACCGCGGCAGGCGGTGCGGTCCTGGTCGGCCCGATGGACGTCTTCGACATGGGCCGCTTCGCGGTGGCCGTGGACCCGACGGGCGCGGTCTTCCAGCTCTGGCAGGCGCGGACCTTCCCGGGCGCGGGGCTGCTCGACGCGCCCGGCTCGCTGGGCTGGGTGGAGCTCATGACCCGGGCGCCCGAGCGGGCCGTGGACTTCTACACGACGGTGTTCGGCTGGAGCGTCAACGCCTCGGAGCACTACACGCAGTGGGGCGTCGACGGCGCCGACTTCGGCGGCATGGTGACGATGGACGACAAGTTCCCGCACGAGGTGCCCGCGCACTGGCTGCCGTACTTCGCCGTGACGGACGTGGACATCACCGCGGCGGACGCCACGCAGGCGGGCGGCACCGTCCTCATGGAGCCCACCTCCGTCCCCGACGGGCCGCGCATCGCCGTGCTGCGGGACCCGCAGGGGGCGATGTTCGGCGTGTACCGCGCGGCCGACGAGAGGTGACGCGGCCCGCCCGGGTCAGACGCGCAGCGCTCCCAGCCGCCCTTCGAGCTGGCCGAGCAACTCGCCGAGCAGGGAGGCCAGTTCGTGCTGCCCGTGCCGTTCCAGGCCGGACAGTACGTCCGTCTCGTACGCGAGTTGCTCGGGCAGGGTGCCGTCGACGAGTTCCCGGCCCGCGTCGGTGAGGCGGACGTGGGCGACGCGGCGGTCCCGGCTGTCGCCGCGGCGCTCCACCAGTCCGCGTTCGGTCAGCTGCTTGAGGCGTTTGGTGACGGCGGCGCCCGAGGAGAACGTCTCACGGGCGAGCTCACTGGGGGTCAGCTCATGGCCGGTGCGGCGCAGCGCGCCGAGCAGGTCGAACTCGGGGCGGCTGAGGCCGGCGCGGCGCAGGGGGGCGTCCTCGGCCTGCTGGAGGAGGGCGGCGCAGCGGTTGATGCGGCCGATGATCTCCATGGGGGCGGTGTCGAGGTCCGGGTGGACGGCCTGCCACTGCCGGACCACCGCGGCAACCGTGTCCCGCTTCCCCCCGGTCGGCCCGCCGTTCGTCGCCGTCATGGCCGTACGCCCTCCGTCGTGTCGCCTGTGCGCTGGTCCGGGTGCGGGCCCTGGCTCCGCCCCGTGGCCGCGAGCGTACGGGGTCCGGGCGGCTCCGTGCGCACGACCCGCTGCCGCGGCCGGTCGGGGACGGCCAGGGCGGCGGCGAGTCCGAGCAGCACGCCGACCAAGATGTCCACGATCCGCTCGGTGATCAGCCGCCCCGGACCTGGAATCCGGCGAACTCGGTGACGAGCGGTGCCATAGGGGGTCACGCGGACGCTGCCGAGCCAGTGGTTGCGGCTGATCAGCGCCTCGGCACCGAAGCTGAAGGCCAGGCAGCACAGGACGAGGACGAGCCCGCCGGTGTGGGCCAGCGGAACCACGGCGGCGAAGAGGAGAACGCCGAGCAGGTCGCCGACGACGCGCTGGACGCCGCGGCCCCAGGTCGGGGCGAGGTCGGCCTGGTACAGGGACGCCGCGGTGACCAGGGCCCAGTACGGGCGGGGTGATCCCCAGGGCGAGGGAGGCGCAGCCGGCGAGGGCGCAGCCGAGGGCGGCGCGTAGGCCGAGCGGCGCCAGGGACGCGAGGCGGCTGGGCAACCCGCCGCCGGGCGGGGCGAGTTCGGCGGTGATGCCGACGAGGTCGTCGACCTCCGGCACGGCACGGTTGCCGCGCACCTGCCGCACCCGGCCGCGCAGCAGCCCCGGGCCGGCTTCGGCCGGGGCGGTGACAGCGGCGGCGTGGGGTCGGGCGCGGTCCTCGCCCGTGCCGCCGGTACCGCTGGTGCCGACGATGCCCCGCGTCTCCACGTACCCGGCGGCCGCGTTCAGGGCGGCCGCGGTGGCCCGGCGCTCCGGACCGTGCGGTCGCAGCAGGCCGGGTGCCATGCCGACGAGCCAGGCCCAGGCCCCGGCCGCGGCGGCCGGCGCGAGATGTCCGGTCCTGTGCCGCGCTCCCCCGGATGCTCCCCGTGTACACCCTTGCGCTCGCGTGCGCGCCGCACGGCCGGGGCATCGACGCACTGTCCGAGACCGTCGAGCGGGGAGGATGCGCGTGCACGGACCGGCTTCGCAGGGCTGGCTGCTGGTCGCGCTGTGTACGGCGACCGGGGCCTACTGTCTGCTGCGGATGCGCAGCCACGTCGAGGAGCAGCGCCGGGCCGCGGGCGGCGAGGCGCTCATGGGCTTCGGGATGGCGGCGATGGCGGTGCCCGCCGCGGTGTTCACGCCGCCGTCGTGGGCCTGGCCCGTGTACGCGGCCGTCTTCGGCGCGGCCGCGCTGCACGCCCTGTGGTCGGCGCGGGCGGGTTCCCACCATCTGCACCACCTGGTGGGAGCCCTGGCCATGGTCTACATGGCGGTCGCGATGGCCGCCTCGCCCGGACACGGGAGCGGGCACGGCGGATCCGGGATCCCGCTGGTGACGGGGCCGCTGCTGCTGTACTTCACGGGGTACGTGCTGCTCTCCGGGGTCCGGCTGGTGCCGGTTCCGGCCGCCGCCGGAGCCGTCGCGTGGGGCGACCGGCCGGAGTTGGCGCGGGCCTGCCGGCTGTCGATGGGGATCGCCATGGTGGCGATGCTGCTGACCCTGTGAAGCAGCGCCGCGGGGCCGTACGGGGCCGTGGTCTGCGTCACTTGGCGCTGCCGGCCGTACCCCTGAGCGGTACGGCGCTCATAGGGTGCTGTCCATGATGGTCCCCGCGGCACTGTTGCTGCTCGGCGCCCTGACCGCCGTGGTCGCCCCTCGGCTGCTCGCCCGGGTCGACTGGCCGGACCGTGAACCGGTGGTCGCCCTGTGGGTGTGGCAGTGCGTGGTGGCGGCCGTTCTCCTGTGCTGCGCGCTGTCCATGACGCTCAGCGCGGCGGCCGCCTGGCACGTGGTGCGCGGCCATGTGTTCGCCCCGGCGCCGAGTGCCGTCGTGGAGGCGTACGCGCACGGTGTGGGCCGTCCCTGGGCGGCGACGACCGCGGTGGCGCTCGCGTGCGGTGGGTTGTGGACCGTGGCGATGCTGGTGCGTGAGGTCGTACGCGCGCGTGCCCGGCGCAGGCAGCGGCGGGCCGAACTCCTCGTCCGCGCACCGCTGTTGCCCGGCGAGGAGCCCGGGAGCGACCGGCTGGTGATCCTTGAGGGCGAGCGGCCGGACGCCTGGTGGCTGCCCGGTGCGGCGCCCCGGCTCGTCATCACCACCGCCGCGCTGCGCCGCCTGAAGGGGCGGCAGTTGGACGCCGTACTCGCCCATGAGCAGGGGCACGCGCAGGCCCGGCACGACTGGCTGCTGCACTGCTCGGCCGCGCTGGCCGGTGGGTTTCCGCAGGTGCCGGTGTTCGCCGCGTTCCGCGACGAGATGCACCGCCTGGTCGAACTCGCCGCCGACGACATGGCCTCCCGGCGCTTCGGCCGACTGACCACCGCCCTGGCCCTGGTCGAACTCAACGAGGACCGGGGCGTGTTCGGCCCCTGCCCGACCTCGCACGCCCAGGTGCCCCAGCGGGTGAGCCGCCTGTTGACTCCCCCGAACCGCCTCCCTGCGGGCCGCCGCCTGCGCCTGACGGCGGCGGCCGCGCTGGTTCCGGTGATACCGCTACTGGTGGCGTTCGGCCCCGGGTTGCGGGCGCTGGGGTAGCGGGGCCGCCAGGGGAACGGCGGGCTCGGGCGGGTCGTCTCGCCGGGGGCGGCGGCGTCTTGATCGGGGGGCGACTGAGTGGTGGCCGGGATTCGGCCAAGGGGTTCGCCGTGGGCGAGCCGAGGGGTCGCCGTGGGCAGCCGAGGGTTGGCCGGCGGTTGGCCAGGGATCGGCGGAGTGGTCGCCGAGGGTTGGCCGGGGGATCGCCGTGGAACGAGCCGAGTGGTGGCCCGAGTCGACCGAGCGTTGATCGTGGACGAGCCGAGCGGTGGCCCGAGTCGACTGAGGGCTGGCCGGGAATCGGCCGAGGGATCGCCGTGGACGAGCCGAGCGGTGGCCGGAGGTCGGCCGAAAATTGGTCGTGGGCGAGCCGGATGTTGACCGAGGGTTGGCCGGGGATCGGCGGAGTGGTGGCCGAGGGTCCGCCGAGGTTGGCCGGGGGTCGGCAGAGGGATCGCCGTGGACGAGCCGACTGGTGGCCGGGAGTCGGCCGAAAATTGGTCGTGGGCGAGCCGGGTGTTGGCCGGGGATCGGCCGGGTGGTGGCCGAGGGTCCACCGAGGTTGGCCGAGGGCCGGCCGGGAGTCGACCGAAGGAAGTCGCCGTGGACGAACCGACTGGTGGCCGGGAGCCGGCCGAACGTTGGTCCTGGGCGAGCCGGGTGTTCGGCGCGGGATCGACCGAGGGTTCGCCGTGGGCGAGCCGACCGTTGGTCGCAGGGATGGCCGGGTCTTCGCCGCTCACGGAAACCGAGCCCCTGCCACAGGCAAGCCGCATGTTCCCGCAGGGTCGGCCGGCTCTCCGTCGGGCACCGGACCGAAACCACTGGCACGGGCCGGCCGAGCGTCGGTCGCAGGGGCGACCGAGTCTGAGTCCGAGTCGAGCCGACGAGCGTTTTGTCGTCGCAAGGCCGGCTGAGTGCACGTCCCAGGGGCGGCCACGCTGCCTGTACGAGGCGATCCGGGCGTTGCCGCAGGGCCGGCCGGAGTCTTCGCCGCGAGGTCGGCCGGAAGTCTCGCCGCCAGGCCCGCCGCAGGACCCGACGCAGGGCCGGCCCCGTGCTCATCCGGGGCTCAGTCACCGTGCCTGTCGCGGAGCCCGCCGATGTTCGTCGCGCAGCCGGCCGAGGCTGCCTCGCGAGAGTGAGAGGTCGCCACGGTGCCTCTCACGGACGCGCCGCGCGCTTGCCGCCGAGCCGCCGAGCCGCCGAGCCGCCGAGCCGCCGAGCCGCCGAGCCGCCGAGCAATCGTCCTGGGGTCAGCCGGAATGCCAGTCGCAGGGCCGGTCGATCCTTCGCGGCTGGTCGGCCGCCGTGCCCGTTCCCCGGCCACCCGGAACCCACGCCGGATCGGTGACACAGGACCCGCCCAACAACCACCGCAAACCCACATCACCACCACGACCCCGGGCATCCATCCCACAACCCCCCGCAATCCACACCACAACGCCAACCAACAGCCCCCATCCCATGGCGGCCGGAGCCTTCACCGCAAGGTCGGCCGTAGTGTCCGACCGGCCCACGCCTGTGGCGGGCGTCGCAAACGGGCCCCGGCATTGGCCTCCCCACCCACTGATCGGCGAGGATCGCAATATGCACACCCAGTCCGTCGAGTCCCCGCCCCGCCCGCCGGTCGAGCGCCGAACCGCCCCTTGGGCCGGTGCCCTGGCCCTGTGCTCAGCGCTGCTGCTCGCCCTGGTGGCGGTCCGCTGGTACCCGCTGATGTCCCTGGACAGCGACATCGCCGAGACCACGCACCGCTGGGCGGTCGCGGAGTCCGGTGTCACGCAGGCGTTCCGCATCCTGACGGACTGGGTCTGGGACCCGTGGACGATGCGCATCCTGTCCGCGGTGGTCGCGATCTGGCTGGTGTGGCGCAGAGCGGCGCGCTGGACTGCCGTGTGGCTGATGGTGACGTGTGTGCTCGCCTCGGTGATCCAGCAGACCCTCAAGGCCGTGATCGACCGCCCCCGCCCCGTCTGGCCCGACCCCGTCGACTCCGCCCACTACGCCGCCTTCCCGTCCGGCCACGCCATGACGGCCACCGTGGTGTGCGGCGTCCTGCTGTGGCTCCTGCGCCGCCACGGCGCCGCCCCCGCCCTGTGGCGCACGGCCGTCGCCGTGGCCGTGATCTCCGTGCTGGGCGTCGGCCTGACCAGGGTGTGGCTGGGCGTCCACTGGCCCACGGACGTCGTCGGCGGCTGGCTGCTGGGCGCGTTGGTCGCGGTGCTGGCGGTGAGGGTGCACGCCCGACGGCAGAGCTGAACCGTCCGTATGCGCGGTGGCGGCGATCTTCCCGCGCGGGAGGGACGCGGCCCCGTAGGATCCGCTCATGACCGCCGTCCTCTTCGATTTCTCCGGAACACTCTTCCGTATCGAGTCCACCGAGTCCTGGCTGCGCGGAACACTCACCGAGGCTCAGGTCGAGCTCGGCGAGGCCGAGTTGGTCGAGGCGGCGCGGGCGCTGGAGTCGATGGGAGCGCTGCCGGGCGGGGCCAACCCGTCCTGGCTGCCCGAGGACGTCGCGAGCGTCTGGGGCGTACGCGACAAGAGCTCGGAGCTGCACCGGGCCGCCTACACCGGGCTCTCCCGGCATGTGCCGCTCCCCGACGACCGCTTGCACGACCTGCTGTACGACCGCCACATGGCCCCGGCCGCGTGGGCGCCGTACCCCGACACCGCCGAGGTGCTGCGGACGCTGCGTGAGCGCGGCATCGGCGTCGCAGTGGTCAGCAACGTCGGCTGGGACATCCGTCCGGTGTTCCGGGAGCACGGCCTCGATCCGTACGTGGACACCTACGTGCTGTCGTACGAGCACGGCGTCCAGAAGCCCGACCCGCGACTCTTCACCGTGGCCTGCACAGCGCTCGACGCCGACCCGAAGGACGTCGTCATGGTCGGCGACGACCGGCGGGCGGACGGCGGTGCGGCGGCTCTGGGGTGCGCGGTGCACTTCGTGGACCACCTGCCGGCGGCGCAACGGCCCGACGGCCTGCGGCCGGTGCTGGATCTCGTGGGCGCCGCCCCGCGGCAGAACGGTTCCGCCCCACACAGGGACAAGTAACCTCAAGCCACCGTTCCTGGGAGCTCACCGGCCTCGGACGATCCCCCGCGTCGCCCGAGGCAGGCGGCAGCCCCGACCAGGCCGTGCAGAGGCCGGGCCGGACTCCCTGAGTATAGTTGGCTGGCAGCCAGTCAACGCAGGAGTTACAGCATGTCCCCGCGCAGCGCCTCGGTCAATGAAGAGTTGCGGCGGCGTTCCCGGGAGCGGCTACTCCAAGCCGCGGTGGAGCTGGTCGGCGAGCGGGGCTACGAGGCCACGACACTGGGCGACATCGCGGACAGGGCGGGCTCGGCGCGCGGCCTGGTGTCGTACTACTTCCCCGGCAAGCGCCAGCTCGTGCAGTCCGCCGTACACCGGCTGATGCACCGCACGCTGGAGGAGGCACTGGAGCGCGAGCCGCGCACCGAGGACGGCCGGGAGCGGATGGCCAGGGCCATCGACGCGATCCTGGGCCTGGCCCGGGACCGGCCCGTGCTGATGCGCCAGCACATGGCGGGGATCCTCCAGGCCGAGGGCTTCGTCCAGTGCCCGGAGCAGCGGCGCCTGGCCGAGTTGCTGCGGGACACCTGTGTGCGGCACGGCTCACGGGACGTCGACGCCGACTACCCGATGCTGCGCGCACTGCTGATGGGCGCGGTGTACGCGGCGCTGGTGCCCGGAGTGCCGATGCCCGTGCCGGTGTTGCGGGCCGAACTGTTCGCGCGCTACGGCCTGGAGTGGGAGTGGGGAGTCCCGCCGGGCTCGGAGACCGTGCCCGGCGGGACGCGCGACACGGATCTGTCGCGGTTCTTCTCGACCGGGCCCGCGCCCGGCCGCCCGGAGGGTCAGTCGAAGTAGTCCGGCTGGGTCTGGACGTTCAGCTCACGCATCTTGACCCGGCGGGCCGGATCCGTGCGCCGGTCGTCGATCTTCAGGACGTCGAAGCCCCTGGCGTACTCGTTCGAGTAGATGTAGCCGTTGTAGTAGTACGCCGACCACGAACCGCCCGACTTGATGGTGTCGGTGGTCAGCGGACCCCGGTCGAAGTAGGCGATCTCCTTCGGGTTGCCCGAGTCGGTGAACTCCCAGACGGAGACGCCGCCCTGGTACCAGGCCTGGACCATGAGGTCCCGGCCCTCGACCGGGATCAGCGAGCCGTTGTGGGCGACGCAGTTCTCGGTGTCCGCCTGGTGGCGGGGGATCTTGAAGTAGCTGCGGAAGACCAGCTTGCGCTTGTCGCCCTTGCCGACGATGTCGTAGATGCCGTCGGCGCCGCGGTCGGGGCCGATCTCCGCGTTGCAGGTGGCCGCGCTGCCGCCGCCCAGCTCGTCGGTGAAGACGACCTTGTTCGCCTTCTGGTTGAAGGTGGCCGAGTGCCAGAACGCGAATTTCTCGTCGTCCCGCACCTGGTCGATGACCTTCGGGTGCTCCGGGTCCTCGATGGACAGCAGGATGCCGTCGCCCATGCAGGCGCCGGCGGCCAGGTCCTCCGACGGCAGCACCGTGATGTCGTGGCAGCCGGTGGTCTTGCGGACACCTCCGGGCGGGCCCGGGTTGCCGCCGCCGTCCGGCCCCTCACCGGGGAAGATCACCGGGAAGCTCACGACCGCCGCCTTCTCGGGGGCCTTGCGCGGCACCTTGATGACGGAGATGCCGTCGTGCGGGGGCTGGCAGTCGGGGTAGGTGGCGTCCGGGGCGTACGAGGAGACGTAGACGTAGACGTTCCTGCGCTCGGGCACCAGGGTGTGGGTGTGCGAGCCGCACGCGGTCTCGACGGCGGCGACGTACCTGGGGTTCGTCTTGTCGCTGATGTCGAAGACCTTCATGCCCTCCCACGAGGACTTCTCGGTCGCGGGCTGTGTGGTGCTGTTGCAACTGCTGTCGCTGCGCGAGGAGTCGGTGGACAGGAACAGCAGGTCGCCGGAGACGGAGATGTCGTTCTGCGAACCGGGGCACAGAACTTGCGCGACCGTTTTCGGCGACCTCGGGTTGCTGATGTCGAAGACGCGGAAGCCGTCGTAGTTCCCGGCGAAGGCGTACCTGCCCTGGAAGGCGAGGTCCGAATTGGTGCCCCGCAGCACGTCCTTGGGGACGTGGGCCAGGTGCTGGATGTTGTCGGAGTGGACGATCTCGTGCTGACCGGGTATCTCGCCGTCCGCGAGAGCCTTCCGCACCTCGGCCCGGGTGCTCTCGGAGACCTCCTGCTCCGCGACGGGACCGTCCCCGGGGTCGGGGGTCGCGGCAGCCGGCTGCGCGGTGAGCAGCGTGGCCAGAAGCCCGGCGGCGGCAGCGGCAACTGCCAGGCGTCTCCGCCGGGTTCTGGGATTGCTGAACAGGATCACTGTTTCCTCCCTTGTGCCGTTCACGCTGGAACGGTTCACGCACGCCCGAGTATGGTCTTTACCATGCACATTTCAAGAGCGCCCCATGAACATGTGGCGAAGGCGCCCCCGCGCCGGACGCGCTTCGTCACGGCCTCAGTGGCCGCCTTGGCCGTGCTCGTGCTCGGCGGCTGCGACTCCGACCCCGACCCCGAGTCGGCCGCGGAAGGCGGGCCTTCGGTGATCGTGCCGGGCAAGCCGGGCGAGGCGAACCGGAAGCTGTCCGCCGAGGAGGCCGCGCGCCAGCGCGCCGAGGACGACTCCCCCAACTCGGCGGACGTCGCCTACGCGCGGATGATGATCGAGCACCACACCCAGGCCCTGGAGATGACCGAACTCGCCCCGGACCGGGCGAAGTCGACGCAGGTCAGCAAGCTCGCCGAGCGGATCGCCGCCACGCAGGGCCCGGAGATCTCCGCCATGAAGGGCTGGCTCAAGACCCACGGAAAGGCCGGGAAGGCCGAGCACGGCGACGGCCACGAGCACGCCTCGATGCCCGGCATGGCGACCGAGGCACAGCTGCGGAAACTGCGCGCCGCGCGGGGGGAGGCGTTCGACCGACTCTTCCTCACGCTGATGATCACCCATCACGACGGGGCGATCACCATGGCCACCGACGTGAAGGGCCAGGGCAACAACATCCAGATCGAGGAGATGGCCGACGAGGTGGTGGCCCAGCAGACGAGCGAGATCACGCGGATGCGGGACATGCTCTGACGGCTCCGGCCGGAACGGTACGCCGCGCCGCCGGGGCCGGGACCGGGACCGGGGCCGCGCTCAGCGACCGGCCCGGCGCCGCGTCAGAAAGCCGGCGTCCCGCGCCTGCCCGATGAGCCTGAGCGACTTCCGGCGGCTCTGCCCGGTCGCGCTCATCACCGCGAGGACGGGGTCCGCCCCTGCCTCCTGGGCCGCCCGGTACTTCTGGGCGACGAGCCACCGCCCCTCCACGCCCCGCGGCCAGGCCGGCAGGGCCGGACCGGGCCCGGCGTCCCCGGCGCCGGGCTCACCGGCATCCGCTTCGGCACCGTCCGCCGCGGTCCCGATCCCGCAGGCGTCGCAGAGCGGATCCTCGATCCAGTCGGCGAGCGCCGCGAGGTCGTCGAGGGACAGCGCCGGCTCGGCCCGTACGTCCTCGATGGAGACGCACCCCGCGGACACCACGGCGTGCGCGTCGACCCGGGCGCCGTCGCCGAACTCCAGCCGGACCCCGAACCACGTCGTGGCGCCGGCGTCGTCCCGCACTTCCCACGCGGGCCACACGGAGACGGCACCCTCCGCCGGAGACCGATCGGAAAGATTAAGAAAGGATGCTTCCAGCACACACGCAACGTAACCGCATGATCACATTCCATACGAATGAACACGCGTCCCGTACGGCGCACAGCACCCTGTCAGCGGAGCGGCCGCGGTGCGATGCTGGACTCGAGAGCGACTCCTGAAGATCCCCGAAGACGCCTCGGACAAGGAGTTCCGCCGTGCTTCGTGTCGCCGTCGTCGGTTCCGGGCCGAGCGGGTGCTACACCGCCCAGAGCCTTGTACAGCAGGATCCCGAGGTGCTCGTGGACGTCCTCGACCGGCTGCCCTGCCCGTACGGGCTGGTGCGGTACGGCGTGGCGCCGGACCACGAGAAGATCAAGTCCCTCCAGAACAACCTCCGGACGGTTCTGGAGCACGAACGGGTGCGGTTCCTCGGGGGCGTCCAGATCGGACCGGGCGGCGTGCCTACCGCCCGGCTGCGGGAGCTGTACCACGCGGTCGTGTACTGCGTGGGCGCCGCCACCGACCGGCACCTCGGGATTCCCGGTGAGGACCTGCCGGGCAGCTGGTCGGCGACCGAGTTCGTGTCCTGGTACAGCGCCCATCCGGACTCCGTCGACGACGGGTTCGTGCGGGACGCCCGGTCGGCGGTGGTGATCGGCGTCGGGAACGTCGCGGTGGACGTCACGCGGATGCTGGCGCGCGGCATCGCCGAGCTGACCCCCACCGACATGCCGCAGGCGGCCCTCACCGCCCTCGGCGCGAGCCGGGTCACCGACGTCAGCATGGTGGGGCGGCGCGGCCCCTCGCAGGCCCGTTTCACCACCAAGGAGCTGCGGGAGCTGGGCACCCTGCCGGACACGGAAGTGACCGTGGAGCCGCGGGAACTGGCACTGGATCCGGCGTACGTCGACCCGGCCGGACTGCCCGCCCCGCAGCGCCGCAACGTGGAGGTACTGCGCGGCTGGGCCGAGAGCCCGGCAGGGGACGCCCGTCACCGCATCCGTCTGCGCTTCTTCCTGCGCCCGGTCGAACTCCTCGCGGAGGCGGGGCGCGTGGGCGCGGTGCGCTTCGAACGGACGGCCCTCGACGGGCGGGGCAGCGTGACGGGCACCGGCCAGTACGAGGACATCGAGGCCCAGCTGGTGCTGCGTTCGGTCGGCTATCGCGGAGTACCTCTGGAGGGGCTGCCGTTCGACACGGCCACCGGCACCGTCCCGCAGCTCGGCGGACGTGTGCTGCGCGAGGGCCTCGTGGCACCGGGCGAGTACGTGGCCGGCTGGATCAAGCGGGGCCCCACCGGCGTCATCGGCACCAACCGTTCGGACGCCAAGGAGACGGTGACGTCGCTGCTGGAGGACGCCTCCGTGCTCGTCCGCAAGGAGGTGCCGCAGGAGCCGCTCACGGCACTGCGTTCCGAGGGCGTCGAGCCCGTCGAGTGGTCCGGCTGGCAGGCGATCGAGCGTGCCGAGGCGGCACTGGGGGCGTCGCTGGGGCGCGGCGTGGTCAAGCTTCCCGACTGGGAGTCCCTGCTGATCGCCGCGCACGACGACGTGCTGTGACGAGCCCGGTTCAGGCGTCGCCGAGACGGGCGGCCTGCCCGGCGGCGGCGTCCAGGAGGGCGTCGAGAAGCCCCGGGAAGAGGTCGTCCAGGTCGTCCTTGCGCAGGCCGTTCATCTTGGCCGTGCCCCGGTAGATCTGCTGGATCACGCCGCTCTCGCGCAGCACCCGGAAGTGGTGCGTGGTGGTGGACTTGGTCACGGGGAGCTCGAACTGCGAACAGGAGAGCTCGTCGCCGACGGCGGCGAGCTCTCGTACGATCCGCAGCCGCATCGGATCGGACAGCGCGTGCAGCACGCCTTCCAGACGGATCTCCTCGCGCGCCGGGTGCGGGAGATCTCGGCTGCCGACAGCAGGGCTGGTCACGGTGGCTCCACTTCACTCGGGTCCCTTTCATTGTACGAGGTCCATCGTAGTTTGACATCTACCGTACTACGATGCCTATCGTACGAGCCGACGACTGGTCCCCGTGCCGATTGGAGTCCGACGTGAGTGCGCTTTTCGAGCCCTTCACCCTGCGCGATGTGACGATCCCGAACCGGGTGTGGATGCCCCCGATGTGCCAGTACTCGGCCGCACCGCAGGGCCCCGGCACGGGTGTCCCCGACGACTGGCACTTCGCGCACTACGCGGCCCGCGCGGCCGGCGGGACAGGGCTGATCATCGTCGAGGCCACGGGCGTCGGCCCCGAGGGCCGGATCACCCCGTACGACCTCGGCATCTGGAACGACACCCAGGTCGAGGCGTTCCGCCGGATCACCAGGTTCCTGGTGGCGCAGGGCACGGTGCCGGCGATCCAGCTGGCCCACGCCGGCCGCAAGGCGTCGACGGACCGGCCCTGGAAGGGCGGTGCGCCGGTGGGACCGGATGCCCACGGATGGCAGCCGGTCGCGCCGAGGGATACTTGTACAGTTACATGCCCGGTACCCCGGGGGGGTACCCGCCGACGTAGATCCAACAGCCCGGTCGACCCCGCGCGCTCGCGTTCGCCGACGGGCACCCGGTGCCGAGCGAGCTGACGGTGGCCGGGATCGAGGAGATCGTCGGGCAGTTCGCGGACGCCGCCCGCCGCGCTCTCGCCGCCGGCTTCGAGGTCGCCGAGATCCACGGCGCCCACGGCTATCTGATCAACGAGTTCCTCTCCCCGTACTCCAACCACCGCACCGACGCATACGGCGGCTCGTACGAGAACCGCACGCGTTTCGCGCTCCAGGTCGTGGACGCCGTACGGGAGGTGTGGCCGCAGGACAAGCCGCTGTTCTTCCGGATATCGGCGACGGACTGGCTGGAGGAGGGCGGCTGGACCGCCGACGACACGGTCCGTCTCGCGGCCGACCTCCACGCCCACGGCGTCGACCTGCTCGACGTCTCCACCGGCGGCAACGCCTCCGGGGCCCGGATCCCCGTCGGGCCGGGCTACCAGGTGCCGTTCGCCGCGCGGGTGAAGGCCGAGACCTCGCTGCCGGTCGCCGCGGTGGGGCTGATCACCGACCCCGAGCAGGCCGAGAAGATCATCGCGAACGGCGAGGCGGACGCCGTCCTGCTCGGCCGTGAGCTGCTGCGCAGCCCGTCGTGGGCACGCCAGGCGGCGCGGGAACTCGGCGGCGAGGTGCGCGTGCCCGACCAGTACCACCGCTCCGTGTGATCACCGCGGCCGGCTGGACGGAGGCGTCGTCCAGCCGGTACGGCCCTCAGCGGAGGTGGGCCGGAAGGTGCCGGGCCACCACCCGCTCCAGGTGCGGCAGGGCACGCTGTCCGGCCACCGCGAGCGCGATCGACGCGGCGACGCCCGCCCAGGCGACCGGGCCGAGCGGCGTGCAGCCGAAGACGTGGCTGAGGCCGGGCGTCTCCACCAGGACGACGAGGGCGGCCCCGGAGCCGAGGGCGGTCGCCTGGACCAGCGGGCTGTTCCGGCGGTCGGCCAGGGTCTGGGCGAGCTGGGTGCCGACCACCGCGCACAGGGCCATCGTGGTGGAGCGGCGGGCGGTGCCCGGAGTGAAGCGGCCGAACAGCCAGGCGGCCGTCGCGCCCAGCGTGGTGGTCAGGGCGCGATGCCGGATCTTGCGGATCAGGGGGGCTCCGAGGAGTGAGGTGCCCAGGGGTTCGGTGCCGTCGGACGACTCGGCTCCCGCCGGGTCCCCGGCCCCTGCCGCCGATCCCGTGCCCGCCTGCTCCGCCTCCTTCGGTGTCACCGCCACCGCCATCGCCGGGAACAGGTCCGTGAACAGGTTCACCAGCAGCATCTGGCGGGTGGACAGCGGCGCCGAGCCCGACAGGAGGGTGCCGAGGAGGCCGAAGCCCACCTCGCCCGCGTTGCCGCCGATCAGGATGGCGATGGCGTCGGCGACGCTGTGCCACAGCGCCCGGCCCTCGGCCACCGCCTCGACCAGGACCGTGAGGTCGCCGTCGGTGAGCACCAGGTCGGCCGCGTTGCGGGCGGCCGCGGAGCCGCGGGCGCTGATGCCGACGCCGATGTCGGCGGCGCGGATGGCGGCGGCGTCGTTGGCTCCGTCGCCGACCATGCCGACCACCCGGCCGGCGTCCCGCAGCGCCTCGACGACCTGGAGTTTCTGCTCGGGTGCGACCCGGGCGACCACGCCCATGTCGCTCAGCATCCGGGCGCGTGCCTCCCGGTCCGCGGACGCCAGTTCGTCGCCGGTGACCACGCCGGTGTCCTCGGGCCAGCCGAGTTCCGCGGCGATCGCCCGCGCGGTCTGCGGATGGTCGCCGGTCAGCATGACGGGCCGTACACCCGCGTTCCGCAGACCCTGGACGAGGGCCGTGGAAGTGTCGCGCGCCACGTCGGCGAGGGCGAGCAGCCCGGTGAACTCCAGTTTCTCCAAGGGCTGTTCGAGGGCGTCCGCGGCCTCGTCCGTCGCCTGAAGCGGGCGCCGGGCCACCGCGAGGACGCGCAGTCCGTCGGCGGCGAGCGTGTGCGCCGCCTCCGTCGCCGACTCGGGCAGGTCGACGCAGGCGGGCAGCACCGTCTCGGGGGCGCCCTTGACCACGAGCACGGCGGCGCCGTCCTCCGCCCGGCCGACGGCGGCGGCGTAGCCACGGCCGGCCTCGAAGGGCAGTGCCTCGGTCTGGGACCACTCGGGGTCGGGCGCGGCCGCGTCCAGGACGGCCTCGTCGGTGGCGTGCACGGGCCGCTCCGAGCCGCCGTTGAGCTGCGGGCAGGCACGTGCCGCGATCCGCAGGGTGGCGTGGCCCTCGGTCTCGTCGAGCTTGCGGATCGTGCCGTCGGCGTCGGTGACCCGCACCAGACGCAGCCGGTTCTCGGTGAGCGTGCCGGTCTTGTCGAAGCAGACGGTGTCCATCCGGCCGAGCGCCTCCAGGGTGCGCGGGGCCCGGACGAGGACGCCGCGGCGGCTCAGCCGGCGGGCGGCCGCGAGCTGCGCCACGGTCGCCACCAGCGGCAGCCCCTCCGGGACCGCGGCCACGGCCACCGCCACGCCGCCGCTCACCGCCTGGCGGACCGGGGTGCCGCGCAGCAGCGACAGAGCCGTCACGCCGGCGCCGCCCGCGAGGGTCAACGGCAGGGCCTTGTCGGTGAGTTCGCGCAGCCTGGCCTGGACTCCGGCGGACGGGGGCGTGCGGGCGGCGAGCGCCACGGCACGGGACGCCTCCGTCCGGTCGCCGGTGTCCACGACGACGGCCCGGGCCTCTCCGGCCACCACGGTCGTGCCCTCGAACACCATGCAGCGGCGGTCGGGCACGGCGGCGTGCGGCGTGGGGTCGGTCGCCTTGCCCGCCGGCAGGGACTCGCCGGTCAGCGCGGACTCGTCCACCTCCAGGCCGTCCTCCCACAGCAGACGGGCGTCGGCGGGCACCACGTCGTCCGCCCGCAGCTCGATCACGTCGCCGGGACGGAGCTTGGTGGCGTCCACGACGCGCGCCTTGGCCCGCGGTTCCTCGGTCGTGACGCGCGCCTTCTGCTTCTGCTTGGCCAGCAGCCCCGACAGCGCCCGCTCGGCCCGCATCCGCTGGACGCCGCCGACCAGCGCGTTCAGGTCGAGCGCGCCGACGACCAGCAGGGCGTCCACGACGGAGCCGAGGATCGCCTCGGCGGCCGAGCCGACGGCCAGTACCGGGGTGAGGGGGTCGTCGAGTTCCCCGCGCACGGCCCGGGCCAGCCGCAGCGTCCCGCTCAGCGGCGCGAGCACGCGCTTCTCGCCCATCGTGCGGATCGCCTTGCGCGCCCGGTCGGCGACCTGCTCGGGCAGGGTCGGCTCCGGGTCCGCCTCGTGTTCGTGCTCCAGCCGGTCGCGGACCTCGGTGGGCTCCAGCTCGTGCCAGGCCACGCGCGGACGGGGGTGCGGGGCCCGGGCCGCCGACACGCCCAGGGCCGCCCGCACGCCGGTCAGCAGGGCCCATGCCGCGCTCACGTCGACCGGCGTGTGCCGGACCCCGGGCCACGGCGTACGGCGGCCACGCCCGGACTTGCCGATGGCCACCAGGAGTCCGGACAGGGCGGCCCCGGACCTCGCCAGGACCTGCGCCCTGCGGCCGACGCCGCGCGCGGCCGGGACCGCCCGCAGCAGTCGCCACACGTCGGCCAGACCGTGCGGGGCCAGCACGTCCGCGCCCCAGACGAGGGCTCCGTCGCGGTCGGTGAGAGCGACGGCCACATCGCCGGCGAGCAGCCCGTCGAAGATGTCCTCGTCCCCCGCCCCCGGCCGGGCGATGGTGACGACCACGCCGTCGTCGGCGCGCAACGCGTTCACCACGTCGCTCAGCGACCGCTCGTCGCTCACCACCTGGTCCGCGAGGTTCGTGAAATCGGCCAGGGCGGGGTCGTCCACCATCACCACCCGCAGGCCCGCCCGCCGAGCCGCGTCCAGCACGGTCTCCGCCCAGGCGTCCGCCCCCGCTCCGGGGATCCGCAGCGCGCTCGGGTGCAGCACCACGGTGTCGGCCATCTCCAGCTGGCGGAGCCTCTCGGTGTCCCGCACCAGGACGCCCGTGCGGGACAGCGCGCAGCTCAGTACGGCGTGGAAGGCGGCGGGCCCGTAGCGCGCGGCCTTGGGAGAGCCCGCGAGGACCGCCTCGGCCGCCTCGGTGCCGTCGTGTTTGACCAGCAGCGTGGCCAGGGCGCCCACGAGGCTGCCGGTCTCGGCGTGCGCGGCGTACTCCTGGGCCGGGGAGGTGCGCAGCGGCGGGCGCGGGCAGTTCCCTCCGGCCACGCTGTACCGCTGGGGCACGCAGACCTCGTCGTGGACCATGTCGAACGCGGCTGCGCGAGCCACCGTCTCCGCCAGTTGGAGCGAGCGCAGTGAACCGTCCAGCACGAGAGCGGTCGGGGTCCGGCCGGCGCCGTGGACGGCCGCGTTCACGACGGCCAGCAGCACGTCCATACGGGTGCGGCCGAGCCGCGCGCGCAGCCAGCCACGGAAGCGCGGGTTCTCCCGCAGCAGCGTCACCACCGCGGTCACGGCCCGGGGTGTGGTCGGCAGACGCAGCCCGTATCCGATGAACGCGGCCGCGATGCCGACCCCGTCGGCGGCGAGCGTCGTGGCGGCCGCCCGCACTCCCGCGGGGTCCGCCGGATGGGGGATCTCCTCCACGGCCTCGTCCGTCTGGGCCAGACCGTGCCGGGCCGCGATCTCCGACGCCTTCTCCACCACCCGGTCGCTGACCGACTCCTCGACGGCGGTCACCACGAGCCGACCGAGTCCGCCGTCCCAGTACGCGAGGGCCACGTCGGGCCGCTCCAGCAGCGCCGCGGCGACCCGGCGCGCCACGCGCTCCGTCCCGCCCTCCCGCCGTACGCGGTCCGGTGCCTCGGGCCGCAGCGCGAGGTGGATCCGGGTGCCGGACCGCCAGGGGTGCGGGCGCAGCGGCAGGGTGTTGCGGGCGACCCGCATGACGCGCGCCGCGGTGTCGGCGCTCCGTACACCGGCGCGGGCCGTTCCGGCCAGGGCGCCCGCGGCGATTCCCACCGCGGGTGCGGCTCCTCTGACCAGCAGCCGCGGCCCGGCCGCGACCAGACCGGCCGCGGCGGCCGTCGGACGTGTGAGCAGCCCCAGAACCATCGCTCGCTCTCTCTCCACCTCGGTCGACATCGCCTTCCGCGCGGACCCGGGTTCCCGCAAAACGGCATGTCATCCGCCCAAAGCTGCCCCGGCACGGCTTGCCGGGACAGCTAGGGGCCGAGGCTGATCACGTCGGGGGTGCGTCGGGCGACGGGCGGCGCGGTGGCGGGCGGCACGCCCCCGACCGCGGCCCGCGCCCGGGCACGCCAACCGACCGTGCAGGCCGCCCCGTTGAGGGAGAAGGCGGCCGGCGGCGCGCTGTCGCCGGTGTGGTTCGCCCGGTGGCCGATGCTGACGCTCGCCCCTGGCGCGAGCGCCGCGTCGTACGAGGCGTCGGTCGCCGTCACCGCGCCGGAGGCAGGGGGGTGCGTGGCTCCCCAGCCGTTCGTGATCGTCTGACCGGCGGGCAGGGTGAAGCCGAGTTGCCGGCCGTTGATCGGCGTGGTGCTCGTGTTGGTGATCGTCAGGGAGGCGGTCGGGCCGGTGCTCCAGGCGTCGGTGCCGGCGGTCACCTTGCAGGCGCCGGGCTGGGGTTGGGGTTGGGTTGGGGTTCGGGGCCGCCGCTGTCCAGGCCGAAGAAGGTGAGGACGCGGGCCGCCCTGCCGTGGCCGTACAGATTGTGGCCGACGCCCTGGACCTTCGCCCACTGCTTGATCATTTCCCCGAGGTTCGGGGGCGCGGGACGTCGTCCTCGGTGCCGTGCCAGAGAGCCATGCGCGGCCGGGGTCCGGTGTACCCGGGGTAGGCGCTCCGCACCAGTTCGCCCGACGCGTGCGGGCTGCCGGTCGACCGTGGACTTGATCCCCACCGGGTCGCCGCCGCCGTCGCGCGGTGTCCTCGCCGCAGGCGAGGAAGCCGTACCGGTCGGCGAGCGCGTCGCACTCGGTGCCGTGGTACATGTCCGGGCCGGAGCCCGGGTCGGTGCCGAAGTCGGTGACCTCGGTGAGCGTCGCGGCGGGCTCGGCGGCCGCGGTGCGGGCGGAGGCCGCGGGGGCGGTGACGAGCAGGGCCACCACGAGCAGCGACACGAGGGCGGCGCAGCGAGCGACGAGCAGCGCGCGCAGCGGTTTTCCCCTGTCCCCTCGGGTCACGGAGCGTGGACGTCGGACGGCAAGACCGCGTGAGTGAGCACCAGCCCGCCGCTCTACGTAGGCATACGTGGAGTCGACATCGAGATGGCGACATGGACACGCCGAACTTGGAAGCGCTCCCACCTGGTCACCCAGAGAGCCTTTGCCCCCACCAGCCAGGACTGATTTCTTCTGCGCAAGCCGTTGACTAGAAAGCGCTTGCCCTCTAGGTTTCCCGTTCAACAGTGTGACCGACTACACAGCGATCGACCCCCACATGGTCACTCTGTCCGGATCGGTGTTCCTCATGACATACAACGTTCAAGTATCTGATCGCGCGGTCCTCCCGAAGGGACGCACCCCACATGCGCACGTACCCCCCACGCGCACGGCCGCCAGGAGCCACTCCGACGACGGCCGCACTGGACGCCCCCAAGGGCCCGCTCGATCGGTGGACACCCCGGCCTGCGACACAACGATCCCGGTGGAGCCGCGACCGGGATCCCGCAGGTCGACCCCCGCACCGATCCACCCCGGGCCACTCGGCGGAGCCCGCCTCGTCCGTCGCCACCTCAGGTGGCGTCCGACGCGGGTGCCCTGTGGCCCCCAACCCCTCACATCACGACAGAAGGAACGGGACATGACTTCTGCGACCCGACCGCGCGCCCGCACGCGCGCACTGGGCGGCGCGCTGGCCGCCCTCGGCCTGTCAGTTGGCATGATCATGACAACCAATGCCCCGACGGCGAACGCCGCCACCTGGCCGACACCGAACGGCAGCGAGCCGGTCTCCAAGACCATCAAGATCTCGGGTACCAAGGACTACGGGATGAAGCGCCTCTACGGCTCCGGGTCCCTGGGCGGGGACGGCCAGGGCGAGGACCAGGGGCCGATCCTGGAACTGGCTCCCGGCGCCGTCCTGAAGAACGTCATCCTCGGCAAGCCCGCCGCCGACGGCATCCACTGCAAGGGCAGCTGCACGCTGCAGAACGTCTGGTGGGAGGACGTCGGCGAGGACGCGGCGACGTTCCGCGGCGAGTCGGCGTCCAACGTCTACACCGTCACCGGCGGTGGCGCGAGGGACGCCAGCGACAAGGTGTTCCAGTTCAACGGCAACGGAACCCTGAACGTGTCGAACTTCTCGGTGAAGAACTTCGGCACCTTCGCCCGCACCTGCGGCAACTGCAGCAAGCAGTACAAGCGGACGATCAACCTCAGCAACATCGAGGTGAACTGGAAGGGCAGCCGGATCGTCGGCATCAACACCAACTACAAGGATGTCGCGACCCTGAGGAACATCACGATCGTCGGGGACAGCGGCCGGAAGATCATCCCCTGCCAGAAGTGGATCGGCAACAGCTCGGGCGACGAGCCGAAGGAGAACGGCACCGGTCCCGACGGCACGTACTGCAAGTACTCGCCGTCCGACATCACCTACAGGTGATCGTCCCGCGGTGAAACCGGCCGTCCGAAGCGTCTCCCCACACGGCGCTTCGGACGGCCGCCGCGTCATTTCCGGTGGCCACGCGCGCGTACATCCCGTCTGCTACCGGCCTTCACGCGCGCGTGCGTTCGCTGCCGTCTCGCCGCCGGCACGCGCGCGTGCCGCGTCGGACATCTCCCGCCGGTAGTCCGCGTAGGCGGCGCGCAGCCGCTCGCCCGGCCAGTCGGGTGGGAGCAGTTCGGGCGGCAGCACCGGGTCGGCCAGCAGATGCCGTACGACGGCCGCGAAGGCGGTGAAGCGCTCGGACGGGTGCCGGGCGCCGGTGACATGGGCGAGCAGGGCGCGTCCGGTGCCGCTCCACGCGTCCAGCGGCCACAAGCTCGCGGCAAGTTCACGCGCGGGGTGCTCGGGACGGGCCGTGTAGCGCTGGGCCACCCGGTCCAGGCCGTCCGGCAGTGGACGGAGCAGGTTGGCAGGACGCAGCCAGACCCCCTCGCGCAGCTCGGCGAGCCGCAGCCGGGTCAACTCGCCGCGCAGTTCCGCCCGTTCGGCGGGCCCGCGGCCCGTGGCCGTGACCACGACCACCTCCCAGTCGCCGCCCCAGGGCCGGATCTCGGGGTGGACGGCATCGTCCTGGCGCCGCTGGCGTTCCAGGAGCCGGTCGCTGAGTCGGTACACCGTGTCCGCGCGCCGCAGGTCGCCGGCGGCCACCATCCGGCTGAGCGCGGCCCGCACAGTGGATCCCGCGATGCCGAACGGCGCCACGCTGCGCACGAGGTCCTTCACCGGCAGCTCGGGCGGATGCAGCCCCAGCAGCAGGCTCAGGACGACAGAGCGGGCGGACAGCGGGCGCAGGTCCACCTCGTCGGCCTGCGGTGACGTGTTGTTCGGCATGCTCACGACTGTACGGGCAGGGTGGCTTGTTACAGGATTGCTGCAATCGCAGTGCAAGTGCAACACTGGCCGCATGGTCTCGATACTCGAGCAGGAGCAGCCCCAAGGCACGCCCGAGCAGTCCCGGCAGTACGCCACCCACGAGGTCACCAACCAGCCCCCTCCCCTGCCGCCGTACGACGCGTCCGAGGACGCGGCCCTGCTGGAAGGGCTGCGTCGGGAGGGCGCCGTGTGGGCCGCGGAGGACATCCGGCGGCTCGGCCGGCGGGCCGGGAGCGTCGAGGCGCAGGAGTGGGGCGAGCAGGCCAACCGGCACGAGCCCGAGTTGCGTACGCACGACCGGTACGGCCACCGCGTCGACGAGGTCGAGTTCCATCCGAGCTGGCACCACCTGATGCGCGTCGCGGTCGCCGAGGGACTGGCGGCGGCGCCCTGGGCGGACGAGCGGCCCGGCGCGCATGTCGCCCGGACCGCCGGCGCCCTGGTGTGGGGGCACACGGACGCCGGCCACGGCTGTCCGACGTCGATGACGTACGCCGCCGTCCCTGTGCTGCGCCGGCAGCCCGAACTCGCGCAGGTCTACGAACCCCTGCTGACGAGCCGGGAGTACGAGCCCGCTCTGCGCGTCCCGACCGAGAAGCGGGGCCTGCTCGCGGGCATGGGGATGACCGAGAAGCAGGGCGGCTCCGACGTCCGTACCAACACCACGGCGGCGACGCCGACCTCCGAGCCCGGTGTGTACACGCTGCGCGGGCACAAGTGGTTCACCTCGGCGCCCATGTGCGACGTCTTCCTGGTGCTGGCCCAGGCTCCGGGCGGCCTGTCCTGCTTTCTCGTGCCGCGCGTCCTGCCCGACGGCAGCCGCAACACCTTCCGCATCCAGCGCCTGAAGGACAAGCTGGGCAACCGCTCCAACGCCTCCTCCGAGCCCGAGTTCGACGGGACCGTCGCCTGGCGGGTGGGGCCCGAGGGGCGGGGCGTCAAGACGATCATCGAAATGGTGAACTGCACGCGGCTGGACTGCGTGATGGCCTCGGCGACGCTGATGCGCAAGACGCTCGTGGAGGCGGGTCACCATGTGCGGCACCGCAGCGCGTTCGGGGCACGGCTGTTCGACCAGCCGCTGATGCGCAACGTCCTCGCCGACCTGGCGCTGGAGTCGGAGGCCGCGACGACGCTCACCCTGCGGCTGGCCGGCGCGGCCGACCGGGTGGTGCGCGGCCACGACGCGCAGGGCACCGAGGCGGCGTTCCGCCGGATCGCGACCGCCGTCGGCAAGTACTGGGTCACCAAGCGGGGTCCCGCCTTCACCGCGGAGGCCCTGGAGTGCCTGGGCGGCAACGGCTACGTCGAGGAGTCGGGCATGCCCCGCCACTATCGGGAGGCTCCGCTGCTGTCGATCTGGGAGGGCTCGGGGAACGTCAACGCCCTCGATGTGCTGCGGGCGTTGAGCCGGGAGCCGGGCACCGCGGAGGCACTCTTCGCCGAACTGGCACTGGCGCAGGGGTCGGACACCCGGCTGGACGCGGCCGTCACCCGGCTGAAGGGCCTGCTGGCCGACGGGTCGGAAGCCGGTGCCCGGCGCCTGGTCGAGCTGATGGCCCTGACCCTGCAGGCCGCCCTGCTGGTCCGGCACGCCCCCGCGGCAGTGGCCGACGCGTTCTGCGCCACCCGGCTCGGGGGTGACTGGGGGCACGCGTTCGGGACGCTGCCGGACGGCGCCGACGTGGACGCGATTCTGGGGCGGGCGTTGCCGGGTGGCGGCCGCTGATCGCCTGCCGTCAGCTCGCCGCGCGCAGCCGGTCCAACTCGTCCCCGATCGCCTTGCGTAGCGGGTCGTGCTGCGGGCCGAGCGCGTACCGCTCGTCCGCCCACCTGTCACGGAGATGGAGCCAAACCGGCATGCGCACCGAGTCGGCCGGCTCCCACTCGAACCGTGGCCACGCGTGCGCGTGCAGGAATCCGTCGGTGTTGCCGAGGATCTCCAGATCGACCCGCCGGAAAGCCATGTCCGTGCGACGGGACGCACGCTCGACCGCTTCCGCGAGTTGATCCACTCACCTCGCGGAGCACTCCCGATCCGCCCGCCAGTCATCGACCACGGCCAGAACCCATCGCCCTCACCCGGTCGTCCGCCCACCCCACAACGGCCCGAACCGCGCCCACTCATAGCCCCACTGATCGATACGCCGGCTCTCCAGGCGCCTGCGCAGGGCCCGGCCGGCGACGAAGGGGACGGACGCGGCGCACACGCCCGCGAGGGCGCCGGTCAGGGCCGCCCGTGAGCGGGCCTCGGACGCGGTGGCGGGCTTGGTCACGAGGCGTCCCTGCGGGTCCGTCCAGACGGTGACCGGCGTGCCGACGCCACTGCCGGGCCGGACGCGGGCCTGGCCGGTGTGCGCGGTACCGTCCGGCGCGCTCCAGCGGACCTTCGCCCAGACGCTCGCGGTGCTCGGCGTGCCGGAGCGCGAGTCCGCGGTGCCCGGCGCCCGCTCGCTGAGCAGGGCGACGACGGGCCGCCACTCGACGCGCTCCCGGGCCGTCCCCCGTTCCACCGTGCCGGCCGTCGCCAGGCCGGCGAGGACTCCGGCGAGAACGGTGATCGTCCACGCGGCGAGCAGGACCCATGCCTCGACCACATCGGCCCGGCGCTTGAGCGGATTGCGCCGCCACCGCCACAGCCACACCCTCGGACCACGGAACGCCATCGAAGGCTTCCTCCTCATGAGCGCACGAACATGCCGGACCCACCGCCCTCCCATACGGCGGACGGCCGCCGGCTGCTCACGGCGTCCACCCGGAGTCGACCGTGGCACGGACCCTCGGACCCTCCGGCCACCGCGGACCTCTTCTTCCGGAAAGCGTCGCGTTCTTCCGTGAGAGCGTCGCGCGGCCCGCGGCAGTGAGCTGTCATCGCCGCGCTGACCTGCGGCGTAAGCTCGAACAGAGGTGACTGTCAGTGGTGGGGTGCAGACTGGCCGGTGTCTGGGACAAAGACGTCGCGGAGGTGATCGGCATGACCGAGGTACTGCTGGCCGTGGGCACGCGCAAGGGCCTGTTCATCGGGCGGAGGCGAGGTGGCACCTGGGAGTTCGACGAGAGTCCCTACTTCAACGCCCAGGCCGTGTACTCGGTCGCCATCGACACCCGCCGCGAGCGACCGCGGCTGCTGGCCGGCGGCGACAGCGCGCACTGGGGCCCGTCCGTGTTCCACTCCGACGACCTGGGCCGCACCTGGACCGAACCGGCCCGGCCCGCCGTCAAGTTCCCCCAGGACACGGAGGCTTCCCTGGAACGGGTGTGGCAGCTGCACCCGGCCGCCGCGGAGCCGGACGTGGTGTACGCGGGCACGGAACCGGCGGCGCTGTACCGCTCGGAGGACCGCGGCGAGTCATTCGAGCTGGTCCGCCCGCTGTGGGAGCACCCCACGCGGTCCAAGTGGGTGCCGGGCGGCGGCGGTGAGGGCTTGCACACCGTGCTCACCGACAAACGCGACCCACAGGCCGTGACGGTCGCCGTCTCGACGGCCGGCGTGTTCAGGACGACCGACGGCGGGGCGAGCTGGGCGCCCTCCAACTCCGGTGTCTCCGCGGTGTTCCTGCCGGATCCGAACCCGGAGTTCGGCCAGTGCGTGCACAAGATCGCGCAGGACGCGGTGACAGGTGACCGCCTGTATCTGCAGAACCACTGGGGTGTGTACCGCAGCGACGACGCGGGCGCGCACTGGACGGACATCGGCGAGGGCCTGCCCTCCACCTTCGGCTTCGCCGCGGCCACCCACCCGCACCGCGGCGACACGGCGTACGTCTTCCCCATCAACGCGGACTCGGACCGCGTCCCGGCCGACCGGCGATGCCGCGTCTTCCGTACGGCGGACGCGGGCAAGAGCTGGGAGCCGCTGTCGGCGGGACTGCCGCAGGGCGACCACTACGGCACGGTGCTGCGCGACGCGATGTGCACGGACGACGCCGACCCGGCGGGCGTGTACTTCGGCAACCGCAACGGCGAGGTGTTCGCGTCGGCCGACGACGGCGACAGCTGGCGGCAGTTGGCGTCGCACCTGCCGGACGTGCTGTGCGTACGGGCCGCGGTGGTCGGGTGAGGCGTCGGGGCTTACGGGCCGGTCCTGGCCACTGGTTGATCGCCGCTGCCGGCTCGGCAGTAGGGTGACGCCCGTGGCACCACGACCCTTGCATGAAATCGTCGAACCGGGCTGGGCGAAAGCCCTGGAACCCGTTGCCGAACGGATCGCCGGGATGGGCGACTTCCTGCGCGCGGAGATCGCCGCGGGACGCACCTATCTGCCGGCCGGAGCGAATGTCCTGCGCGCCTTCCAACAGCCCTTCGACGAAGTACGGGTCCTGATCGTCGGACAGGACCCGTACCCGACGCCGGGCCACGCCGTGGGGTTGTCGTTCTCGGTCGCGCCCGACGTGCGTCCGCTGCCCGGCAGCCTCATCAACATCTTCCGGGAGCTGCACACCGACCTCGGGTTGCCGCAGCCGTCCAACGGCGATCTGACGCCGTGGACCCGGCAGGGCGTGCTGCTGCTCAACAGGGCGCTCACCACGGCCCCGCGCAAGCCCGGCGCCCATCGCGGCAAGGGTTGGGAGGAGGTCACCGAGCAGGCCATCCGGGCGCTGGCCGGACGCGGCAAGCCGCTGGTGTCCATCCTGTGGGGCCGCGACGCCCGCAACCTCCGCCCGCTGCTCGGCAACCTCCCGTCGGTGGAGTCCGCCCACCCCTCCCCCATGTCGGCCGACCGCGGTTTCTTCGGCTCCCGCCCGTTCAGCCGGGCCAACGACCTGCTGATCCAGCAGGGAGGACAGCCGGTGGACTGGCGCCTGCCATGACCGGGGCGACGGACGGAGCCGAGGTGGTGAGGGACAGGGCCGACCGGGGTTTCCTCGCCGTCGACTCCGGTGGATCCGGCCTGCGGGTCGCCGTCGGCACCGTCGGTCGTGGTGTGTTGGCCCGGCGGGAGTCCCGCGAGCCGGTGCGCACCGGGGACCGGGGCATCGATGCCGCGCATCTGATCGAGCAACTGGTGCCCATGGTGCGGGCATCGACCGTCGAGGCCGGTGTCGCCCAGCCGGCTGCGGCGGCGGTGGGCGCCGCCGGGCTGGCCACGCTGGGGGATGCCCTGCGCGCCGAACTGCCGGGCGTTCTCGCGCGTGCGTTCGACATCAGGCGCCTCGCTCTCGCCGCCGACGCCGTCACCGCCTATGTCGGTGCCCTCGGCTCCCGGCCCGGTGTCGTGCTCGCCGCCGGCACGGGGTTGATCGCGCTCGGCACCGACCTGACGCGCTGGCGTCGTGCGGACGGCTGGGGGCATCTGCTCGGTGACTGCGGCAGCGGCGCCTGGATCGGGCGGGCCGGGCTGGAGGCGGCGCTGCGTGCCTACGACGGGCGGCCCGGCGGTTCCGCCGGGTTGCTGGCGCGCGCGGAGGAACTGTTCGGCCCGATGCAAGGGCTGCCCGGCAAGCTCTACCCGCGCCCGGACCGGCCCGCCGTCCTCGCCTCCTTCGCGCCGCGGGTGGCCGCCTGCGCCGACGGCGACCCGGTCGCCGCGGACATTCTGCGGGCCGCCGCCCGGCACATGGCCGAGACCGCGGCCGCCGTGTGTCCCACCGCGGGCGAACCCCAGGTCGCGCTCACCGGTGGCCTGTCCAAGATGGGCGACCCTCTTCTCGTACCGCTGGAAGAGGAGTTGTCGAAACGGCTGCCGCGGGCGCGGCGGGTGCCCGCCGACGGGGATCCGTTGCTGGGGTCGGTGCGTATCGCGACCGATCTGGCGACGGGCGGGCTGACACTGCCGAGTGACGAGGCGATGCTCTCCGTGTTGACCCGTACGGGGTGACACGTACGAGTGACAGATAAAACGGACTGATCCTCATACGTTGATCAGTTCTGAACCACGCGTAACTCATCAGACAAAACCGGACGGATACCGCTCACCTGCACCCTCCCCGAACAGGGGAGCCCAAGAAACCAGTAACATGCGGCGCCATGAGCTCCCCCACTGGGCCCGCGTCCGGCCTGCCAGTACGAATGCCGCGCCCCCGCCAGCCCGGGCGGCACCGCCGACCCGAGCCGCTGGCTGCTCCCGAGGGCGCGCCCGCGCTCGTTCTCGCGGTGCCGGGCACGCCGAGCGCCGCCACTCGCGGCCTCGCCGAGGAGGTCGTGAGCATCGCCCGCTCCGAGCTTCCCGGCCTTGACGCCCGGATCGGGTACGTCGACGGCGACGACGCTGAGTTCCCCACGCTCCAGTCCGTGCTGGTGCACGCCGCCGAGGAGCGCATCGCCCGTTTTGAGCAGGCGCTCGCCGCAGGGGTGGAGGTCAAGGAGCCGGAGGGCCCCGTCGCCGTCGTGGTGCCGCTGCTCGCCGGCCCGGACAGCGCGCTGCTGAGGGTCATCCGCCAGGCCGTGATGGACAGCCGCGTCGCGGCCGAGCTGACCGATGTGCTGGGCCCGCACCCGCTGCTCGCCGAGGCGCTGCACGTGCGTCTGTCGGAGGCCGGTCTGGCCCGCGCCGACCGCGCCCGGCTGTTCACCGTGGCGACCGCCGCGGACGGCATCGTCCTGGCCTCCGTCGGCGGTGAGGAGGCCGTGCAGGCGGCCGGGATCACCGGCATGCTGCTCGCCGCGCGCCTGGCCGTGCCGGTGATGGCGGCGGCTCTGGACCAGGACGGTTCGATCACGGCCGTCGCCGAGCAGCTGCGGTCCTCGGGCTCGCAGCAGCTGGCGCTGGCGCCGTACCTGATAGGGCCGGAGATCGACCCGAGCCTGATCGCGCAGGCCGCCCAGGAGGCCGGCTGCTCCGCCGCCGAGGCGCTCGGCCCCTACCCGGCGATCGGCAAGCTCGCCCTGTCCAAGTACACGACCGCTCTGGGCATCGCCCCGCAGCAGCCGCAGGGCACGCCGGTCCGCTGACGCGCACGTCACAGCCGTAACGCCGAAGGGGCCCGCCCGTACCGTGGCGGGCCCTTCGGCGTCGGTCACGTTCTGTTCGGCTCCGGGCCGATGACCACGCAGGACGCCGCAGGGACCTCGATCGAGCCCTCGTAGCGCGGGCGCCCCGTGTCCGGGTCCACGGCGAACCAGGACACGTCACCGGAGCGCTCGTTCGCGACGTACAGGAAGCCTTCCGCCTCGGCGATCGCGCGGGGCCAGTGCCCGGCGCAGGGCACGGTTCCCGTGAGCCGCAGTTCCTCACCCTCGACGGCGAACGTCGACAGCACGTCCTCGCCGCGGGTCGCGGCCCACACGAAGCGGCCGTCGGGCGAGGCGACGACTCCCGAGGGATAGGCGTCGCCGGCCGGGGCGCCCGGCAGGACCGGTGTCTCGGTCAGTGGCTTCAGCGTGCCGTCGTCGGGGTCCCAGTGGCAGACGGTGACGGTGGGGGTGAGTTCGTTGACGACGTACGCGTAGGTGGCGTTCGGATGGAAGGCCAGGTGGCGGGGGCCCGAGCCGGGGCGCAGGGCGATCTCACGGTGGACTTCGAACGTGCCGTCGACCGGCGCGTAGACCCGCACCGAGTCGGTGCCGAGGTCGACGCCGACGGCCCAGCGGCCGCCGGGGGCGGGGAGCACCTGGTGGGCGTGCGGGCTCTGCTGGCGTGGCGTGTGCGGGCCGGAGCCGGTGTGCTGGAGAACGGCCGAGGGGGCCTCGGCCAGGCTGCCGTCGGGGCGGACGGGGACGGCGGTGACGCTGCCGGAGCCGTAGTTGGCGGTCAGGACGTGGCCGGCGAACAGGCTGAGATGCACGGGTCCGCTGCCGTCCACCGGCACCGGCGGCCCCATGAGCTCGGGCGTGTCCATGCCCACGCGGTACGCGGCCACCGCGCCCTCGGCCGTCTCGCTGACCGCGTAGAGCGTGTCGCCGCCGGGCGACAGGGCCAGGTACGCGGGATCGGGCACGTCGTCCACGCTGCTGAGCACGGTCAGCGCGCCGCTGCCCGCGGCCACGGCGGCCGTGGTGATCCCCTGGCCACCGGCTGCCGTGAACGACCCGATGTAAGCCAGTCTGTCCTGTGCGCCTTGTCTGCCCTGTCTGCCGACATCTGCCACCGTTGTCCCCTTCCGGTCGGGTGCCGTCGGCGGTGACGGTAGCAGTGCGGGGCCATCGGTCTAGACCAAATGGCGGAACCAGCGACGGAGCGGTCGGGACGCCGTGCCCGGAGCGGCGCTCACTCCCCCACGCCGACCAGCCGTGAGCCGGTCGGCGTGCGCAGGGGCTGGGACAGTTCGGCCAGGGCCCGCTCCAGGCCGTGCAGGTGGACGAGGGCGGGGTGCGAGGCCGTCGGCTGTGCCGCGGGGGCGGTGACGTCCGCGCCGCCGGTGAGCGCCTCGACGGCGGCCTCGACGCGCCAGCACGCGGCGGCCAGGCGGGCGTCGTGCGAGGCCACCGGGTCGGCGGCGACGGCGACGAGGCCGCGGATCTCCCGGGCGCAGTCGTCCAGCAGGGCCAGCACGCGGCGGGCGCGCCGCTTGCGGGCCGGCATCGGGTTCAGCGGGTGCACGAGCGGGGCGACGGAGAGCCGTACCCGGCCGAGCAGTTGCTCCAGCTCGGCGACGCGCGAGGCCGGGTCGGCGCCCTCGTCACCGGCGAGGCGGGCGGCGGCCTCGGCGGTCGCCGCGTGGACGCAGCGCAGGGCCCGCTGGATCCAGGCGTCGGTGACGGCGTGGGTGGTGACGGGCAGCACGAACAGCACGGCCAGCACGGCGCCGAGGGCCCCGACGCCGGTCTCGGCGAGCCGCAGCGCCAGCAGGGCGGGGTCGAGGACGCCCAGGAGACCGTAGAGGAGCTCGGCGAGCACCGTGACGCAGAGCATCATCCAGGTGTACGAGACGGCGGCCGTGTAGAAGATGCCGAAGACGCAGACGGCGAGGAGCGCGGCCGTCGGGACCGCCGCCCCGTGCAGGGGGACGGCGACGAGCAGGCCGAGTCCGATGCCGATCACCGTGCCGAGGACCCGTCGGAAGCCGCGGACCAGGGTCTCGCCGCGCGAGGTGGTGTTGACGAAGATCCACCAGGTGGCGCCGACGGCCCAGTACCAGCGCTGTCCGGACACCAGCTGGCCCACGACGAGGGCGAAGCCCGCGCCGGCGGTGGCCTGGATCGCCTGGCGTGTCGTCACGCGGGCCAGCCCGCTGCCGCCCGGCGGTGCGGGCGCGGGCGCCGGCGGCGTCCGGCGCTCGTAGCACCACAGCCCGAAGCGCACCGCGGACGCGGTGAGCAGGGACAGCAGCACGGCGGCGTACAGCTCGGGGAGCTGCCCGGGGCTCGCGTGCAGGAACTGCGCCACGAAGAAGGTCATGAACGCGAACACGCCGAGGCTGTGCCCGCGCGGTCCCCAGCGGCGGGCGTACACGCCGGCGCCGACGACGGCGAGGAAGGTGACGTCACGGGCGACCGGGTGGTCGTGCAGCTCGGCCGCCGCCGCGAGGACCGGGAGGCCGACGAGCGGCAGCAGCGCGGTGGTGACCGCCTGCCCGCGGACCGTGGCGTCGGTGACGGTGAACAGGGCGAGCAGCGCGGCGAGCCCTCCGGTGACGGCGCCCACGAGGGACTGTCCGGCGACGCCGCAGACGACGACCGCCGCGCCGACGCCGAGCACGGCCCGGGTGGCGAACCGCAGCCGCGTCCGCCCCGGATCCGGAGCCACGAACACCCTTGTCAGCACCGCTTACCGCCCCCTTCGCACCCTGGCTGGAAACCGACATGAAAAAGGCGCCGCGGGGTCCGCAGCGCCATCGACGTATCCATATCAGCACCTCTGCCGCCACTGGCTCAAGCGGCTCCTTCTAGACTGGTCCATTGGTACAGCGCCGACCGCTGCTCAGCGGTCACCGGGGAGCCAACGGACGAGGAGCCGGCAGCATGGCCGTGGACGAGCTCGACACCCGCATCCTGCGGCTGCTGCTGGAGCAGCCCCGTACGAGCGTGCGGGAGTACGCCCGCATCCTCGGCGTCGCGCGCGGCACGCTCCAGGCCAGGCTCGACCGGCTGGAGCGGGACGGCGTGATCACCGGCACGGGGCCCACGCTCTCCCCCGCCGCCCTCGGCCATCCGGTGCTGGCCTTCGTGCACATCGAGGTCACGCAGGGCCATCTCGACGACGTGGGCGACGCGCTCGCCGCCGTACCGGAGATCGTCGAGGCCTTCTCGATCACGGGCGGCGGGGATCTGCTGACCCGGGTGGTCGCCCGCGACAACGCCCATCTGGAGGACGTGATCCAGAAGCTGATCAGTCTTCCCGGCGTGGTCCGCACCCGTACCGAGGTGGCGCTGCGCGAGCGCGTCCCGCACCGGCTGCTGCCGCTGGTGGAGTCGGTCGGGCGGGCAGCGGCCCGGAAATGACCTTTGGCATGCTGGGGCCATGAGCGGTCTCAACGGTGTCTCGGTCCTCTTCGATCTCGACGGAACGCTCGTGGACAGCGAGCCCAACTACTACGAAGCGGGCCGCCAGGTCCTCGCCGAGCACGGGGTTCCCGACTTCACGTGGACGGACCACGAGCGGTTCGTGGGCATCAGCACGCTGGAGACGGTGACGATCTGGAAGCGCGAGTACGGCCTGAGGGCCTCGGTCGACGAACTGCTCGCCGCCAAGAACCGCCGCTACCTGGAACTCGCCCGCGCCGCCACGCGCGCGTACCCCGAGATGCGCGCGTTCGTGGAGCTGCTGGCCGCCGAGGGCGTCCCGCTGGCCGTGGCGTCGGGGTCGTCGCGCGAGGCCATCGCGGTCATCCTGGCCGGCACGGGTCTGGACGCACAGCTGCGCACGGTCGTCTCGGCCGACGAGGTCGACCGCGGCAAGCCGGCCCCCGACGTGTTCCTGGAGGCGGCCCGCCGGCTCGGCGCGACCCCGGGCGACTGCGTGGTCGTGGAGGACGCCGCCCCGGGCGCCGCCGCCGCGCACGCGGCCGGAATGCGCTGCATCGCGGTCCCCTATCTGCCCGCCCAGGCGGACGCCCCGGAGTTCGCGACGGCCGGTCTGCTGCTGCGGGGCGGTCAGGGGGAGTTCACGGCGCGGGGCGCGTACGACTGGCTCGTACGGTCGACGGCGTCCTGCTGATCGTCACCGAGCGGCCGACCGCCCTGCCCGTGCTCACGACCCCCTGCACCTGACTGCGCCTCACCGAGCCGCCGATCTTCGTGCATCAATCCCGTCCGCACCGTTGACGCCTCCTCACCTCACGCATAACGTCTGGCCGACCCCCCGCACACTGTTCGCAATATCGAACGACATCCACTTCGTGGAGGAGCACATGGCACCGCCCCTCTCCAGACGATCCCTTCTCCAGGCCGCCGCGCTCGCCGCGGCGACCCCCGCGGTCAGTCTCACGGCGGCCGGCCGTGCCTCGGCGGCCGTTCAGGAGGCGCAGGCCGTGACCGCTGCCCCGGGCGCCTGGACCGTCCAGCCCTTCGCCCTCGACGACGTGGCCCTCAGGCCCGGACTCTTCGCCGACAAGCGGCAGTTGATGCTCGACCACGCCCGCGGCTACGACGTCAACCGGCTGCTGCAGGTCTTCCGCGCGAACGCCGGCCTGTCCACCGGCGGCGCGGTCGCGCCCGGTGGCTGGGAAGGGCTGGACGGCGAGGCGAACGGCAATCTGCGCGGGCACTACACCGGGCATTTCCTGACCATGCTGTCGCAGGCCTACGCCGGCACCGGCGAGCAGGTGTTCGTCGACAAGATCCGCACCATGGTCGGGGCCCTGACCGAGGTGCGCGAGGCACTGCGCAAGAACCCGGCCGTGCTGAGCGTCGGCGGCAGGTTCGGCACCGCCGCCGAGAACGTCCGCGGCTCCTACCAGTACGTCGACCTGCCCGCCGCCGTCCTCGGTGGCGCCTCGGCCATCACCCTGTCCACCTGGGTGAAGCCCACGCACGACGCCGACTGGGCGCGCGTCTTCGACTTCGGCAACGACACCACCCGGTACATGTACCTGGCCGCCCGCAACGCCGGCGGCGTGCCGCGCTTCGCCCTCACGACCGGCGGGCCGGGCGGCGAGCAGGGCCTCGACGGCACCGCCGCGCTGCCGCTGAACCAGTGGAGCCACCTCGCGGTCACGCTCGCGGGCGGCACCGGAACGCTGTACGTCAACGGCACCGCCGTGGCCCGGAACACGGCGATGTCCCTCACGCCGGCCGCGCTGGGCGACCTCACCAACCACTGGCTGGGCCGCTCCAACTTCTCCGCCGACCCCGTCTTCGCGGGCGCCTACGACGAGTTCAACGTCTGGTCGCGCGCCCTGACCGCCGGCGAGATCACGGAGTTGCAGAGCAGCCGCGCCGCCGACGCCTCCGCCGGCCGCGGCGACCTGGCCTCGTACGCCTTCGACGAGACCTCCGGCGGCTCCTTCGCGGACGCCTCCGGCCGGAACCTCACCGCCACCCTGCGCCGCACCTGGGGCGGGCCCAGCCACCCCGGCTTCCTGGCGGCGTACCCGGAGACGCAGTTCATCGACCTGGAGTCGCGCACCACCAGCGACTACACGAAGGTGTGGGCGCCCTACTACACCGCGCACAAGATCCTTAGAGGCGTGCTGGACGCCTACCTCGCCACGGACGACGCCCGGGCCCTCGACCTCGCGTCCGGCATGTGCGACTGGATGTACTCGCGGCTGTCCAAGCTGCCCGAGGCCACGCTCCAGCGCATGTGGGGGCTGTTCTCCAGCGGTGAGTTCGGCGGCATCGTCGAGGCGATCTGCGACCTGCACACGATCACCGGCAAGGCCGAACACCTCGCGCTCGCCAAGCTGTTCGACCTCGACCGGCTCATCGACAACTGCGCCGCGAACACCGACATCCTGGACGGGCTGCACGCCAACCAGCACATACCGATCTTCACCGGCTACCTGCGGCTGTACGACGCGACCGGCGAGGCCCGCTACCTCGACGCCGCCCGGAACTTCTGGGGCATGGTCGTGCCCCACCGCATGTTCGGCATCGGCGGCACCAGCACCGCCGAGTTCTGGAAGGCGCGGGACCTGATCGCGGGGACGATCAGCGCCACCAGCGCCGAGACCTGCTGTGCGTACAACATGCTGAAGCTCAGCCGGACCCTGTTCTTCCACGAGCAGCGGCCGATGTACATGGACTACTACGAGCGGGCCCTCTACAACCAGGTCCTCGGCTCCAAGCAGGACAAGGCGGACGCCGAGAAGCCGCTCGTCACCTACTTCATCGGGCTGACGCCGGGGCATGTGCGGGACTACACGCCCAAGCAGGGCACAACCTGCTGCGAGGGCACCGGCATGGAGAGCGCCACCAAATACCAGGACTCGGTGTACTTCAAGGCAGCCGACGGCAGGACGCTGTACGTCAACCTGTACAGCCCGTCCCGACTCACCTGGTCGGAAAAGGGTGTGACGGTCACTCAGACGACCGGCTTCCCCCGGGAGCAGGGCACCACGCTCACCATCGGCGGTCGCGGCGCGGCCTTCGCCCTGAAGCTGCGGGTGCCGTCGTGGGCGACCGCCGGATTCCGGGTGACGGTCAACGGGCGTGCGGTGAGCGGCACTCCGACGCCGGGGAGCTACTTCACCGTGTCGAGGACCTGGCGCAGCGGGGACACCGTACGGATCTCCATGCCGTTCCGGCTGCGGGTGGAGAAGGCGATCGACGATCCCTCGCTGCAGACCCTGTTCTACGGTCCGATCAACCTCGTCGGCCGCGACTCCTCGACGAGCCACCTCCAGTTGGGCCTGTACCGCAACGCCGGGCTCTCCGGCGACCTGCTGCCGTCCCTCAGCCCGGTGAGCGGCAAACCGCTCCACTACACCCTCGCCGGAACGGAGTTCGCCCCCTTCTTCGAGGGCACCGAGGACCCGACCCACGCCTACTTCCGGCGCTCCGAACCCCGGGTGGTCTTCGGCAACAAGGACTCCGGCGTCGCCAACCCCGCGAAGTCCGACGGCACCACGCTCCTGGACGAGATCTGGGCCGGGGCGCCGTTCCGGGGCAAGGGTGCGCTGGTCTCCCGCGTGCGGTCCACCGTGAACGCCTGGGTGAGCGCGGGCCTGCTGAGCCGGGCCGACGGGACGACGGTCGTACGGACGGCGGAGCAGGCCACGTACGCTCCGTGATGCCCCGCACGGCGCAGGGGCCCGGGGCGGGCGGGCCGTCCGCTACGACCGGCGGCGGGGCTTGCCTCGCCGTGCGCCCTTGGCCCCCTGCGCGCCCTTCGCTCCCTGCGCGCCCTTGGCACCGCCGGAGCCACCGCGTTGGCCACGACCGGTTCCGGACTGCCGCCGCGGGGTGCCGCCGCCCTCGGGCCGCTTGCGCTTCGGCTGCTCCGCGGCGGCCGGCTGGGACGTGGTGCGGCCCCGGGTGCTGTTGGCTGTGCGGCCGCGGACGACGCCGATGAAGTCCTCGACCAGGTCGGTGGTCGCGTCCTCGGGCCAGGACAGCGCGACGCTCGACTGGGGGGCGTCGACCAGCGGCCGGTAGGTGAGGTCCTTTCGGTGGTGCAGCCGCGCCAGCGACTGGGGCACGACGAGCAGGCCGACGCCCGCCGCGACGAGCTCGACGGCGTCCGCGGTGGTCGCGGGACGCTCGAAGGCGGGCTGCCCGGGGGGGCGCTCCCAGCCGAGGACGTCGTCGAGGGGGTGGAAGACGACCTCGTCGGCGAGGTCCTCGACGGTCACCTCCTCGACCGCCGTGACGACGTGGTCCTTGGGGACGACGACGACCGTGGTCTCGGTGTAGAGCGGGATCGCGCTGAAGACCGTACGGTCAACCGGCAGCCGTACGAAACCGGCGTCGGCGTCACCACCGCGGAGCACGTCCGGCGCCTCGGCGGCGGTCACCGGGAGCAGGGTCAGGGGGACGTCGGGATAGCGCTCGCCCCAGACCCGCGCCCACTTCGAGGGAGTCACCCCCGGGACGTACGCAAGCCGGAAGGACGGCGGCGCTGCCGGGGCGGAAGGGGGTCCTTCCGGGGACGACGGGGGTACTTCCGAGCCTGTCACCTGGCCAGGTTACCGGCCGTGGTCGGTGCGGGTCCGCCCAGTCGTTACCCTGGACCGCATGACGTCGCACCAGAGCACCCAGACGATGAAGCCCGCCACCGCGGCGAAGAAGCTGGGTGTGTACCTCGAGGCCACCCCCGCCGAGTTCCGTGAGGGTGTCGTCTCGCGCGCCGAGCTGAGCGCCCTGCAGGCGGACCCGCCGCAGTGGCTGCGGGAGCTGCGGCGCAACGGCCCGCACCCCCGGCCGGTCGTCGCCCAGAAGCTGGGCGTGTCCATCGCGGGTCTGGCCCGTGGCGGTGTCACGGAACCGCTCACCACCGAGCAGATCGAGGCGCTGAAGGCGGAGGAGCCCGAGTGGCTGCGGAAGGAGCGCGCCACTCAGGCCGAGGTCCGCAAGGAGGCGGCCCGCCTGAAGGAGCGGGACGCGCAGCGCTCGGACCGGAGCTCCTGAGTCAGGGGCTCAGTCCGCCACGGGCCGTTCCGGAATCGAGTCGAGGAACGTGACCGAGGGGATGAAGAAGAGGGTTCCGGTGACCGCCTGGGAGTAGTCCAGGATCGGGTCGGGACCGGATTCCGGGCCGCCCAGGAACATCTTGCGCATCATGGTCTCCGGTATCGCGGGCGTCCGGGCGTAGGCGATGAAGTACGTGCCGAACTCGCCGTGGCCGGGCCTGCCGAACGGCATGGCGCCGCGCAGGATCTCCAGTTCCTCCCCGTCCGGGCCGGTGACCGTGTTCACGTCCTTGTGGGAGCCGGGCACGTCGAGTTCGATGTTGGTCAGCTTGGAACGGCCGATCACCTTCTCCTGGGCCTCGACGGCGAGGGCCTCCCATGCCTCCACGTCGTGCACGTACTTCTGCACGACGGCGTAGCTGCCGCCGGCGAACGCCGGGTCCTCGGCGCCGACGATCGCCGCTTCGGCCGCCGCCTGGCCGACGGGGTTCTCGGTGCCGTCGACGAAGCCGAGGAGGTTGCGCGAGTCGAAGTAGGCGAAGGCCTGGACCTCGTCCTGGACGGTGACCGCGTCGCGCAGCCGCTTCATGATCTCCGTGACCAGGGCGAAGCACAGGTCCGTGCGGGCGGCACGGATGTGGAAGAGGAGGTCGCCGGGGGTCGACACGGCGCGGTGCCGTCGCCCTTCCAACTCCCGGAAGGGATGGAGGTCTCGGGGGCGGGGATCGCCGAACAGCCGGTCCCAGGCCGCGGATCCCACCCCGGTGACGCAGCACAGCCCGCCGTCGGGACTCGGGAATCCGACGGCTCGTACGAGTCCCGCGAGCCCGGACAGCAGATCGCGCACGGCGTCTTCGCCGCCCGGCTCGATCGTGACCACCAGGAAGACGGCTACAGGTGCCGGCGGACTGAGCACTGGCTGTGGCTGTGGCTGTGGCTGTGCATCGACCGACCGTATCGACGACGGCATGGTTCCCCTCCCACCCTCGAACCCCGCCACCTAACGATGCCCGGCCGAACCGCGAACGATACCCGCCGAATTTCCGCCCATCCGGCGAGCGCGACCAGTGAGGAAAGCCGGTGAAGGCGCCGTCGCGGCACGGCAGTTCGACGCGAAATCAGTCCCTCGGCTTTCCTCGCCGCTCAACGCTTCCAGTCGGCTCAGCTGTCGTAGTCCACCGTCAGCGTCTCGGACGCCGGGTACGACTGACACGTCAGTACGTAGCCGGCGTCCACCTCGGCGGGCTCCAGCGCGAAGTTGCGCCGCATGTCCGCCTTGCCGTCGGTGACCAGGGCCCGGCAGGTGCCGCAGACGCCGCCCTTGCAGGCGAACGGCAGGTCGGGGCGGGTGCGCTGGGCGCCGTCGAGGATGGTCCGCTCCCTGGGCAGGGCTGCGGTGGTGGAGCGGCCGTCGAGGGTGATGGTGACCTGGCTGACGGGTCCCCGCGGGCCGCTCTCCTCGTGGCGCGTCTCCCGTACGGGCTCGTCGTCGGCGTAGAACAGTTCCTGGTGGACGCGCTCCGCCGGGACACCGAGGTCCGCCAGCACCCGCTGGGCGTCCCGGACCATGCCGTGCGGTCCGCACAGCCACCAGTGGTCGGCGGTCCGTACGTCGACCAGCGCGTCGATGAGCGTAGAGAGCCGGTCGGCGTCGATGCGGCCGGAGAGCACCTCGGCCTCCCGGGGCTCGCGGGAGAGCACGTGGGCGAGCTGGAATCGGGCCGGGTAGAGGTCCTTCAGGTCCGCGAGCTCGTCGGCGAACATCACCGTGTCGGTGCGGCGGTTGCCGTAGAAGAGGGTGACCGTCGAGCGGGAGTCGGCGGCCAGGACGGACTCGGCGATGGACATCATCGGCGTGATGCCGGAGCCTGCCGCGATCAGCACGTGATGGCCGGGCGTGCTGAGGTCGGGGGTGAAGGCGCCGGTCGGAGCCATCACCTCGACCAGGTCGCCGGGGCGTACGTCGTTGACGAGCCAGGAGGAGAAGACGCCGCCGGGCACGACCCGTACGCCGATGCGCGGGCTCGTCCCGGCCGGCGAGCAGATCGAGTACGACCGGCGCTCGTCCCGCCCGTCGACCTCGCGCCGCAGCGTCAGCGACTGACCGGGCGCGAACGCGAACTCCTCGGTCAGCTCCGCCGGGATGTCGAAGCCGACGGCGACCGCGTCCGCGCACAGGGGCTCCACGGCGGCGACGCGCAGGGTGTGGAAGGCCGGACGGCGGCGGGCGCGCGGGCGCGGCGCGGCGGCCGTCTGTGCTTCCCTCGGGCCTTCCATTCAGATCTCCTTGACGTACTCGAACGGCTCGCGGCAGGCGCGGCAGCGCCACAGCGCCTTGCAGGAGGTGGCGGCGAAGCGGGAGGTCTCCTCGGTGTCCGCCGAGCCGCAGCGCGGGCAGGTCACCGCGTGCCGGGTGGGTGACAGCACGAGCGGGACCGGGCCGCCGCCGCGGGGGGCGGGGCCGGGCGGGGCGATGCCGTGCTCGGCGAGCTTGCGGCGGCCGGCCGGGGTGATCCAGTCGCTGGTCCAGGGCGGGTCGAGGACCGTGCGGATCTGCACGCGCGCGTACCCGGCGGCACGCAGCCGCGCGGCCACGTCCGCGCGCATCTCCGCCATGGCGGGGCAGCCGGAGTAGGTCGGCGTCAGGCTCGCGACGACCGTGCCGTCCTCGGTCGTCTCGACGTCCCGCAGGACGCCGAGGTCGGCCAGGGTGAGCATGGGCAGCTCGGGGTCCGGCACCTGTGCGGCGATGTGCCGGGCGCGCCGGGCGTCGAGCAGGGTGGTCGGCATGGTCACCACGCAGCCTCCGGGTGTGCGCGGGCCACGCCCTGCAACTCGGCCAGCAGGGGCGCGAGATGCTCGGTGTGCTCGCCGGCGCGTCCGGCGCCGGGCAGCGGCCGGTAGACGGGCATGGGCAGTCCGGCCGCCTCGGTGACCTGCTTCAGCACCGCGACGACCTCGTCCCGTACGTCGTGGGCCGTGAACAACTCGCCCACGTACGGGGCGACCTGCTCCAGGGCCTTGCGTGTCCGGCGGTGCGACTCGTCCGTGCCGTCGCCGAGGCGTACCGTCCACTCGGCGGCGTACTGCCGGTGATAGCTCAGTTCCTTGACGCCCTTCGCGGCGACCGCCGCCAGCACGGGGTCCCGGTGCGACGCCAGCCGCTCGAAGTGCGCGAGCCGCCAGCTCGACAGCACCAGCAGCCGCACGATCGAGAACGCGAAGTCCCCGTTCGGCAGTTCGGCCAGGCGTACGTTGCGGAAGTCGCCGGCGTCCCGGAAGTAGGCGTAGGCGTCCTCGTCGCGTCCGGTGCCGTCGACCTGGCCGGCCCGGGAGTAGAGCAGGCGGGCCTGACCGAGGAGGTCGAGGCCGATGTTGGCCAGCGCCACCTCCTCCTCCAGCTCGGGGGCGCGGGTGACCCACTCGGCCAGGCGCTGGGCGCTCACCAGCGCGTCGTCCGCCAATGCCACGCAGAGGGCGGCCAGTTCACCGGCGTCGACGCCTTCGGGCACGGTGGTGTCGACGCCGTGCAGCGGGTCCTCGAAGCCGGTGCCGTAGGCCCAGCGTGTGTCGTCCTCGTGTCCCTCGGCGAGGGTCAGGTAGACGTGGTCGTCGCTCATGCCCTCTCCTTCAGATGTGCGGGACGTCGTCGGGGATGTCGTAGAACGTGGGGTGGCGGTAGACCTTGTCGGCGCTGGGCGCGAAGAACGGGTCCTTCTCGTCGCGGGTCGAGGCGGCGATGTGCTCGGAGCGCACCACCCAGATCGAGACGCCCTCGTTGCGCCGGGTGTACAGGTCGCGCGCGTGGGTGAGCGCCATCCGGTCGTCGGCGGCGTGCAGCGAGCCCACGTGGACGTGGTTGAGGCCGCGCTTGCCGCGCACGAACACCTCGTACAGCGGCCAGTCCTGCTTCCCGGACGGCTTCTCGGACGGCTTCTCGGACGGCTTCTCTGCGGTCACGCCACCGCTCCCTTCTCCGCGCGGGCGGCCCGCTTGGCCGCGTGGGCGGTGGCCGCCTCCCGCACCCAGGCGCCTTCTTCGTGGGCGCTCCTGCGCCGCTGGATCCGCTGGGCGTTGCACGGGCCGTCGCCCTTGATGACCCGCGTCAGCTCGTCCCAGTCGGGGGTGCCGAAGTCGTGGCGGCCGCGCTCGGCGTTCCAGCGCAGCTCCGGGTCGGGCAGGGTGACGCCGAGCTTCTCGGCCTGCGGCACGGTCATGTCGACGAAGCGCTGACGCAGCTCGTCGTTGCTGTGCCGCTTGATCTTCCAGGCCATCGACCGCGCGGAGTTGGGCGAGGCGTCGTCGGGCGGGCCGAACATCATCAGGGACGGCCACCACCAGCGGTTCACCGCGTCCCGCACCATCTCGCGCTGGGCCTCGGTGCCGCGCATCATCGTCATCAGCAGTTCGTAGCCCTGCCGCTGGTGGAACGACTCCTCCTTACAGATCCGCACCATCGCGCGCGCGTACGGCCCGTACGACGACCGGCACAGCGGCACCTGGTTGCAGATCGCCGCGCCGTCCACGAACCAGCCGATCACACCGACGTCGGCGAAGCTCAGGGTCGGGTAGTTGAAGATCGACGAGTACTTCTGGCGGCCCTCGATGAGGCGGTTCGTCAGGTCCGCGCGGTCGGCGCCCAGGGTCTCCGCCGCCGAGTACAGGTAGAGCCCGTGGCCGGCCTCGTCCTGCACCTTGGCGAACAGGATCGCCTTGCGGCGCAGGGACGGCGCCTTGGTGATCCACTCGCCCTCGGGCTGCATGCCGATGATCTCCGAGTGGGCGTGCTGCGCGATCTGCCGGATCAGCGTCCTGCGGTAGCCGTCCGGCATCCAGTCGCGCGGCTCGATGCGCTGGTCGCGCGAGATCGTCGCGTCGAACTGCTCCTGGAGTCGCCCCTCGGGGGGCGCCTCGGCGGCGTGTGAAGTCGTCATCGATACCAGCTTCCCCAACCGACCATTCGTTCGGTACCAGTGTGGCCTGTTTCGGCGGGCGGAGCAAGACCCTTTGAGCCCGTGAAACAGAGCGCGCAAACGGCCCAGGACACCCCGCGGGGGTACCTGGGCCGTTTCCGGTCGAGCGCCGTTCACCTCACACGTTGGGCACCTTCAGCCGGTCCCAGCTGACCTTGCCGGGGATGCCGTCCGCGTCCTTGCCCTTGAAGCCGAGCTTCTGCTGCCAGGCGGCGTAGGAGCGGCGGTCGGCCTCGCTCCACTCGGGGCTCGGGCCCTCCTCGTAGCGGCCGCAGCCCTCGGCGACCAGGCGGCGGCCCATGGCGGTGATGACCGGGGACCTCTGACCGATGTGGAAGAAGCCGCCGCCCGGGAAGGGCTCGTACTTCGGCTTGGGCGCGGGCTTCGGATCCGGGTCGGGGCTCCCTCCCCCGCCGCCCTTCAGCCGCTGCGCTATGCGCTTGCGCATGCCGTCCATGGTGAAGCCGCGCGGGTCGGTCTTGCCCGGCTGCCACTCCTTGTGGCCGATGACCGAGCGCTCGCTCCAGCCGTGGTGGCGGCAGATCGCGGCCGAGACCTTCTCGATGGCCTCCTTCTGCGCCTCGGGCCAGGGGTCCTTGCCGTCGCCCAGGTTGACGCACTCGAAGCCGTAGAAGTGCGCGTTGCCGTCGGTGTCGGCCTCGTTGTCGTGCGGGAGCTTCGACTCGTTGATCACGGCGCGCAGGACGTCGCTGTCGCCGAGGCCGGCGTGGTTGGCGCGGCCGTTGCCGACGAGATGGACGTGGCCCTTCTTGTCGATGACGCCGTGGCACAGCGGTCCCGGCAGGCCGGAGTAGCCGTTGTAGCAGATGTTGACCGAGGACTCGGTGCCCTTGGTGACGGTGTGGTGGATCATCACGCCGTTCACCGGGCCCCACGGGCCCTTGCTGTTGCGGTTGTGGGTGCGCCAGCTACGGACCTCGTGGACCGTCAGGCCCTCCGCGCGGAGGATCTCCACCATCTTGGACGCGCTCAGGGGCTTGGCCATCACTCGTCTCCTTCCGCCGCGGCCTCCGCGTCCGCGGTGGTCTGCGACCTCCCGCCCGAGGGATCCTCGGCGAGCTGCTCCTCCCGACGGGCCTGTTCCTCCGCCGCGAGCGTCGCCTCGTCCGCGGCCGGGATGCTGCTGGCCAGCGGGTTGAAGGCGAGCCGCAGGTCGACGGTGCCGCCCTCGCCCTTGACCAGGGCCAGCGGCGCGAAGCCGCGGACGATGCCGGAGGGCCCCTGCAGCAGCGGGCGGCGTGCCGCGTCCGTGGGCCACTCGACGCTGCCGGTGGCGGTGCGGGCGGGGACGATCCAGTGGTCGCCGGTGCGGTAGGTGGCGCCCTTGGCGAAGTACACCTCGACGCCGTCCTCCAGGGGCAGCCACTCCCCCTCCGCGACCGGGATCGCGCCGCCCTTCAGAGCGGTCGTACGGCCCTTGCGCCTCGGTCCCTCGTGGTGGTCCCAGCGACGCAGGAAGGGGTTGAGGTGGGGCAGCCGTCCGACGGCCGGGGCGGGCTCGGCGGACAGCCGCACCCGGCGGCCCGGCAGGTCCAGTTCCTCGACCCGGAGCAGGGGCAGGGGTTCGAGGCGGGAGGCGTACGCGGTGTCGGTGACCTCCACGTGGTCGCCGACGTCCAGGTCCAGCTTGTCGTCGTGACCGAGGGAGGCCAACCGCACCCAGGTGCCGTCGAGTTCGTCGACCGGGAAGACCACCGAGCCGTTCTCACGGGACCACTTGAAGGTGGCGTCCTTCGCGGCGCCGCCCGCGTGGACCTCGACGCGGTACAGCTGGTTCTCCGGGCCGCGGTAGCGGGCGTCCGGCTTGACCAGGCAGGGATCCTCGTCGGCGTGGTCGGGCCGCTCGCTGCGGGCGGCGAGGCGGGCGGCGGGCGCGGCCTGCTTGCGCGCCCACTTGTCGAAGGCGGCGCGGACGACCTCCTTGGACGGGTCGGTCTCCTCGATCTCCAGCGCGGCGAGCGACAGCGGCAGCACCTGCCAGACGACCTTCACGCGGGCCGCGGTGTCCGGCATCGCCGCGCCGAGCGCGACCTCGCGCAGCGCGGGGTCCTCGGCGGCCGAGACGGCGCGCTCCCAGACCTTCAGGTACACCACGAACGGCGACTGGGCGGGCGACGGCAGCCGGTCACCGGGCTTCTCCGGGTCACGGAAGCCGTCGGGCTGGTCCCAGTAGGTCCAGTACGCGGGCGGGGCGGCGGCGTCCTGCTCCCGCTCCTGCCCGGCGGCGTCGTCGTCCGGGACGGGCACGCCGGGCGCCGGGCGGGTCGCGTCGCACAGGATGCCGTCGACGTAGTAGCGGCCGCCGTGGATGAAGAGCGTGTCGATGTCGTGCTTGCCGCCCACGTACTCGATCCGGAAGCCCGCGGCGTCCCGCGGCCCGCCGTGCCGGCCGATCAGGTCGGCGGCGAGGGTGCGGGCCTGGTGGAGCTGGATCGCGGTCTGCTCGTTGATGTCGGCGTCGAGCTGGACGCGCCCCTGCTGGGCGATGACCGCCGAGTAGCGCCGCTGCGGGCGGAACGTCAGGCGGGAGAGGTCAGCGTGCATGAAGGGGGTCCCCCTGGTTCAGGAAAGTGCGGGTTCGCGAAGTCGGTGGGTGCGGCTCACGTCACGAAGAAGATCCCGGCGTCCGTGCCCGCCGGGGTGTACTCCGCGAGCCGTGCCCGGAGGCCGTCCTCGCGTTGCGGCCGGTACAGGTCGTGGAAGGCGCCCATCTCGGCGCCGTCGTCCGAGCCGCGCCGGATCTCCTCGGCACACCGGTCGGCGAGGAGGCCGTACCAGGGCGTCCCGTAGCGCTCGGAGGTGAACAACGGCCGTACATGGCCGGCCTGTTCGGGTCCGGCGAGGTCCGGCTGGCAGCGGTACCGGCGCGGGGTGCGCGACCCGGCCGGCACGTACGAGTACCGCAGGCAGCCGATGCCGCGCCGGGCCACGTGCAGCCGGCCGGTGAAGATCGAGTTCTCGGCGATCTTCACGGCGTGTGTGTGGATCTCGCCGATCACGGTCGTGCGGTGCAGATGCAGCACGGCATGCGCGTGCCGGCAGTCCGGTGCGGACAGGGCCTCGCGGTCACTCCCCGTCGCGTCGAGGATGCTGTCGCGCAGGTGGATGTCGAGCGGTTCCTCGCTCACCTCGTCGCCGATGACCTCGATGGTGCCGAGGATGCTGTGCTCGACCTGGAGGCACGCGGTGGTGCGTTCCAGGACGATGCTGGGTTCCTCGGGCGAGTGCGGTGCGCACTCGGGCTCCAGCGACCAGCCGGGGACGAGCGTGCAGTGGCGCAGGACGACCGCGCCCATGGGGCCGGTGACGTTGATGCCGCGCCCGGCGACCAGCAGGCCGTCGAGGACGATGCGCGGACGTTCGTGCGGGGCGCAGTCCTCCGAGACCGCGCGGATGTTGAGGGCGTCGGGGCGGTTGCTGTACCAGTCGAGCAGCCGTATCACCGGGCGGGTGCCCTCGGCGGCCCGCACTTCGAGGCGGTCGCCGGGGTCGAGGTCGAAGTCGAGCTGTTCCTGGTAGGCGCCGCTGTGCGTGATCTCGATGACGCCGTCGGGGCCGGTCCGGTCGGCCCGGCGGTCGTGCTGCCAGGCCCGGTAGGCATCCATGATCTGGCGGTACGGCTGCCCGGGGCCGACTCGGTAGACCTCGGCGTCGCGACGGGGCTCGCGGTCGAGGCGGTCGTATTCGCCGCCGCCCATGTCGGCGCCGAACGCGTAGTGGTGGTCCACCCACACGCCCTGCCGGGGTGCCGACCGCGACCCGAACGCGATCCGCCCGAGCTCCGGGTCGACGGCTACCTGCCCGCGCTTGGGCCGGTAGCGCCAGTCGGAGAGGTCGGCGACCACGATGTCCGAAGGCGGTACGGGCTGGTCCTCGCCGTCGCGCCGGATGACCAGGCTCTTGCCCGGGCCGTAGTAGTCGGCGAGCCGGTCGTGGAGCTGACGGCGGGTGATGAACGCCGGGACGTTGTCGATGGTCGCGATGTGCGTGGGCGACGGCTCCGGGAACGGCTTGGTGACCAGCGGGGTGTCGTTGCCCAGGATCGAGAAGGTGTAGAGGTTGCGGGCGCGGTCGATGCAGTACGCCGGGGCCTGGGTGAGCGAGTGCGCCTTCAGCCGCCAGACGAAGAGGGCGACCCCGGCGGGGGTCCAACCACCCTGCCGGTGGCGGGAGTTGGTGCTGCGCACGTCGACCGTGCGGGCCGTCGCGCCGAAGGGGCCGCCCGCGAGGTCGAGGGCGGAGTTGTCGCGCAGGTCGACGAGACGGCCACGCTCCGAACGGTGGACGCCCGTGTCGCCGTACAGCTTCACGGGCTGGGTGTGGGAGACCTGCCGGGACAGCTCGACGGCGCGGGCGGGCCAGCCCGTGACCTGGTCGGAGAGTTCCTCCAGGAGGTGGAGGGTGCCCTTGCGGCGGCGGCCCGCGACCGTCGCGGCCACGTCGGCGCGCGGGGCGACGGCCTCGGCGAGGGCGGCACGGCCACCCTCGTGCAGACCGGTCGTCAGGACGCGCTCGTAGCCGGGCAGGGTGCGGTAGCCGACCAGGTCGCCGAGGTACGGCAGCACCCAGGGCGCCGCCGTCTCCACGAACAGGTCCTCGTAGCCCTGCTGTACGCCGTCGCGGACCCGGTCGAGCTGTTCGGCGATCACCGCGAGCAGCGCGCGCAGCGGTTCGCCCTCCTCGGCGTCGCGCAGCAGATGCCAGCGGGGCAGCAGGGCGGCGAGCCCGTCCGGCTCCCTGGACGTCGTCGTCGGGGATGCCGTCTGGAACTGCACGTCCGGGGACATCAGTTGACCTCCGTCAGAATCAGGGTGTCCGCGGCCTTGGGCGACAGCAGGGCGAGCTGGGCCGGGCGGATACCGCGGAAGACGAACACCGAACGGCCCCTCGCCAGGCGCCGGGTGTCGGTGATGTCGGGGTTGAGGCGCAGGAGTTCGGCGAGCGGGACGCCGTACTCGGCGCAGATCTCCGACAGGGTCTCGCCCTGCGCGGCACGGACCGTGTGGATCTTCTCGTCGTAGGTGGCCGGGTGTGCCGGCACCGATGACCTGGGCGGGCCGGGGTCGGTGAGGATCCCGGTGAGCTCCTCGGGCGTGGCGGACGCGGGGACGCCGGTGAAGATGTCGACGTCCATGTAGTCGACGCCGGGCACGGAGTGGGCGGTGGCCAGGACGTCCGAGAGGCGCGCGGGGCGACCCAACTCCCGTCCCTCGTAGCCGAGTCGCCGCAGCAGCGCCTGACGCAGCCGCGGCTCGACGACCTCCCAGGCGTGATCGGGGGCGACCTTCACCTTGGCGGCCAGGAGCAGCAGGACCAGCTCGCGCGCGTCCACCCGGACGGGGAGGTTCATGTCCCCGTACTCGGTCAGCGCGCCATGCAGAGCCTTCAGTGTGTCCGAGTCGCCGTCGATCGGCACGTCGTCGGTGCCCGCGACCGTCACGTGCAGCACGCGCCGCCGGCCGTCGAAGAGTTCGCGTGCGGCGGCCCGGCCGATGCCGGCGCGGGAGCGGGCGAAGTCCTCGTAGTCGGACGCGGAGACCAGGCGGTCCAGCGCCGAGACGGCGAGCGGGATCGTACGGCGGGTCAGGCCGGGGCCGTCCGCGTCGGCGCCGCCCCTGGCCGGGCGCGGGTTGGTGACCTGGGTGACGCCGAGCGGGCGGGTGAGGGGCTGGGTGACGCGGTCGGCGGCGACGTTGGCGGCCTTGCCGGTGCCGAAGCGGTAGCGGGCGCGGACGTTCTCGTGGCCGGACGGCAGCCGGGCGCCGTTGACGCCGTCGCCGAAGGTCACCGTCGTGCGGCCGTCGGCGGTGGAGCCGGTGATGTAGACGCGCTCGCCGGGGCCGCGTCCGGCGAGGCTGTCGACCTCGTGCCAGAGGACGCCGTCGACCCGGATCTCCAGCACCGGGGTGGCGCCGAGCGGGTTGTCGTCGGCGAGCCAGGTGAGCGGGGACTGCCAGAGCGCGAACGTCTGGTTCACGCGGTCGGAGTCACCGCTGCCGATGGCCTCCTCGCGGCTCTCGCCGTGGGTGGCCTCGACGACGTTGCCGAGGATCTTCACCGTCTCGCGGCGGTAGCGGTGGGCGAGGTCGGCGGTCAGGGTCAGCCGGGTGTGCACGTGGTCGCCGGGCAGCCCGAGGTCGACGGCCGGCTCGGCGGCCGCGATCGTGACGACCTCGGTGGCCGGTACGCCCGCGGTTCCCGGGATGTCGCTGCGCTCACCGGTGACGACGAGGGTGCGGCCGGGGCGCAACCCGTCGTACAGCTGGGCGAGTTCGATCTCGTTGCCGTGGACGTCCTCGCCGAGCGGTTCGTCGGCGAGGCGGAGCGGTTCGCCCGCCGCGTGCACGGTGGTGTCGCGGATGTGCGAGAGCAGGACGTCGAACTCGTCCAGCCACGGGTCGGCGAGGGTGAGTTCGGTGCCTCGGCCGGTGATGCCGTAGTTGGTGTACGCCGCCGTACGCGCCGAGACGACCTGGGTGGTGACGAACGCGAGCCCGGCGTCGCCGGGGACGCCGTCCTGGGCTCCCTTGGCCGGGCGCTGGATCGCGACCCAGCTGCCGACCGTGATGCCGGTGTGGACCGTGTCGAGTTGGAGGACGCGGCGGTTGAGGGGCTCGGGCTTGCTGGCGATGACGACCTCGACGTTGGGCTCGGTGGTGCCCACCGTGTACTTGAGGCTGACCTCGTACTCGCCGTGCGTGAACTGCTCGCTCGCGTTCGGCCGCAGCGCGATCTGCTCGGAGGTGCCGTTGTGGACGCCGACGTGGACCAGGCCCTCGTCGTCCGGGCGGGACACGAACAGGGTGCGCTCGGGCAGGCCCGAGTGCAGGCGGGCCGTGACGCCGGGTTCCTGGGAGTCGGTGGGGCGGCGGTTGAGCCAGCTCAGGTCGCGGTCCTGGCCGGAGCGCACCGACAGCTCGACCTGGCCCGTGCCGAGGGGGAACCTGACCGGTTGGGTGACCGGCAGGTTCTCGGCGCGCTGGTCGGAGCTGCTGCCCTCGACGTACTGGAACTCGGCCCGGACCGGCGTCCGGCCCGACGTGTCGTACACGACCCGCATGCTCGCCAGCACGGCACCCGTGAGCGGCCAGTCGGCGGTGCGGATGACCCGGCCGCGGTCGTCCTGGACCGGCTTGAGCGGGGCCGTGGCGCCGAAGGGGGCGGCCGTGACCCGCATGGCGAGCAGTTCGCGCAGGAGCTGGGGGGTGCCGGGGGCGGCGGACGCCGCTGTGCGCCAGGCCGGGTAGAGGCTGCCGAGGCCGGGGTTCAGGGCGGAGAGCAGGCGCGCGGTGTCGCTGCCCGGGCGCTGGGGACCGGTGTCGCCGTGCGGGGCGGGGGCCGCTCCGCGCAGGGCGGGCAGGACGGCGCCCAGGGTCTGGAGGGCGGCGGCGCGGGGGTCGGCTCTCCCGGTGCCCTCGGCGGACCGCAGGGCCGGCTCGGCCTCGGCGTTCTGCGCGGGCGCCGACTCCAGGGCTCGCTCGGCGAGTTCCGCGAGCACGGCCTCCAGCCGCTCGAACCACGCCGCCACGTCCGGGTACGACAGGGCCAGCACCTGTGCCTCACCGAGCCGGGCGACGGGTTCCGCGAGGCGGGCCGCGAGCCGCTCGGGCGTCTTGATGCCGTCCAAGTCGTCCCGCAGCGGCGCGAGGACCTGGTCCTCGAAGTCCTCGATCAGTCGGCTGACCGGCCGCGGGTTGGGGACCTCGGGCGTGGGAGGCTCGTCGCCGGGCTCCCCCGGGGCCTCGGGGGCGGCGGTCCACCGTCGTACCTCGTCGACGAGCTCCTTCAGGGTCGGCGGGGCCGACTTCGGCAGGGAGATCGCCGTGATCTCGTCGTCCCGGTCGACGCGCGCCTTGGCGACGGGCAGCAACTTGCGTTGCCCGCCCGCCTGTTCACCGAAGACAAAGAGCAACTGGTCGCCGGTCTGCAGCGAGTTCGCCGTGCCCTCGACGAAGATCTCCGAGCGGCGCTCCAGGTCCTCGGGCGTGACGAGGGAGGGGCGCCGGCGGCGTACCTTCAGCTCGTTCCAGTCCCAGCGGGCCGTCAGGTCGCGGCTCGTCTCGAAGGTGAGGGACTGCTCGTCGGCGGAGGCGGGCACGCTGTGGCTGCGGGCGCCGCGCGGGATGGTCACCGGCAGTGCCTCGGCGCGCGGGTCGCGTTCCAGCGTGTACGCCAGGTGGGTCGCGGCGGCGACGCCGGGGCGCGGGCGGTGACCGACGAGGCGGCCCAGCAGGACCAGGGAGCGGTGCTCGTTGGCCGTGCGGATGTAGGCCTCGTCGGCGATCCGCTCGGAGTGGAAGGTGAGCAGGTCGCCGAGGACGGCGGTGGCGTCGAGCAGGCCGATCGCCGGGTCGTCCGGGGTGCGCACGGTGAGGCCGTTCAGGGCCGGGTAGGCCGGTGAGGCGAGGCGGTCGAGCAGGGCGGCCCGGAAGGAGCCGTACTCGCCGACGCGGTAGTCCAGGGCCGTGCGGCCGGGCGGGTTGTGCACGGGGGCCGGGGCGAGCCGCTCGTCGTGGCCGCCGCGGCAGGCGCCGCCGCAGGTGCACTCGTCGCTGATCGTGACCTCGGTCATCGCTCCCCGGGTCACCGCTCCCCCGATCATCGCTCCCTCCGTCATCGGGCACCTCCCAGGGACAGCGCCAGCCGGCCGTTCTCCGGCCGGTCCGGGTCGTTGTCGCAGGTGGCGATCTCCAGCGGGCCGAGCCGCAGCACGCCGTCCTCCTTCTCTCCTCGGTCCGGCTCGAACAGCCGCCGCAGTCGGGTGACTTGGACGCTCTCCACGCCGGGCACGGCCGCCGCGACGGCGACCAGTCGGCTGAGCCGCACCGGTTCGCCGAAGGTCAGCGCGTCCGGGTGGAAGAAGCCGAGGCGCCCGTCCGGGAGGCGGCCGTTGCCCAGGACGCGGTACAGCTCGGCCAGGATCTGGCCGTGCTGGTGGCCGGGCTCGGCGCACACGGTGAGCGCGATGTCCAGCGGGACGAGACGCGCGGCTCCGACCACGAGGTCGTGGCCGATGCGCCGGTACGGCTCCAGGGACTGGGCGACCGACGCGAGCAGCTCGGCCGACGGGGCGCCGGTGCCGTGCGCGTCGATCGCGATGTGCGCCTCCTGGACGCTGCCGGTCCAGCGCAGCTGAGCCGCCGCCCGCTGTACGCCGGGCAGGGCGGCGGCGAGGGCCGCGTAGTCCTCGGCGGTCACCGCGCGCAGGCGGGTGCGGCGCAGGTCGAGCGGGGCCAACTGGCGTACCTGCTCGACGGGTTCGGGCTCGATGCCGCCGGTGGCGGGCAGCGGGTTGCGGACCACGGCGGCGGGCGGGGGCTCGCAGTCCGACTGGACGACGAGATGGTTGATGGCCTCCGCGCCGACGTTGCCCGCGGTGCCGCCGCCCAGCCGGTAGTGCAGGGCGAGCCGGGATCCTGGCGTCGGCTTCGCGCCGTGCCGTCCGTCACCGAAGCGCAGGGCGAGGCGGCCGTCGTCCTCCAGTTCGCCGACGAAGTGCCGGTCGCGGGGGCCACTGTCGAGCAGGTCGCGGCGCGGCTCCCAGACCGTGTCGCCGTCCTCCTCCTGGAGGCGTACGGCGGGCAGGGCGCGGCGCGGGTCCTGGTCGAGGGCGGCGGTGGCGGAGCCGCGCAGCACCGGCTCCTCGGGGTGCAGACCCGCCGCGTACGCCGGGCCCCAGCTGTGGGCGATCTCCCAGGCGATGGCGCCGTCGAGGACGGTGCCGGCGCGGGCGCGCGAGGTGAGGACCTCGATCCGGCGCAGCTTGGAGTCGAGCAACTGGTCGCTGCGGTGGAGGAGTTCCCGCAGGGCGCGGACCGGGTGGCGGCGGAGCTCGATCCGCTCCAGGACCCTCAGGCCGTAGATCACCGTGAGTTCGGCGATCTCGTCGTCGGCGAGGCCGTCCCGGTCGCGGGCGCTGCGCCACAGCTCGACGAGCCGCTGCCGGACCCGTCCCGGAATCGCGGCGATCCGCTCGGCCTGCCCGGCGGCGACGGTGCGGAGGTCGGGGAACGGCACCGCCTGTGCCACGGGCACGCGGCCGAGGACGGGACGGAAGCGAGGCTGGATACCCGGGTAGACGGACTGGGCGAGCAGCGTGCGCAGGGCGCCGGCCTGGGCGTAAGCGGTGCCCGGGACAACGCGCTCATGGCGCTGCCCGGCCCGCTCCACGCCGATCCCGGCCCTTGTGGTCGCCCCCTCACCGACCACCTGGAACAGCTCTCGGACGTCGTCCGGTGTGAGTGCCTCGCCGGAGTTCGCCTTGTCCGTCAGGGAGTTGACGAGCCGCGCGGGGGCGTTGCCCTCGTCGCGGTCGGCGCAGCCGAAGGCCGGCGGGTCGCAGGGCGCGACCACGGCGGGCACCTGCGGGACGGTGAACGTCTCGGGCAGCCCGTGCAGGGTGCGGCCGTGGTCGACGAGGACGACGTTGCCGCGGGCGAGGGTCACGTCCTCCACGGGCAGGCAGTCACGGCCGCCGCGGGTGGTGAGGCAGAGCGGGAAGCGCAGGGCGTCCTCGGCGGCCCAGGTGACCTCCAGGACCGGCTGGTCCTCGATGCGGTCGACGGCGGGCGTGACGGAGGTGAGGCGTACGGCCTGTCGGTGGCTCGGGTCGGCGTCGCCGGGGGTGCCGGTGCGCGGGCCCCTGACCTCCTCCAGGACCAGCAGGTCGCCGGGCCGGAGGTCGAGTCGGCGCTCCCGGCAGGTCTCCGGATCGACCCACTCGTCGCGCAGGGTGGCGAAGGTGGCGCCCTTCGGCAGGGTGCGGACCTCACCGCCCCAGGTCCACAGGCGGATCGCGTTGTGCGCGACGCGCAACTGCAGCGGGTCGGCGGTGACGACCGGTTCGAAGACCTCCACCGAACCGCGCTCGTCCAGGTCACCGAGGTCGGCCTCGTCGACGACCGTGCCCGGCTCGGGGCGGTCGTGCGGGTCGAGGGTGCGGACGTCGACGGAGGCGAAGCGGTAGGTGCCCGGGGCCAGCGTGTGGTCGCCGGCGGTCTCGACGGCGACGTACGCGCGGGCGGTGCAGCCGTCGTGCATCGCGTAGTCGATGAGGCGGACGTGGCGCCGTACCGAGACGCGGCGGCGCGCGGTGTCGAGGTAGGCCTCGGTGGCGACCGCGTCCTGCTGGTAGCTGATCTGGTCGCCGGTGTACGCGAGCAGCTCGACCAGCGTCATGCCGAGGTCGGCGGGGTTGCGCTCGACCCAGTCCGGGGTGGTGAGCGCTAGCCGGTCCAGGAGCAGCTTGCGGATGGTGTCGTAGTCGCGGGCCGTGTAGTCGATGACGGGCGCGGCCGGGAAGCCCTCGGACGCCTGCTCGTCCTCCTTGCAGTCGAAGGGGGTCGGGCAGTCGGGCCGGAAGGAGAAGGTCGCGCGGTGGTAGCGCTGGTCGAAGCCGCGGAAGGGTTCGGTGCCCGGGCGGCCGTACGGGTCGGTCTCGACGAGGGAGAGCCGGTAGCGGGAGGTGTCGCCGACCTTGTCGAGGGTGACGTAGAGCCGGTCGTCGAGCTCGGGGTCCTCCTCGCGCTCCACGCTGACGTCGACGGCGGTGATGCCGGTGACGCGTCGGCCGCCGTCTATGCGGACGTTCTCGGGGCCGAGGCCGTGCGGGGCCTTGCCGAGGAAGGTGACGGTGAGCAGCAGGCCGTCGTCGCTCACCTCGACGGCGTCGATGCCGCCCAGCTGTGCGGCGCGGACCTTGGCCCGGCGGGAGGTGGTGTTCGTACCGGTCATGCCGCGGCCCTCCCTTCGAACACGTCGTCGCGCCGGGCGCCGTCGGCGCGTATGACGTACGACAGGTGGACACGGACGACGTTGTCCTCGCTGACCACGTCGAGCGCCTCCACGTCGATGAGATCGCCGAGCCAGCGCTGGAGCGATGCCTGCACGGACAGTTCGAGGGTGCTGATGAGCTCGGGGCTGGTCGGGGCGAACACCAGGTCGAGGAGCCCGCAGCCGAAGTCGGGGCGCATCACGCGCTCGCCGGGGCTGGTGAACAGCAGTTGCTCGATGAGGTCGTGGACGTGCTCGCCGCGGGTGGCGTGCGCGGTCCGGCCCCGGCGGTCGGGGCGGAAGGGGAAGGCGAGGTCGCTGCGCGGGCGCCTGCCGGTGTGGCGGCTCATCGGAGGGTGACCTTTCGCTGCGCGGCCTGGACGACGGGCGGTCCCTGCGGCACGAGGGCCGCCGAGAAGCACTCGGCCGCGGAGGTGTCGAGCAGCACGGGCGCGCCGTCGACGGTGACGCCGGTGCCGTCGGCGGTCCAGCGGACCGTCACGCACGGCGAGGGCACCCGGTCGACGGTGTGCGGGCAGCCGGTGACGACGTAACTGTGGGCGGCCGTGGCGATGGCGGCGCCCCCGGCTCGTACGCCGCCGGAGGGTGTGGTGGCGGCGGTGACGCGACCGCCGTGCGGGCAGCCGATCACGGCGTCGGCGTCGAGCAGACTCCCGGGCATGGTGTGGGTCCCCCGTCCTTCTTATCGCTTGGAGAGCACGGTCAACTGGCCCTCGTTGATGGTCACTTCACGGCCGCGCAGAATGACCTCCGCACCCGCGCCGGTCGCGATGACCACGGCCTCCTTGGTGATACGGATGTACGCGCCCCCCTGGGCCTGGAGGAGGATCCCCTGCTCGGCGCCGGGTGTGTCGTTCATGACGAGCTTGTGCGCCTGCGGGGTCTGCACGACGACGGGCTTGTTCGGCGCGTCGGCCGCGAGTTCACGCCGAGCGTCAGGAGGGAGCTCCTCGGCGGCGCCGTACCAGCACCCGGTCCACACGGGGAAGCTGGGATCCCCCTGCTCGAACTCCACCCATACGCCGGCGCCCGGCGGCGGCACCACGAACTGGCCCGCCTCGGGTCCGGTGAACGGCAGACAGGGCAGCGCCCAGGTGGACGGCTCGTCGCCGAGGACGTCCGGGACCTCGACGGTGATGCGGCCGATGCGCAGCGGGTCGTCGTTGCTGACGACCCGGCCGCGGAACTTGCCGAGGTAGCGATTGCTGGGTGCCGCCATGCTGAACTGCTCCTGATGGTGAGTGAATCGGCCGCTACGGCCGGACGTAGTCGCTGCGGGCTTCGAGTCCCTCTCGGGAGAGGGTGAAGTTCTGCTGGTAGGAGCCCGGACGCAGGTTGTGCGTGACGGACTTGACGTAGTAGTCGCCGTCGTACGCCCGTCCGGAGCCGCGTACGCCGACCAGTTGGCGCGGCTGGAGGATGTAGCCGTGCCGGATGACGTCGAGCGAACCGGAGCCGGAGACGACGTCGGCGGACACGGCGGCGCGGGCGAGGAGTTCGGCCTCGGCCTGCTCGCGCTGCTGCTTGGCCGTGCCGGAGAGGGTCCTGCGCTTGAGGGCCGGGGTGGGCCGCTTGCCGAGGGGCGGGCGCAGCGGGCTGATGGACGGCTGCGGGAGCAGGGCGGACTGCCGGGTCTCGGGGTTCTGCCAACGGGCCTGCGGCTCCTCGCGGGCCGTGCCGTCGTACGCGAAGGTCAGCTGGTCGACCGTCGAGTTGGCGTCCATGTTGACGTTGAGGGCGTGCTGGCGGATGCCGAGGCGGAGTTCCGGACCCCAACGGGCGGATGACTGGCCGGGGTTGGGGCCGGGCTCCAGGTAGAAGGTGTAGCCGTTGGCGCGGGCCAGCTCGGTGACGTACTGGAGGTCGGTCTGCGTCTGGTAGTGCACCCGCAGGTCCTGGTGCGGGGGCTGGGCGATCTTCTCGGTGTAGACGTCGGGCCGGATGCCGTAGTCGGAGTAGCGGCGCAGGATGGCGAGCACCCGCTCGGAGGGCGGCAGGTTGGGATACCGGGCGGTGCGCTCCTCCAGGTCCATGAGCAGTGTCAGGTCCTCCCCGGTGACGGTGAGGGTGGAGTGGCCGGGCTGGTTGCTGGCGCCGACCTCGTGCCGCACGATGAGCCCGTCGAAGAGCACGTCGGAGGTGCCTCGGACGGCCACGGTGACGATGAGCCGGGTCTTGGGGTCGAAGAACCCTTCCGGCAGGAGCCGTCGGCTGATGATCCCGTTCTTGGTGAGGTCGAAGGCGAGCTGGAACCCGCTGCGCTCCCCGGCGGTGGCGGTGATCTGGGCGGACAGCAGGGCCTCGGTCACCTCGGCCGGGACGGGCCGGGCGAGCTTGGGCCCCATGAGGAGCGTGATGTGGACGGGGCCCTGCCCCACGGGCAGATCAAACACGCCGGTCTCCCCTGCCGCCGGGGAAGCCGCCGGCGAGCGGGATGTCGACGACGCGCCCGGCCTCCTCGGTCAACTCCCGCGGATCGAGTACGGGGTTGGCGTCGGCGATCTGCCACCACTGGCCGGGGTCGCCGAAGTAGCGCTGCGCGAGGAGGTCGGGGCGCTCGCCGGCCCCGACGGTGTGCGGCTGGGTGAGGTCGCCGTCCCTGTCCTCGGACTGGTCGAGCGGGGGCAGCAGCCGGCGCTTGGCGTACCGGACTTCGGTCCCGTCGGGGCGGCGGTGGATCCCGATCTCGGCGTCGTGGTAGCGGCTGGTGCGCGGGTAGGGATGGGACCCCGGTATGGCGTCCAGGACGTTCTCGTAGGGCTCGATGTCGGCCATGGTGTGCTGCTCAGCCCCTTCCGATCACGGCGTTGGGCGCGGTTGCGGTTCCGGCGAGCCCGAGCCCGCCGAGGCTGCCGCCGCGCGCGGCTGCGGCGAGGCGTTCCTTCTGAGCGAGGTGCGCCATGTAGAGGTCGGCGCCGCGGTGGCCGGCGGGAAGATCACTGACGGTGAGGATCTTCATGCCGATGCTGAGGGAGGCTCGGATCGGGTTGAGGTTCACGTCGAAGGCGGACTCGTTGACGGACAGCTCGGTGAGCCGGACGGGCATGACGCGCTTGCTCCCCCAGGTGAAGAGGGTGAGCGGCATCTCGATCGGGCTGATCTCGATCGCGCCCTTCTGCGACAACTTGCTGGCGGCACGAAGCTGAGCGACGGTCGGCTGCACCAGCATCTCGAGGGTGGCGAGCTGCGGGTGGATGCCGTCGGGCGCGGCGATCTCGAACTGGTCGGTGGCGTCGATCTCGGCGGTGAACTTCCAGGTCTCCTGGGCGGGGCCTTTGAGGCGGAGGGCTTCGTTGCGGTCGCCGCTGCCGGTACCGCCGCCGCCGGCGTCACCACTGTCGCCGGCGGACTGGGGGGCGACGCTGCGCTCCAGGGTGTCCGGGTTGAACTGGAGGACGATGATCCGCTGGGGGGTGCCGGTGTCGGGGTTGACTACGACTATTCCGGAGCGGATGGGTTTGGGGATGTCGGCGTAGCGGGTCACGTGCGCTCCCGGAAGCGGGCCTTCAGGTCCGAGTAGTCGTAATCAGGAAAGAGCTGCGGGAAGACCTCCAGCATTTCCGCGAGGCCCTTCACGACGGGCGTGAACCCTGGATCACCGAACTCCACGTCACAGAAGAGGTACTGCCAGCCGATGGTTCCCTTGGTTGCGAGCAAGGTGTCCAGGTAGGCCCCGTAGTCCAAGTCCATGGGAAGAGTCCTCGGCCGCATATCGAAGAACCAAATCTCGGGGTTCGAGGAGCCGTTGACCACCCGTAGCGCGGTCAAACGGCCAGTTCCAGTACTGGGCGTGTCGTCGAAAATCCTCAGTTCGTCATAGAGTTCACGCTCTCGGTCGGTTTTTCCCTCCCGCGTGTTCGACACGTGGTTTCCGGCGACACTGCGATACAGGTGGGTCAGATGAAATTCTCCGACCATATGCGAGTCAGGGCGGGAGGATCGCCAGTACATCTTGATTTCATGAAATCGGAAGAAATTGCGCTGAACCTCCGACCCAAGCGGCAAACTCTTACTCGATTCAAGTCGCCGGAAGATGACCGCCGGATCGTCGAACGGCGATCGAATTTCACCGAACTCAGCCTCCGAGACGTTCACACCAGGAGCATCACACATTTCCCTGAATACCCTGGCACAGCGTTTCTCGAACAGCGTCGCGTTGGCGCTCTCGGGGATCATTGAGTCCTCACTCCTACCAGCGGACACGCTTATCCACCTTGTCCAGCTTTCTGAGCTTCACAAGCATGTCCGGGAGGCCCGGCATTGCCTTGTCTTCACCCATGCGCTCCCGCTCGCCCTCCATGTGAAACTCAAGGTCCGCGTAGTCATGGAATTTTCCGCCGGGCCTGCTTTTTCGAACCCGGATGACATGATCGGCCAACCCGTAACTACAGTCGAGCATGTCATGGATGCGGTCACGACCATTCCTGTTGATGAAGAGCGCTCCTGCTTCATCTTTATCAGGTGGCATGGGATGCGCAGAGAACCCCTTCGTCGCGCCCTTCCTCCGCCAATCCCCAGGATTCTTTCCGGTCCCGCGGACCTTTGTGTATCCGCCGTACTCCGCGTATATATAACTGGGGAAATCAGCGAAATCCTTGGTGCGATCAGCGGGATCCAGTCCAAGTTCGGCGGGATCCTGGAGACGGGAGTAGCCGAACCGGACATCAGTCTTGTACCAAATCATCCTTTCCTCGTCCGGGATGGCCTTATAAGCGGGATCTTCGACACCGTTCAGGAAGTTGTTATTGTCCACCCCTCGGGCGGGAACGAGGTTATTCCCCGCCCCTCTGGCTTTTCCACCGAGCCGCTCGGGCAGCAGATGCATTCTGACCCAGGCGGCACCGTCACTCATGCCTTGCCTTCGGATGTACGGCCACCCTAGAGGCATCCCGTCATTTGCCAGCCTCGCTTCTTCGCCGGGACCCCCAAATACTGTCTTGTTTGACTCCTGAACCCAATCAACGCGGAAACCCTCTGCCCGCTTGTCCTTGTAAGCCGGATCTTTATAGTCCGGCAGATCGTAGTACTTTCGCTTGGCGGCATGCAGGGCCAACGTCTTCATCACACGCTCAAGCTCCCTGTACTGCCGGTCTATTTTCTGCTTTTCCTCCCTTGTTGCATTTTTGCTCCTTGTGGGGATTCCGCTCTCCTTATCCTCCGCTATTTTGTGCTGCCGTTCGGTCTCCTTGATGGCATCCAATTGGTCGTCGATCTCGGGTGACGGCTTCTGCTTCTCGATATCCGCTCTCCAACTGGCAACGAATGACGGCACCTCCTTTGGCGTGCTGTGAACGTAGATGTCCTGGTTCCCGCCACCACCGTGAAACTTCAGGGTGTGGATCTCACCGGCTTCGTCCCGGAAGCGCACCGTCGGCCGCTCGATCACTTCCTCGTTCTGCCGGTCCCGCCTCGCCCTGTCCCGCTTGCGGGACAGGGCACGCCGCATCCGATCCCGCCGCCGCCTCCACAGCTCCCTCAGCCGGCGTGCCCGGTTGTTCAGCCTGCTGCCGAGCTTGCGGCCCTTGCCGTGCAGGCGGCGGCCGGCGCGGCGGGCCCTGTTCAGGGCCGACTTGATGGTCTGGCGGGCGCGGCGCAGCTTGCGGCGGGTGCGGGATTCGGGGCGGCGACGCGGGCGCTTCTTGGGGTTGAGTTTCCTCCTGCCGTCGTTGTCCCTGTCGCGGTCCTTGTTGCGCCCCTTGTCGTCCTGCTTCTTCTTGCGCAGGAGGTCCTTGTCCCGGGTCTGGTCCTTGTCCCGGTCGCGCTTCTTCGGGCGCAGGGTGTCGCGGGCCGGGCCGCGGCGGGGCTTGCTCGCCGCGGCCCTGTCGTCGTCGCGGCGCTGCTTGCGCTTGGCGTCGCGCAGCCGGCGGCGGGCCGCGTTGACCTCGCGTCCCTCCTCGCGGCGCTCCTGTTCGTCGCGCTTCTTCTTCGGCTTGGACTGCTGCGCGGGGCGGGGCTTCTTCTCGGGGGTGGACCGCTTCCCCGGACGGGGGCCCGTTTCCGGGTGGGAGGTCTTGTCCGGGGAGGGCTTGCGCGGGGCCGACGGCTGGCCCGGCTTGTCGGTCGGGCCGGGCTTGTCGGCCGTCGGACCGGGCTTGTCCGGTCCGGGCTGGTGGGCCGGGCGGGGCTGGTCGTTCTGGCCCTGCCCGTTGTTCTGTCCCTGCCCGTTGTTCTGGCCGGGGGCTCCGGGCTGACCGGGGGCGTCAGGTCCGCCAGGGCCCTTCTTCTTCCCGCGGATGCTCTTGAGCATGTCGCCGAGTTTCGTGGCCACTCCGCCCATGAACCGGCTGACGCCTTCGATCAGGAACTCGTAGATGAGTTCCAGCAGGGCGACGACTCCTGCCGCCACCGCCTTGGCGAAGGGCAGCGCTCCGTTGCCGCTCTTGACCGACTTCAGGAAGTCCATGAAGAGGCCGAAGGCGGCCAGGATCTCGCTCAGTGCTCCCCAGGCGGTCTTCAGGGCGTCGATGATGGCCATGGCCCATCCGGCACCCGGGATGAGTTTGGCGACGACTTTCTCGACGACCATCACGCCGACGATGACGGGGAGTTGGGGCAACGCCTCGTCCCAGGCCATCTTGCCCATCTCTTCCGCGCTGACACCGCCCTCGATCAGCTCCCGGAAGTCCTCCATCGGGATTCCGACGATTTCCTGGACCTTCTGGTTGAACCATTCCTTGACGGCGCTCTTGACCTCGTCGAAGAGGTGTTCCCTGGCGCCCGTGTCGGCCGCGGCGCCCGCCTTGCTGATCCAGTCGCCGGGGTCGGAGACGATGTCGTTGAAGATGGCGGCCCAGTCACCGAGCGCCTGGACGACCGCCTGCCCGAACTCCACCGCCTTGACCGTGACGGTCTCCGCGACCTCGACGGCGGCCAGCAACCCGCCTTCCAGCAGGTCGAGCCCGGCGACGAGCGCGCTGCACAGACCGTCGAGCAGCGTGCCGGCGACCTTCTTGAGCGCGTCCGCGGCCTCGTTGACCTTCTGTACGGCCCAGTCGCGCGCGCCGTCGATAGTGTCGCGCCACTTGTCGCGCATCGCCGGGTAGTCGGCGAGCAGTTCGTCGCCGAAGGCGATCAGGGCGTCGGCGAAGTCGTTGATCTGCTTGACGACCCAGTTGCGCGCGGTGTCGATGAGCTCGAAGACCTCTTTCTTGAAGCGGTCGATGAGATCGGTGACGGCCTTGCGCGCCCGTTCGAAGAAGCCCTTGATGGCGCTCTTGAGGTCCTCCCACCACTGCTTGAGCTGGTCGAGGAACCCGCCCTCCCCCTTCTCGGCCTCCTTCTTCTTGTCGTCCTGTTTCTGCTCCGCGTCCCTCTCCGCGGCGACCTGCTCGTCGTCGATCTTCTTGTTGTCGTCCTCCGTACGCTTGTCTACCTGCTTGTCGGTGTCCTCCTGCTTCTCCGTGATGTCCTTGCGGACCTTGTCGTACTTCTTGCCCTTCTTGTCGTCGATCTCCGCGACCTTGTCGTCCTGCTCCTTGCGCCACTTGTCGCGGGAATCGGCGATCTCGGACTGGCCCCTCTCACGCTCGTCGGCCTGCTTCTTGGTGCTGGCGTCGACCTCGCGCTTCAGGTCCTGATCGTGCTTGTGCTTGTCGCTCTTTGCCTTCTCGTCCTTGTTCTTGCGCTCCTGCCCCATCTTCTGCTGGGCGTCGCCGAAGCCCTGCTGGATCTGCGGGCCGCGGTCGTGCTCGGCAACGGCGGACGCGGACTCGATCGGCACCCCGCCCCCGGCCCGGGGCGCACCGCCGCGCTTCTGCCCGGCCTGCTTCCCACCCTTGCCGACCTTGCCGGTCAGCGTCTCGCGCGGGGCGTCCGGGTAGATCTGGTCCTCGCCCATCGGCCGGGCGGCGTCGTCGCGGCCGGCCTGGTGCAGCTCGTTCTTCCGCTCGTCGAGCTTCTGCCCCTGCTCGTCCGTGCGCTGCGGGTCGGAGTCGTCCTGGAGGGGCAGGCCGGGGGCGTTGCCCACCCGGGTGCCCTTCATCCCCTCGTCCGACGTCGGCATATCCATGATCGAGTCGATCAGGTCGTCGAACGGGAAGATCCGCTTCAGCAGCTCGCCGCCGATCGTCAGCAGGATGTCCCACCAGCTCGGTTCCGGGACGTCGGCGCCAGGTGCCTGTCCCTCCGGTCGCTGCTCGCCGGTGATCTCGTCCGTCCTGCCCTTGGCGGCGTCGGTGCGGGCGACCTTGGCGTTGGTGTACGTCCCCGGGGCGGCGGCCCTCGGACCGCCCGGAACCGTCCGCGGCGAGCCGATGGGGCGCTCCATCCGCGGCGGCCCCTTGTGCAGCGCCGAACGCTCCTTGTCCACGGAGTTGTTCACTGCCCCGTTGAGGCCCTTGAAGGTCTCCAGCATCTGGTACGGCTTGAGCCGCGACGCCGTTGCCAGCCCGGCCTCCGGCGTTCCCTTGGAGACATCGGGAACCGGGGTTTCCTGCTTGGGCTTCGCCGGCCCGGACGCCCGGCGGCCGCCGCCACCTCCTCGCGCGGGCGCGGGAGCCGTACGGCCGCCGCCACCGCCGCTTCCGCCGCGCCGGACGTTCTTGGCCGCCTGTCTGGCCGCCTGCCGCTGCTTGGGCGTGGCCTTGGCCTTCGGGCGTGCCGGAGTGCTCCCCGGCGCCGGTTTCGCGGACGACTCGGCCTGGGGTGAACCGCCCCTGGCCTCGGCCACGGCGGCCCTGGGACCGGCCGCCGTGCCGGGCGAGAGTTTCGGCGCGCTGCCGCGGCCTGGCGCGGACACGCTCTCCCGGCCGCTCTGGGGGCCCGGTATCGTCGCGGGCCCCTTCCCCTCGGTGACGTCCGCCACTTGGACGGCGTCCTTCGTCACGGTGTCGAACTCGGAGGCATCGTTCCCGCTCGAAACCGTGCCGCTCGCCGCTCCGCCCCCGTCGTCGGCCGCGGCCGCGCCCGCCGTGGAGCCGGAGGACGACTGAGCCGTCGAGCCGGAGGACGACCCGGCCTGCGAGCCGGTTTCCGCACCGGACGGGGTGTCGGGTCCCGTACCGCTTCGCGTACCGGAGACCTCTCCGGTCCCGCCGGAGGAGTGCGTGCCCTTGCTCCCGGAGCCTTCTGAGCTCTTTCCTCCCCCCTCCGCCGACGCCGTGCCCGAAGACGAGCCCGTCCCCGCGTCCGAGGACGCGGAAGACGAACTGGCGCCCTGCTTGCGGGCGTCCTCGTCGGCCTTCGACAGCTGACCCGGCGCGGCCGTATCGCCACCGGCCCCGGGCACCGGTCCGCCCGTGGCCTCGGTCGCGGTACGAGCCGCCTCGTCCCGGCGCCTGGCCTCGGCGTCCTCCCTGCGCTCCTCGGCCTGTTCCCGCTCCCGCTCGGCGTCGTCGGGGTCAGCCGGGTCCGAGCCCTTCTCGTCCTGGCCCTCGGCGGTCCTCTCCTCCGCACGCTCGTCCGGCTCGGGACCGATCTCCTGCTCGATGGACTTGTCGGACTGGAGGTCCTGGTCGAGGCGTCGGTCGGACTCCTGCTCCTCCTCGGAGGAGGGCGCGCCCCCGCCGGGTCCGTCGGGCCCTCCCTCCGTCTCCCGCAGCGCTTTGGCCGACGGGTCCTCGTCGGCCGGGGATTCGATCACACCGGGAGCAGCGTCCTGCCCACCACCGGAGGAGTCCTTCTCCTTCTGCTGCTTCGCGGCCGGGAGGAGCGATCCGGCGAGATCGGCCTCGGACAGGGAGCCTTCGGCATCGGCGCCGTCCGCCTCTTCGTCCTGCGCCTCCAGTTCATCGTCCTCGTACTCTTCGCCGCTCTCCTCGTCGTCCTCGTCGTCCTCGTCCTGCTCCTCCGGCTCCTCCTCCAGCCCCAACGGCTCGTCGTCGGCGTCCTCTTCGTTCTCCGGATCCCCGGCGCGGCGCTCCTCGTCGCGGTCGCCGCCCTTGCGGTCCTTCTCGCCGGGCTCCGCTCCGCTGGTGTCCAGGGCCCCGGGCTCGGCGCCGCTCTCCTCGGCGGCCGCCTCCTCACTCGCGCCCTCGGCGCCCTGCCCTTCGCTGTCCGCGGCCTGCTGCGCCGACTGTTCCGGGGAGTCCTCTTCCTGGCCGCGGGCCGCGCTCTCCTGGTCCTGCTGCGCGGCCCGCTGGGCGGCGTCCTTGTCCTGCTGCCTGGCCCGGGCCTGCTCCTGCTGTCGCGCACCGGCGGCTTCCTTGTCCTGCCCGGCCGACGGTCCGGGGCCCGCCGACGCGCTCTGCGCCGCGGGAGCCCGCGCCGCGCCCCCGGCCGCCGACGGCCCGCCCCGCTCCGAGCCACCGTCGCCGGCCGGGTCGGCGTCCTTGCGCTGCCGCGCCCGCCGCCGTCGGTCGTCGCTCTCCTTCTCGTCCCCCTCGCGCTCGTCACGAACGGCGGCCGCCTCGTGCGCACGCTCCTGCCCGATGATCTCGGCTGCGTCGGGGACCGGTTCAGGTGCCCTTGCCGCCACCAGCGGCAGCGGTCCCCGCTCCGTCTCCTCGACCAGCTCCAGCAGCCGGTCGACCTCGGGCGTGAGCAGCAGGGCCTCCAGCCGGTCCAGCACGCTCTCCTGCACTTGCGGCGCCATCCACGCCAGTTGCAGGCGAACGCGCCCCGACAGGTCCTGCGGGTCGCCGCGCAGGGAGCGCAGGACGCCGTTGGCGAGACGGTCGATCAGGGTCGCCGGATCCACCTTCTCCATGCGCCGGCGGTCGGCGTCGACCGTGGCGTACCGCAGCCAGCCGGGTGTGGCCTGGCCCTCCTCGATCTCCGGGGCGGACTCCTGCGTACGTGCCTGCTCAGGACGTACGAGATCGCGTGCCGCCGACTCCGCCTCCCGTTCGATGGCCTGCTGCGGCAGGCTCACCGCGCCGAGTTCGCGGCCGACGCGCAGCGTGCCGAGGCCGTGCGGGTTCTGCACGGTGTGCAGGAGCTCGTGCGCGAGCAGGCGGCGGCCCTCGTCCGTGCCCGGCTTGAAGGTGCCTTCGGCGAAGAAGATGTCCTGGCCGACGGCGACCGCGTCCGCGCCGAGCAGGTCCGTCAGCTGTCCGGCGTCCCGGCCCGTGTGCAGGCGTACGCGGCTGAGGTCGTGGCCGAGCTGTTCCTCCAGCTCGCGCCGTACACCGGGGTCGAGGGGCTGTCCGGCGCCGCTGACGATGTCCTTGGGCTCCGGGGTACGGGACTTCGCCGCGCGTTCCTTGCGCTTGCGGCGGCGCTGTTCGGCCGCCTGCTCGGAACGGGCGTCCTGGGACTGGGAGTTCACCGGGTCACCTCCCCGTGGCCGCTGAGGCCCTCGTGCACCGCACGGGCCAGTTCCTGGCCGAGGCGGCGGGCGGACAGGCCGGCGGGCAGCGGCGGCAGGCCCGACAGGGCGTCGACGGTCAGGGCGCCGTCCGCCGCCAGCGGGACGCCGTGAGCGCGCAGCAGGCGGGTCAGCTCGCGCTCGAACGCGGCCGAGACCCGCTCCGGGTCCGCGCGGAAGCCGTGGAGGGCGAGTTCGCCGATCTCCACCCGGATCTCACGAGGCTCCCTGTGCCTGTGGATTCCACCGTTCACACCCATCCGCGGACCTCCGTCGGCGTCAAGGAGCGCTCCAGCTTCAGATACTCCGTGCGGGCCGCCGCGAGCATGTGCCGCATCTGGAGGCGGTCACCCTCCTCCGCGGCCAGGAACGCGCCGGACAGCGCGATGTTGCGGATCGAGCCGCCCGCGACGGTGAGTCGGGCGAGGAGATCCGGGTCGATGTCCTTGACGGGGGCCTGGGGCGGCAGCACTCTGCGCCAGATCTCGGCTCGCTCGTGTTCCGCCGGGAAGGGGAAGTCGACGACGAAGCGGATACGGCGCAGGAAGGCGGTGTCGAGGGCCTTCTTCATGTTGGTGGTCAGGATGGCGAGGCCCCGGTATGCCTCCATGCGCATCAGCAGGTAGCTGACCTCGAGGTTGGCGTAGCGATCGTGGCTGTCCTTGACCTCACTGCGCTTGCCGAACAGCGCGTCGGCCTCGTCGAAGAGTAGGAGCGCGCCACCGCGTTCGGCCGCGTCGAAGACCCTGCGCAGGTTCTTCTCCGTCTCGCCGATGTACTTGCTCACCACCTGGGAGAGGTCGATCACGAACAGGTCGAGGCCCAGTTCCTTCGCCATCACCTCGGCGGCGAGCGTCTTGCCGGTTCCGGAGCCGCCCGCGAACATCGCGGTGACGCCGAGGCCACGGCGCAGGGTGGCGGCGAATCCCCACTCCTGGTGGACGGTCGCACGCCGGCGTACGTGCGCGACGATCTCCCTGAGGACGCTCGTCTGCCGCTCGTGGAGGACCAGGTCGTCCCAGCCTGCCTGCGGTTCGATACGGCGGCCCAGTTCGTCCATGCCGATCCGGGCCTCCTCCAGGCCGGCCCACCAGGCGAGTTCGGCGGCGTCCAGGCGGTCCTCGTACGGCAGTCGGCGGCGTACGGTGGCGGCCGCGGACCGTACGACGTGCGGCGGCAGCTGGAATTGGGCGATCAGGGAGCGCAGTTCGGTGTCGTCGAGGTCGGCGACGGGGTGGAACGCGTCGGCCCACAGGGCGAGTTGCTCCTCGTCGTCGAGGCGCGGCACGGGCACCCGCGCGCTGTGCGGGCGGTCCGTGCGCAGGGGGTCCTCGCTCGACACGACGACGGGTACGGCCGCCCCGGCCAGGAACGCCTCGGTGGCCGCCCGCTGGTCGCGGTCCAGGTCGCCCACCTCCACCAGCAGCGCGGCGGGCAGCAGGATCGCCTCGCGTTGCCACAGCCGGGCGAGCGCGTCGCGTTCGGCGGGGTCCGCCGGGATGTCCTCGGCGCCCATCGCGTACACCCCGAGCCCGGTGCGTGCGGCCGCGGCGGCGGTGATGTCCGCGCGGCTGCGCAGGTCCCCGCCGGTCACCTCGACGACCGGCGGCGTGTCCGGGGCCGTGACCGCCGTCCAGCCCTCGGCGACCCGGCTCGCGGCCAGGTCGTACGACGGCGGCAGACGGTCCGGGACGGGCGTGCGGCGCAGTCGGCCGTGCAGCCGGGTGTCCAGGTAGGGCGAGCCCAGCAGGAAGTGCAGGATGCGTTCGTCGAGGCGGAGCCGGGAGGTGGTGAGCCGGGACTCGTCGTCGAGTTCGACGATCCGCCACCGGCGCAGCGGCGCGACGGGTGTGAGGGCGCTCCAGTGCGGCTCGGCCAGCGCGGCCAGGGCGAGCGAGAAGGTGGGGAACGCGCGCTGCGGATCGCCGCAGGCGGCGGCGCAACGGGCGGCGGTCGTGGGGTCCAGTTCGTCGGCGGCGGCGAGCAGGATCAGGTCGCGCTCGAAGGGTGTGAGACCGAAGCAGGCCACAAGGGCGTCGAGGGGCTCGGTGACGGAGGCGTCTTTCGGCACCGGGGTGGCGGCCGGCCTGGGCTCCGCTCCCTGGTGGTCTTCGCCCGCCGCGTGGGCGTCGACACGGGACAGGACACGCCGGATCTCCGTCATCAGCGTCGCGCCGGCGGCGTCAGGCGTGTCCGCCGTGTCCGGTGTTCCCGTCGCTCCCGGTTCGTCGGTCCCCATGTCCTCACCCGCCCCCGTCGTCGTCATGTCGTCTCAGTTCTGTGTGTCCTCGGACCCGCCGCCTGCCCCCGTGCCCCGCGCCCTCGTCGGCCTGCTCGGCTGCGCCGTCCTGCGGCCGCGTGCCGGCGCCTTGGCGGGAGCCTTTTTGGCGGGGCTCTTGGTGGCCGTCTTGGCCGGCGCCTTCGCGGGCGGCTCCGCAGGCGGTTCCGCGGTGGCTTTCGCGTCGGATTTCGTGGCGGATTTCGTGGCGGATTTCTCAACCGCCCGCTCGGGAGCGTCGGTTGTTGTGGCGTCAGCCGCGGTCGGTGGCACCGGCGCCCCCGGCGCCCCGAAGGGCAGCACCCGAACTTCCGGCCGCTCCACCGGCTTCGCCGGCACGGGTGTCTCGCGGCCGTCGATGAAGACCAGGGACGCCTGGTAGACGACCGACAGCGAGTACGGCGTCTGATGGAGCATCCCCCACAGCTTCGACGTCTCGTCGATGTCCATCACCGTCGGGGTGAACCGCACGCGCTGCACCGCCTCCGCCAGGTCGCTGCCCGCCAGGTACGGCCGCTCACCGGCCTGTTCGATGACGTCCTTCGGCAGGATCGGTATCTCGTGCAGGGCCCGCACCACGGCGCCGATCAGCCGCTGTCCGACCAGTTCCGTCTCCTCGCCGTACGCGCTGATCAGGTAGTGCAGGTCCAGCGCGGCGGCGGGCCGCTTGACGAGCCGGCCGTCGGACGCGCGGGTCGGCAGGTCGTTGTTGCGCTGCGAGGCGTTGGGCGTGACCTGGTACAGGAAGACGGAGATGGTCGGCTCGGCCGGCGGTTCGGCGGGCGGCTTTCGCGGCTCGACCTTGACGGCCTCACCGAACTCCGGCCCCAGGTTGGACTCCAGCAGCAGGGCGAGGGCCTGGGTGACATGGGCGATGGCGAGTGCGTTGCTCATGAAGTCGGTTCCTCGGTTCCTCGGTCCGTCATGTCACTCCCGCCCTCGCGCCAGGTACTCCGCCAGGCTCAAGGTCGTGCCGGGCCGGCCCGTCGCGGGCGTCCGCTGCCGGCCGCCGCCGGACGGGGACGGGCCCGCCGTCACCTCCAGCCGGCCGATCTGCACCTGGACGACCTGCTCGGGCGCCCGCCCGGGCCGCCGGGCCGATCACATGTGGTCGGCGGTCTGGGACCTGCTGCGCATCGGCTACGAGACGCCCGTCGGCTGGCTGGCCGGCGGCATG
>NZ_JBEXQG010000044.1:0-74841 GCF_040612485.1 Streptomyces sp. NPDC006385
CCGAACGGCCTACGGCTGCGCGCCGTGGAGCGAGGGGGCCCCTAGCGTCGAAGCGCGAGGTCAGAGATGGCTGGAAATGTTCCTTCCGGACGGGGCCTGCGGCCGTTCCCGCACCGGCCGAGGTGACGTCCCGTGCCTGTTCGCGGCGGGCGGTGGCGACGCACCACGTCGTCACCGCTGTCACAGCCCAAACCCAAGTTTCCGCCAACTCTCCGTCGGGCGGCCCTCCTTCGGAGCAGATGCGACCCCTTGTTCGAGTGTCGGGTCTGACCTCAGGTCGGTCCTTCGGGTACGGGTGTGACGCGCACCACCTGCCGTGGTGGCCGAGGGGCGGGATGCGGCGGCGGTGCCTGGTCAAGGGGCGACCAACCTGGCATTCCGCAACTACCGGCCAGTACCCCTGGTATGGCGCAATCCGCTCGGCCCGAACGTGCGCCCTGCCACCATCAACACCCATCGAAACTCCAGGCGTCCGGACTGCGGCGGGGGGCTGGCCATGGGGCTGCTCGGAAATGAGCTGGCGTTCGCGCACACGCTGACTCCCCAGGAGCGCGAGAGCGTCATGGGGCTCGGCAATCGGAAGCGCTACCCGGCCGACGCCCATCTCCTCACCGAGGGTGACCGATCCAGTCACGTCGTGATCATCATTCGGGGGTGGGTGACCGTGTCCGTGGCGACCGACCGTGGAGCCACCCGGCTGATACTCGGCCTGCGCGGCCCGGGCGAACTGCTCGGTGAGATGGCCGCGTTGGACCAGCACCCGCGCAGCGCCACCGTGCGCGCGCTGGGCTCCATAGAGGCCCAGGTCATATCCGGGGACGCGTTCCGTCGCTTTCTCGCCCTGCACCCCCGGGTCAGCGGTCTGGTGATACGCCAGCTCACCTCCCGACTCCGCAGCGCCGACCAGGAGCGGTCCGCGCTCGCCTCGCTCACCGTGCTCCAGCGCCTGGCCGGCCGGCTCGTCGAGCTGTCCGGCGCCGATCCCTCCGGCCCCTACGCCCCCTCGGACGCGAGCGGCCCGTCGAGCGGCCTCGCGGTCTCCGGCCCCGTCGTCCAACTGGCCCAGGACGAGCTGGCCGCCACGATAGGGGCCACCCGCGAAGCCGTCGCCAAGGCCCTGCGGCTGCTGCGCACCCAGAACATCGTGCGCACCGGCAACCGGATGGTGGAGATCCTCGACCCCGCGCTCCTCGCTCTCCTCGCGGACGGTCATCAGGAGTAGACCCACGCCTCGCCGTGTGTAAACGGCTACAGACGCCTCTCGTCCTCGGCCCGACCCTTGAGGGGTCGGCCCTCCGCGGACCACTGCGGTCGCCCAGCGCCCCGGCCACCTCCGCGGACCACCTCACCGGCAGGACGAACCATCTCTTCCGTAAGCGAACAGACCACGCAGGGGGCACGGGTGAACCACGACGCTCCGGAACTCACCGAAGCGCACTACGAGTTGGTGATCAGCGTCGACGCCAGACGTTCCGGCGCATACGACGACGTGGACAAGCCGCGCATGCGCGCCCGGATCTACCGGGTGCTGCAGACGGCCTTCACCCACGCCAAGGTGGCGCGCGACGCCGTGCACCTGGAGGACCGCGGCGACGGCGTGCTGGTGTCGGTGCCGGGCCGGATCGCGGCGAGCCGGCTGCTCGGTCTGTGGCTGGTCGAGGTGCACGAGAAGCTGCGGGACGAGAACCGTGATCTGGCCGTACCCCTCGGGCTGCGCATCGGCATGCACGTCGGCCCGGTCCGGCGCGACGGCCAGGGCATCAGTGGACGCGCCGTCGACCTCGCCTGCCGACTGGCCGACTCCTCCGTCGCCCGGCGACTCCTCGACGCCGAGAAGGCCGACCTCGTGCTGGTGACCTCCCAGTCCCTGTACGAGGACGTGGTCAGCGCCGGCGGAAAGTTCATCGAACCCGCGCACTACGCCCCGGCCCGGCTGGAGCTCAAGGAGGGAGAGGTCACCGCCTGGTTCCACCTGCCCGGGCGGCCCGCTCCGGAGATCCCCGAGGCCGCGCAGGCGCCTTCGTCCGCCGCCGGTTCCGCGCCCGCCGGCGGCGCGTACCAGGAGGAACGCGGCGAGGCGTTCGACGACGAGGGCGACGGCGACGAGGCGTACCAGGTCGTGGGCGACACCATGTCCGGTCACCGGCCCGCCCGTCCCGGCATCACCTACCAGGTGCGCGACGGCGACGTGAACCACAACCACGACAACACGTACCTGGGGAACGTCCACATCGGCCGGACCACCGACCCCGGCGCCGGGAACAGGAAGGGCTGAGCCGGGTGAGTGACGACGAGCGGGCGGGCGGCGGTGGCGGCGACGCCGTCGAGGAGCCGAGCGGGGGACCGTCGTCCGACGACGGCAAGAAGGCCGGGGACGGCAGGAAAGCCGGCGACGGCAGGAGGGCCGGGGACGACAAGAGGCAGGACCGGGAGGACAAGCGCGAGGACGACGAGGGCAGGTCCGACGACGAGAAGTCCGCCGACGACGAGGAGGCGGAGAAGGAGAAGGAACGGGAGCGCGCCGCCGGGCGGTTCAAGGCCTACACCCGTGACCCTCTCGCCGAGGACGAGGGCGAGGAGGGGCCCACCGATCTCGCCGCCGCCGCGCGCACCCGCCGGGCCACCCGGCTGCTGTTCGACGTCGGCGGCGACCTGAACCGCTTCGACCGCTCGTACTTCAACCGCGCCCACATCGGCGACAACATCAACCTGCTGCTGGGCTCCCGGCGCCCCGGCGCCGGCATGCGCAGCGGGCCCGTCCCGGAGGAGGAGCTGCGCAGGCTGCGCCGGGCGCACGTGGAGCCGGAGGGGTACGTACGGCTGCGCAACGCGCTGCGCGCCCGGCGCCTGCTCGTCCTCGGTGCCGCACCCGGTACGGGACGCACGAGTACGGCGCTCTCTCTCCTCGACGAGGTCACCGCCGCCACGGCGAACGGCACGGACGCGGCGCCCGTCGCACGCGTTCGCCGCGTCGACTCCGACGGCGGGGTACGGCAGTTGGCCGAGACGCTCGACGACGAGGGCGGCCAGACCTGGCACGGCACCGGCCATCTGCTGGAGCTCTCCCTCGACCGGCCCGGCGCGCTGCCCCCGGACGAGATGGACCTGGACGAACTCGCCGCCGCCCTGGCCCGCCGCGAGGCGTTCGCGGTGATCGTCGTCACCGTCGGCTCGGCGGCCAACCCGCTGCTGGCCGGGCGCTACGGCATGCTGTGCCCGCCCGCGCCCACCGACGAACTGCTCGCCACCCGGCTGCGCGAGCGGCTGGAGGAGCGCGTCGCCGGGGAACGCGCCGGGGAACGCGACGAGGACACGCCGCTGGAGGACCTGCTGGCCCGCGCGGAGGACCTCGCGGGCGGGGAGGAGGTCACGGACGCGGTCGGGCTGGACGATCTGCGCCCCGCCGAGGCCGAGTTGCTCGCCTCTCTGCTGGCCGGTCATGTGCTCGGGGACGTCTCCTACGACGATCTGCTGTCCGGCTGCCGCAGCATCGCCGCCGAGCAGGCCCAGGAGTGGTTCGCCGGAGTGGACCGGGCGCTGACCGCGCTCCCCGCCCAGCCGGAGCGGGCGGACCGGGGTGCGGTGCGGTCGGGGACGGCGACGCTGTTCCACCCGGTGGCCTTCCGGATCGCGCTCGCCGTGCTGGGCGGGGCCTCGCACAGCGCCGTGGCCACCGCCGCCCACCTGCTCACCTGGGAACTGTCGGTCCAGTCCGACCCCGACACCACCCCGGCCCGCCCGCTGTTCTGCGACGACCCGGAGGCCGACGTGGCGCTCTCCCGCGCCGCGCTGACCGACGGCAAGGTCGAGGTGGAGGGGCACGACGTGCCCGCCCGGCTGGTCTTCTACCGGGGCTCCGCCCTGCCGTCCGCGGTGCTGACCGAGCTGTGGGACCGGCACTTCCCGGTGCGGGCGCCGGTCGTGCGCTGGCTGCGGCAACTGGCCGACGATCCGCGCTCCCAGGTGTGGATGCGTGCGGCGGTCGCCGCCGGGGAGCTGTGTGTGCGCGACTTCGACCACGGCTACACCGAGCTGGTCCGGCCGCTCGCCGAGTCGACCGCGAACCGCCGGCTGATCTTCGCGGCCACCACGCTGGACCAGGCGGCCGGCCACGACTCGCACCGCAGGACGGTGCACAGGCTGATCGGCGACTGGAGCAGGAAGGGCACCGCGTCGCAGCGCTGGACCGCGGCGTGGGCGCTCGGCTACGGCAACGCCGCGGCCACGACGGACGACACCCTGGACGCGCTGGCCCGGATCGGGGTCCGCGACGAGGGGGAACTGGTCTCGGTCGCCTCCCACAACGTCGTACGGCTGCTGGTGCTCCCGGACGCCGGGGAGGTGCTGGCGCGGATGGCCGAGTGGACCCACCACAAGCGCGAGCCGTACCAGGACCTGGGTCTGGCGGCCACCGTCCGCAGCGCCCTGACGACGGTGGACGAACTGCTGATGGACCCCGACTCCCTGCTGGACGACTGCGACTCGCTGTGGGGGAACTGCGGGGACTGGCCGCTGGCGCTCGCCCTCGCCGCGATCCGGCCCGAACTCGTCGAGCCGATGGCGGACCTGATGTGGACCGCGCTGAACACCGCGCGGTCGAAGGACGTGGCGCTGGACGCGCTGGAGGAACTGCTGCGTTCGGCCGTGCGCAAGGACGGCACCGAGTGGACCCGGCCGGGGCTGGCGGCGCTGCTGCCCGCGCTGGCCACGGAGGAGCACGACCGGCGGCGGCTGGACTGGCTGCTGCGCCGAATGATGAAGGACCCGGAGAAGCCGCTCCCCGAACCGAAGGCGCGCGACCTGTGGTGGCTCGCCGTCGAACCGGAGGACAGGCCGCGCCAGGCAGGGCCGCGCCAGGACAGGACGCGTCGGGAAAGGACGCGCGAGGAGGAGAGGTATGGCTGAGAACGAGGACCAGGCGGCCGGCGCGGCGAGCACCGAACCGGTGGGCCCCGCGGGCCCGTTCCTACGGGACTTCGGCACGCCGGCGGACGGGTTCCCGAGGGTGAGTCCCCGCTCGGCGCTGGTGCAGTTCTACCGGAACGGCGGCTACACCGTGAAAAGGGCCTCCGGCGTCCAGCACGTCGACAAGCCGGTGCTGGCCCGGCCGCACAGCATCTGCGAGATCGCGCTCGGCACCTATGTGACCCCGCTCCAGATGGAACTGCCCGCCGCCGGCGGCACCACCTTCTTCAAGGCCGAGGTGGACATCGAGTGGTCCGTGACCGACCCCCATCTGGCCGCCCTGGAGGTCGTCACCGACGTCGCGGGCCGGCTCACCTCGCCGGTGCTGGAACGGCTGCGTGAGGTCACCACCAGCTACCGGGTGACCGAGGCCGAGCAGGCGAACCGGGCCATCACCCGGGAGTGCGCCGGCGGCCGCTGGGCCGACCTGGGGTCCGAACTCGGCCTGCGCGTGCGGCTGTACGTGCGGCTGCGGGTGGACGACCGGACCATCGAGCACGCCGACGAGGAACGGGACGCCCACGCGCAGGCCAGGGTGATCAGGCTGCGGCAGGAGTCGTACCGGCGCATGCTGCAGGGCGGGGAGCTGGAGCAGCTCAGCTTCATGCTGGCGGCCGATCCCGAGGGGGCCAAGGACTTCCTGGAGAAGATCCGCCAGGAGGGACGGCAGGACGAGAAGGACCGGGTCGCACGACTCTTCGCCATGGCCGCCCGCGGCGAGCTCGCCACCGTGGACGTGGAGACGCAGGTACTGAACCTCCTCAACCAGGGCGACGGGCGGCCCATGGTGGGCCCCATCGGGACGGTGCCCGCACGCCGGCCCCGGGAGCTGGAGGCGTCCGCCGACCGGCCCTTCAACCCGGACTGGGCGGCGGACGAACCCCCCAGGCGGCCGCCGCACCGGGCGGCGCCCGACCGGGGCGGGGCCGACCGGCACGGTTCCGGCGGGCGGGGACGCGACCGCGACGAGCCGTACCCGCGGGACGAGATCGCGTACGACGAACCGGGCCCCCGCACCCGGCGCCGCGCGGAGCCCTACGCGGCGGACGACCGCGACCACGACGACCGGCGTGCCCCTGCCCGGCGCCCGGCCCACCGGCCCGAGCCGTCCTACCCGCGTGACGACGCCGCCTACGACGAGCCGCGCGCCCGTGACGACCGGCCCCGGACCTACCGGTCCGAGCCGTACCACCCGGACGACGACGGCGACCACGACGACCGTCGTGCCGGAGCGCGGCGGCTGCCCCGTCGGCCGGAGCTCAACGCGGCGGGACCGGTCCCGGACCACGACCACGAGGATGGGTCGCGCTCCGGCGACCGGCCCCGGACCTACCGGCCGGAGCCCTACTACCCGGACGACGAGCGGGAGTGGGAGCGGCCGCGTCGCCGCAGACGTGCCGAGGACGACGGATGGTCCTGGGCGGAGGAGGATCGATGACCGCTGACGGCGCGGCACCAACTTCCCCCGACCCGGTCGTGCCCGTGCCGGACGGGGGTCAGCACTGTCACGACCGGGCGGGGGAGCGCATCGCCGAGCGGCTGCTGACCACGGTCCGCGAGGACCTCGGCCGCGCCGACTCCAAGGCGGCCGTGCTGCTGTCGGGGACGCTCGCGCTGCCCGCCTTCCTGGCCGGGTGGCGCGGCACTCCCGCCTGGGACGGGCCGGCCGACGTGACGCTGGTCCTGTCCGGGGTGCTCTGGGCCGTCGCGGTGGCCGCGCTGGTCGGGGCGCTGATGCCACGCACCGGCACGGTCCGTGGCGGGGCCGGGGTGACGTACTTCGGCGACCTGCTGGCCCAGGACGACCTCGTGGGGCTGTCCGCCCGGGTCAGCGAGGCCGGACGCGATCCGGCCAGGTGGCTCCTCGTCCAGGCCGTGGACGTCAGCTCGATCCTGTCCGCCAAGTACCGGGCCATCCGCTGGGGAGTGGCCTCGCTCGCCCCGTCGGCGGCGCTGGCCGTGGTCTGGGGACTGACCGCCGGTTGACCCGGACGGCGCGCGTGGCACGGGCGCACCACCGCACGCGCGCCAACGCACCACCGCACATGACACCGGCACGCACCAGGCGGGACGCCCGACGCGTCACCACCTACACGCCACACGCGAAGCACGAGCCACCGGCACGGACTTCAGCACGAACCTCAAGCACGAGCCTCAAGCACGAACCGCCAGCACCAACTTCACCAAGACCAAGGGGACGGCCGTGGGAAGAGTCACGGGAAGACGGCAGACAGGAAGGCCCCGGGTGCGCCGCGCCGCCGCCTCGACACTGGGCGGCACCGCGGTGTTCGTGTCCCTGTTGGCACCGGCCGGTCAGGATCCGATGCCCGCGGCGGACTCCACACCCCCGTTCCCGGCGGTCAACTACGCGGTGGCCGTGGACCAGTCCGCCAGCCTCGCGCCCGCGGACATGAAGGCCGAGAAGGCCGCCGCCAAACGGATCGCGCTCGGCGACGTCTCGTCGTCCTCGCATGTCACCGTCTTCGGCTTCGCCGCCGCCGAGGACGAGGACCAGCGCGCGGTGGACCCGGTGTGCCCGCGCACCACACTGGACGCGGCGGGCCGCGAGACGGTCGCCAAGTGCGTCGACAAGCTGCGCAGCCGCAAGGAGGGCGAGGGCACCGGCACCGACCTGCCCAGCGCGATCCGGCAGGGCGTGCACGACCTGACCGACGGCTCCGACGCCTCGGAACCCCGGGTGCTGTTCCTGCTGACCGACGGCCGGATGGACGTCGAGGACAGCCCCAAGTACGGCGATCCGGCGCACCGCAAGGCCGAGGGCGAACGGCAGTTGAAGGAGGCGCTGAAGGACGCCGCCGCGCACAACGTCCAGATCTGGCCGCTGGGCTTCGGCCCCGACCCGGACAAGAAGCAGCTCGACCAGATCGCCGCCGGCGGCTACCAGAAGGGCTGTGTCAAACTGCCCTCCGCCACCCCGAAGGCCCACAAGGTCTCCGGGGCCAAGGACGTCGGCACCACGCTGGAGAAGATCTTCGCCGCCGCCCACTGCCTGCGCCACGAGGAAGGACCCAGCAAGCGGCCGCCGGCCACCCTGGAGATCGGCATCTCCCCGCTGGCGACCGTGGGCAGCATCGTCGTCGACAAGGGCGACCCCGAGGTGAAGATCACCTACATCGACCCGGCGGGCGACCCGGTCCCCACCACCACCGGGACGTTCAAGAAGTCCCGCTTCGAGCTGGCGGGCGGCACCGGAACCGTCGAGGCGCTGAAGATCGTCGACCCGCTGCCCGGCACCTGGAAGGTGAAGGCCGAGGCCCCCGAAGGCCACCGCTCGCTGCCCGTCGCCGTCAGCGTGCTGTGGCAGGGCGAGCTGCGCGGCGCCATCACCATGGACCCGCCCTCGCCGCAGGCCGGCGAGAAGGTCACGGTGACGATGCGGTTGCAGACGCGTGAGGGCTACGAGATCGAGGACCCGCGCGACTACGAGGGGCTGCGCGTCCGCGGTGAACTGACCGGGGACGGCTTCTCCCCCCTGGCGATCGACCTCGCCGACGGCGGCAAGGGGCCCGACCCCGAGGCCGGCGACGGCTCCTTCACCGGCACCGTGACCGTCCCGCGGGACGCCGACGGAGCGCTCAAGGCGAGCGCCACCCTGACGGCCTCGGGGCTGCGCGCCGACACCCGCGACGAGGACAGCGTGGTCGCGCCCGGCGAACTGCCCGTCACCGCCGCGCTCGACCTGCCCGGCGCGGACACCAGCCCCGGCGGCACGGTCACCGGCACCCTCTCCCTGCGCAACACCACCGACACGGCGCACACCCTGAAGCTGTCCGTCGCCGACGTGCGGGACGGGCTGCTCTCCGTCGACCCCGCCGAGATCACGCTGAAGCCCGGCGAGTCCGGTACCCGGAAGGTGACGGTCGAGGTAGCCCCCGCGGGCGTCTTCGGCGACCGCCTCGGCGACGACGGACTGGACCTCGCCGGCACCGTCACCGTCGCCGACACCACCGACGACGACCGCACCCTGGTACGGGCGCCGCTCTCGGTGCGGGTCACGCCCGAGCCCGGGATCTGGGAGAAGTACTGGTGGGCGTTCGTCTCCGGCGCGGCCCTGATCGCCCTGGCCGCCGCGGCCCTCGTCGCCTGGCGGCGGGTGCGCCACCGCCGAAAGGACCCGTACGGCCTGATGCTCCAGCTCGTCTCGGAGGACGGCCGGGTCCTCAACGAGCACCCGGCAGGGCACGGCAACAGCAAGCAGTGGTACGAGTTCACCGTCGTCGAGGCCCATCGCAGCCCGCGCATCGAACGGCGCCCCCACGGCCAGTACGCCGTCCAGCGCAGCCGCGACGGCGGAGCGGTGCTGCGCAAGCAGGGCAGCGGCCGGATCCCGCTGCCCGCGAGCGGCCGGGTCCAGCTCACGGACACGCTGAGCCTCGCCCTCGGCGAGGACACCCGGCCGGGCCGGCAGGGCCGCCGACGGCCGCCCACCGCCGGGGCCACGGTCGGCGCCGGCTCCCCGGCGGGGCCCGGCGAGAGCGGGAACGACAGCCCCTTCACCTCGTACCTGTGACGCGCAATCCACGGACGTACCGAGCACGAACCTGCGGCCGCGCCGGCCGTGAAGCGGGGAGGAACCCATGAAGATCTTCCAGCCGATGCTCTTCGTCGGCCTGGGCGGCACCGGCGGTCTGGTCGGTGCCGAGCTGGAACGCAGACTGCGCGCCGAACTGTGCGGCCCGGACGGCATGGCGCTCAGCCGGCAGAGCGGGCACGCCCCGTTCCAACTGCCCGACTGCCTCCAGTTCGTGTACGCCGACTACAGCGAGAACGACCTGCAACGGCTGCCGCAGTTCAACGTGGACCCGTCCCTGCGGGCCGCGTACGCCCGCACGTCCCGGGCCACCCACAACCTGCTGCCGAACTTCGACGCCTCCCCGGAAGTGACCAAGATGCTGCGGGCGGTGCTGCGCGACGAGGTCGCCGACTGGCTGCCGCCGCGCGTCGACGAGCCCAAGGTCACCCCGCTGCACGCCGGCGCGGGCCAACTGCCGACCGTGGGACGGGCGGCCCTGTTCGCCACCCTCCGGCACGGACTCGGCCCCGTCCTGGAACCGCTTCTCCAGGCGATCGACGCCATCGCCAAGTCGGCGGGCGAGCTGAGCGAACTCGGCGGCGGCAAGGTCAACGGCTGCGACGTGTTCGTCGCCTTCTCGGTGGCCGGCGGCACCGGCGCCGGCATCTTCCTGGACTACCTGCACCTCATCAACCACGCCTTCCAGCTGCGCCGCTTCGACGGCGTCAAGATCTACCCGCTGGTCGTCATGCCGTCCTCGTTCGGCGCCGCCACCGGCGGCGGGCGCGAGGCGGAGCTCAACGCCGCCCGAGCACTGGTCGACCTGTTCCGGCTGGTGGACACGCAGAACGCGCCGTCGGAGGGCCACGAGATCGGCGATCTCGACCAGGAGCTCGGGCTCGGCATCCGCTACCCGGGCTACACCCCGATCCGGCTGCGCACCGGCATCCTGCCGACGGCCTTCCTGTTCAGCCCGACCGCCGGCATCCGCCCGGACGACCTGCGCCGCTCCATCGTCTCGCTGGTGATGTCGCTGATCGGCACCGAGCTGGGCGACGGCCGCTCACAGGGCCGGAAGATGGCGGCCGACGACGACTACCAGACCTTCGCCGCGAGCTTCATCAACCGGGGCGTGCAGCGCAGCGCGGTGTCCCCGACCGGGATCGGCCGGCAGGGCGTCTCCACCAGCCTGGTCGCCTCCATGACCGCGCCCATGGACCAGCTCGCCGATCTGGTGGCCGGCCGGCTGCTGCGGCTGGCGGTCACGGATCTCGTGGAACAGCCGCGTGCGGGGCTGCGGGACGAGGCGGTGCCGATGATCCGGCAGCTGTTCGCCGACTCCCACCTCGAAGAACTCTGGGAACGCGAGCAGTTGCCGGTGCCCGAGCCCGATCCGCTGCCGCGCGGCGGCAGGAACATCGAGCAGGCGCTCGGCGAACGCATCGCGGACATGCAGCGGCTGCTGGCCGACCTGCGCGGCCAGGCGGAGCGCGCGGCCATCGCCATGGCCGACCGGTTCGCCCCGCGTCCCGCCGTCGAGAAGCTGCTCCAGACCGTGGACCCCTTCCTCGCCGAACGCATCGTCAGGGGCGTCCCGGACAGCGACGAGCCCATCGCCCGGCTCGGCTTCCTCGGCATGCTGGACGCCCGCGCCCGCAACCCGCAGCGCCCGTCCGGGTTGACCGAGCAGCCGCCCAAGATCCCCCGCATCAAGGGGCAGCTGGGCGGCCTCGCCCCGGCCCGCTGGGGCGACGACGACGTGCAGGCGGCCCTCCAGGAGCAGGACGCCTGGTACCAGTGGCGCTCCCGCATGATCTGGCACGAGGCATGGCGCGACCAGCAGCAGCACTGGCAGCCGCAGGCCGACGCGGCCGGGACCGACCTCGGGCGGCTGGTGAACGCCTTCCGCAGGCACAGCGACCAGGAGAACAAGACCGCCCAGCAGAAGGCCCACGAACTGTACGAGGACCGCACGGGCATCTCGTATCTGCTGCCGCCGCAGCGCACCCTCAACCACTTCTACGAGGACGTGGTCGTCCGGCTGGTCCGCCGGGAGGGGCTGCGCGAGAACGACGACGAGGCGGCGCTGCTGCTCAAGCTGGTCGACGGGGACACCTGGCGCCAGGTCCACGCGATGAGCCGGCGCGACCCGGAGGGCGCGGTGGCCAGGGTCAAGGGCCGGCTGGAGGCCCGGATCACCCGCCTGTTCGCGGAGAGCGGGGCGCATCTGGAGGAGCGGCCGCTGCTGCCGTCCATGGGCACCCTGCTGGCCGCGGCGGCGGGCGACGCGGACGCCAAGGACCAGGTCAGCAAGGAGGCGCTCGACCTGTTCGGCCGCAAGCTGACCGGACTGCTGCCGGTCGGGTTCACCCCCGAGGGCACCGGACTGCTGCGGGTCCTGGTGACCCATCCCCGGGTGCAGGCCGTGGAGGAGGTGCAGGAGTTCCTCGGCAAGACGCTGCGGCTGCCCGCGGACGCGAAGAACTCCGTGGAGTACCGGGGCGTGGAGAGCGACTCGATCACCGTGGTCCTCTTCCGCAGCGAGATGAGCCTCACCCAGGTGCCCGAGGCCCGCAAGGTGCTGCGCCAGTGGGCCCGCGCCAAGGACAACGAGCAGGCCCAGGACGTGCTGCGGTGGCGGCAGCGGCTCGGCTGGCGGGACAGCTGGATGGTCAGCGGGGAGGAGGACCGGCGCGTCATCCTGCACCGCCTGCTGTGCTGCATGTGGAACGGCCAGGTGGACGTGGTGGACGGCGACCCGGCCTCCCCGGACCGGATCCGACTGCGGCTGCACCCCGAGAAGGACGCGCACGTTCCCGGCGTGCGGCTGCGGCTCGGGGACTACCCCGGCGGCGTGTCCAGTTGGGCCGAGCTGCTGCGGTCGTACGAACGCTGGACGGTCCTGGACGACGAGCGGATCGTCGAGGACTACTGCCGCGAGCTGATGGGGGCTCAGCCGCTCGGCCTCGCCCGGACCGGCAGCGAACCGCATCCGCTGTTCGTCGACCTGGTCGAGAAGGTCGCCCCGCGTCAGCTGGAGCTGCTGGCGGAGCGCCGGGAACGGGACGGTGAGCGGGTCGAGGGCTGGGTGCGCCCGCTGTGGGAGTTCTGGGCGGAGACCCTCCCCGCCGCCCTGGACACCGAGTTCGGCGACCAGCGCGCCGTCCAGCCGACCCTGCGCACCCTGCTGGAGCACGTCCGCGGCGGCACCCCCACCGACCCACGCACCCGCGAGGGCTTCCCGGCACCCCGGCGCCCGGCGCCCGACGATGACGACTGGGGCACCGGCCCGGTCACACCGCGCGCCAGGACGCGTGACGACGACTACGACAGCCAGTACGGCGGTCACGGCAGGTCGTCGGGTGGCGAACGCGGTGCGGGGGATGGGGAGGACGGGGACGGCTGGGGCTCTCGCCGTGACGGTGAGGCCGGGGCCCGTGCGGGTGGTCGGTACGACGAGTACCGCGATCGCGGGGATCGCGGGGATCGCGGCGGCCGTGAGGAGTATGACGGGCGCGGTGGCGACCGTCGTCGCGACGACTACGACGATCCCGATCCGGACGACCGCCGTGGCGGGGAGGACCCCGACCGGCAGGGGGGTCGACGACGCGCGCCGTGGGACGACGGTGAATCGGGCGGTACCGGCCGTCGCGCCCCCTGGGACGGTGACGCGCAGTGAGCATGCCTCAGTCCTTCCGCACCGTCATCCACCTGGACCTGCGGGCCGGGGCGGCGGCGCTGGACAACCCGTCGGCCCTGCGGGCCCGCGTCGCCCAGGAGCTGGGCCGGGCCGGGCTGGCGGAACCCGACGACCCGCTGTTCCTGGTGGTCGACACCCCGGCCGGCCTCACCGACCACCAGGTGCAGTACGAACTGCTCACCGGCTACCGGGCGGTGGGCGAGGTCGGACTGCTCGTGCTGCTGGTGGGCAGCGCCCCCGGCTCGTTCGCCGGCGAGGAAGGGGACTTCCAGCCCGACCGGCGGCTGCTGAAGCCCTCGGTGCTGCGGACCTCGGGCACCGGGCTGCTGTGGGTCGGCGATCTGCGCTCCGCCCGCACCGCGCTGGAGCAGCCCGCACCCGACGACCCGGACGCGCTGGCCGTCCTCGTGGACGTGCTGTCCGTCCCGGACGTCTACCTCAGCGTGCTGGACAGCGTCCAGTCGCTGCCCGAGGCCGTCGCCGCGCCCGGCGTACGGCTGCTGGAGCAGGACCTGCCGCCGGAGGTGCGCGACCGGGCCTGGCGTGACGCGCTCACCCGGTTCGCCGGCGCGGACGACGACCTCGCGCCGGACGTGCTGCTGACCGCCTCGTCCGGAGCCGATCTGCCGGAGCCGCTGCGCGGTCTGGTGGTCGGCCGGGGCGGCCGGGACCTCGGGCACCGCGAACCCGGCGGCATCGCGGACGAGGCCTACCGCGCCTGCGCGGACGCCCTGCACTACGCCGACGACGCCCTGGCCGGGCTGCGGACCCTGCCCGGACTGCTGCGAGCCTCCCGCCGGGAGGCGTTCGAGGCGGAGGTCGAGCAGGCGCGCACGTCGCTCGACGGCTACCGGGACCTCGTCGCGACGGCCCTGCGCAGCGGCGGCGGCACGGCACCGTCCGCCGCCGAGGCGGCGACCCGGCTGGCGGCCCTCGGACTGCGGGTGCCGTCGGCCGAGGGCATGGGCGAGCGGATCGGTGAGGGGCTGCGGGAGTTCGCCCTGAAACTGCTGGGCCAGGGGCTCGCCCTGCGCTCCGTGGCCCAGCGCTTCACCGGACTGGCCGGGCGGGTGGAGCCGCTGCCGAGCTCGGCACTGCTGCCGAAGTTCGCCCCGCACTCCGCCGAGGCCGTGGCCCGGCAGACGGCGGGAGCGGCGGGAGCGGCGGGCACCGCCGTGCCCGGGATGCCGGTGGCCGGTCCGTCGGCGGCGGCCGGGGCGGGGCTGCTCGGTGCGCTGTGGGCGGGGCCGTTCCTCGCGCTGGCGGCCCTCGTGCCGCTGCTGTTCCTCGGCATGGCGATGCTCGGGGCGGCCCGGCTGCGGGGCGCGGGACGTCCCGGACGCTGGGCCGTGGCTCCGCGGGTCGCGGCGTTCGGCGGTGCCGTGGCCGGGGCGGGAGTGGGCTACGCGACCGAGCCCCCGGTCTGGCTGGGCACCATCGGCCTGCTGCTGGGGGCCGGCGTCGCGGTGGAGACCGTACGCCGGCTCTGGCGGGCGGCGACCGACGCCTGGGCGCCGGGCCACACGACCGCCGTACTGCGCAAGGCCCTTGACGGCCTGGACGTCCTGCTGGCCGAGGCGGTCCGCGAGCACTGGGCCGTCGAGGAACGTCTGTACTGCGCCGACGCCGCCCGTTCCGTCGCCGGCATGCTGCGGGCGACGGCGGCCGCGGCGGAGGCGGAGGCGGCCCCCGAGCCGGCGCGGCTCGCGTCCAGCGGGGCGTCCGGCGCCTTCGGCGCGGCCGGTGCCGGGACCCCGGCCGAGGACGACTGGCTCTCCAGCGACCCGGACGTGGCACCCGAGGACTCCTACACCGGAGCCGACGACGAGGAGAGCGACTGGGCGAACGTGTACGCGTGGAACGACGGGGACGGGGCCGCGTGGGAGGAGCCGGGCGCGGACAAGGAGCGGGAACGGGAAGGGGAACGGGGGCGGGCGGCGAACGCCGAGAGCCCTTGGGGGCACCGCCCCAAGGAGGCTCCGCGCTGGCTGGAGCGGGAGAGCGGTGAGGGCGGACCGGAGCTGGTCGCCACCCTCTCCGCCGACCTGACGGACGCCGCCCTCGAAGCCATGAAGCACTACTGGGGTGCCGTCGAACGCGGCCAGGCCGGTGCCCGCGCCGTCCGGCGCACCGAGGAACGGGTGCGTGAACTGCTGTCCACGGCCCGCCACCACCTCCAGCACAACGGCGTTCTGGCCCCGCCTCCCTTCGCCGCCCCGCGCCGCGTTCGCGCCACCTCGGCGAACCTGCTCGGCACCGACCCGTACGGACTGGCCGAACTGGTCGGCGCGGAGGCCGACCGGCAGGCCGTGGTGCAGCTGTCCACGCCCGAGCAGGGCACGCTGCTCAGCCGCGATCCGGCGGCCGCGGTGTGGCTCAGGTTCGCGCCCGGGGCCGTACGCGACGAGGTCGAGAAGTGCTGGCGGACGAGCGGTTCGGTGCACCCGGAGGAGGTCCTGTGGACGTCGTCGGGCCGGTACGCCGGCCTGGTGCGGCTCACCCCGCTGCGGATGGGCGTGGTGCACACCGTCCGGCCCCGGCACGGTTCGGCGCCCGACGGGACCGACCGGGGTGCGGCGAGGAACCCGTACGACCGGGGCGAGACGACCGAGCCGTACGACCGGGCGGACTCGGACGACTGGCTCGCTTCGGACGACTGGTCGGGCTCCGGCGACCTGGGGGACGGCGACCGAGGAGACCAGGACCGAGGAGACCGCGACCGAGGAGACCGCGACCGAGGAGACCGCGACCGAGGGGACGGAGATCGCTGGTGATCGGCACTCCGCGTCCCGGCCCGCCGCATCCGTCCCCGTACGTCCCCCCGCACATGTACGAACGAAAGGACCGCCGGTGACCAGCACCGCGCATGCCCGCCCGCCGGGTTCGGGCGGGCCGCCTCCGGACAAGCTCGCGTTCACCGTGCCCTCGGGACGGCGGCGCGTCACCCCGGTCCGGGTCGGCCGCGAGTTCCGCCGCGACCGGCTGCTGCCCCAACTGCTGCGCAGGGCCGTGCTCGACGACGAGGGACAGCAGTGCGTGCAGGTGTGGCTGAGCGCCAAGGACGCGGCGAACCCGGCGGCGCGCGCCCTGCTGGACACCGAGGCGGGCACCGCCGTGCACCTCGGCCAGGTGCTGGGCGACACCGAGTACGCGGCCCTCTTCCCGAGGCTCATCGGCTACGAGCTGGACACCGCCGAGCCGTTCCTGCTGTACGAACCGCCGCGCGGCTCGGCCGTGTCGCGGATCCATGTGATGGGCGCGGCCGACCAGGAGATCTTCACCCGGGACCTGATGCTGGCCCTGTGTCTGCTGGAGGGCCAGGGCCTGGTGCCGCGCGGCGTCTCGCCCGCCACCGTGCTGTGGGACGGAGCCAGGGTCCAGTTGTGGGGCCTGGAATCGGTGACCCGGATCGGACGGCCGCGGCGCCCGTGGGGCCGGTCGCCCTTCTGCCCGCCCGAGCAGCGCGCCGGCGAGGGGACGGCCGACCCGCGCGACGCGGTGTGGAGCGCCGCCCAGGTGCTCTACCGGCTGGCGACCGGGAGGCCCGGCCCCGCCGACCGGCCGCCCGCCGACCTCGCCGACCACCGCAAGCTCGACCAGACGCTGCGGGCCGCCTTCGCCCCGAGGGCCGCCGCCCGGCCGACGCCCGCCCAGGTGCTCGACCTCGTGGCGCCGGGTGCCGCCCGCCGCGTCCGGGTCGCCGTGCCGCCCGACGAGACCCGCCCGCACCACGAGGCGTTCGAGGAGGCGCTGCGCCTCAAACGGCAGGCGCCCGCCGCCCGGCCGCCACGGGGGCCGGGGTCCGAGCAGGCGGGCGGCGAGGTGCTCTGCCCGTACTGCCTGGAGACCATCCGTCTCGACCTCACCCAACTGTTCGTCACCGACAGCCGGATGCAGTACAAGCCGCTCGACCTCAAGGGCATCAACAACCCCGTGCGGCGGACCGACGTCATGCGCGGCGCCGTCCAGAAGTGCACCGCGGACCCGGAGTTCCCCGCGCACTACATCCCGGTGCCCTACCTGACGTACGGCCGCCCGCTGACCGTCGCGATGGTCGGCCAGTCCTCCACCGGCAAGAGCCATCTGCTGACCCAGATGATCGCGGCGATCACGGACGGCGGACTGGAGCCGTTCGGCCTGAAGTGGCAGTCCGTCAACCCCGAGCAGCACGCCCGGTTCGTACGGGACTGGGTGCGGCCGCTGCGCGAGGGCCAGGTCCTGGACCACACGCCCGCGCTGGGCATGGACGACTTCGCCCGCTTCGTGGAGTCGCTGCTGATCACCGACGCGCGAGGGCAGGTGCGCCCGGTCGCGTTCTTCGACCTCGGTGGCGAGGACCTCGTGCGGACCGACGCTGCGCTGCGGTTCCTGCTCGGCGTGGACGCCCTGGTCTTCGTCGTCGACCCGGCACTGGCCCTGCCGCTGCCCCAGTTGGACCACGCCAGGGAACGCTGGGGGGTGGAGGTGAACCGGGACGGTGACCTCGCCTTCGGCACGGTCCTGGACCGGCTGCCCAAGAACGGCGGGTACCTGGACGTGCCGGCCGCGATGGTGCTCGGGAAGGCCGACCTGCTCAGGTTCCAGCCGCCCGTCGACCGGTGGCTGAGCCGGCCACCGGCCACCTCCCTCGACCCGGCGCTGGTGCGCGAGGAGAGCCGGGACCTGTACGGGCTGCTGCGCCGGCACGCCGGCCAGGCGTGGCTGCGTCCCTTCGACGCGATCCGCCGGTGCACGCTGCACATCGCCTCGGCGACCGGCGGCCAGGAGGACCACGGCCGCTATCCGGCCGGGGCGGGGCCCCGGCGGGTGCTGGAGCCGCTGCTGGCGCTGCTCGCCATGCACGGGCTGATCCAGGTGCCGGGCGGCGCCGAGGCGCTGGCGCTGGGGGAGGCGCCCGCGCTGGAGGCGGTGCCGTGGGAGGAAGCCGAGGCGGCCGGGGAGGCCGGGGAGGCCGGGGAAGCCGGGGACGCCGAGGAATTCGAGAGGTCTGGAGGGCCCGGGGAGCCCGAGCGATCCGAGGGAGGGAAACTTCAGTGAACGACTTCCAGGACCGGGGCCGGGTGCATCAAGTCGTCTACCGATGGGACGGCAACCACGGCCGCCAGGGCACCGGCATGAACGCCGTCGCCCACTCCTGCGACGCCGAGCGCGCCGGGGAACTGGGCCGGGAACTGGGCCCGTTGCTGTGGGTGTCCGGGGCGGCGGCGGCCCGGCCGAGCGTCGTGCGCACGCTCTCCCGGGACGGCGACGTCCTGCTCGTCCAGCGCTGGCCCACCACCGACCGGGGCGGCCGGCCCAGCACGGTCAGCCATGTCCTGGTCGGTGACCGCGGCACCTTGAAGGTGCGGCAGTGCCTCGGGCTCGCGTACGGCGGCTGGGGCAGCCGGGAGAAGGCCGAGACGGCCTCCGGCAAGCAGGACGCGGTCGAGTGCGCGAAGCTCGACGCGCTGGCGCTCAAGCGGTTGCCGGAGATGCTGGAGCGACTGCAGTCGGTCAATCACGCGCTGACCCTGACCGCGGCGGAGTGGCTGCGCGATCCGGCCCAGCGGATCTCGCTGCTGATGGAGGACAGGAGACACCCCGGCTGGCCGGACCATGGCACGGTGCCGGTGGTCTACCTCGGGCTGTTCCTTCTCTTCGGGCACTGGCTGGACCGGCAGTGGACCTTCGCCACGTACGACGGCGCGGACAGCCGTCCCCTGCGGCTCACGTCCGTCCCGCGCTGGGAGCCGGACACCGGCGGGTCCGGACCCTTGGCCCGGGTCAGGGGAGGCAGGCCGCCCAACCCCAGGTTCGAGCTGTGGGCGGCCTCCGAGCTCGTGCGGCACGTCCTCGCGCACCCGGAGGCGGATGCCGGGGTGCCGCAGCTGGTCGACGAGTTCCGGGGCGGCGCGGCACTGGACTGGGAGCGGCGCCGCGCCCGGCTCAAGGAGATCCTCGGCACCGACGGCACACCCCCGTCCGGCACGAGGATCCCGACCCTCGCGCCCCCGCCCCGAGCGGCGGAACCGGCCCGAGCGGCGGTCGTCTCGGAGCCGTACCCGGAGTCGTACCCGGAGTCGTACCCGGAGCCGTACGCGGACCGGCATCCCGAGCCGTACGCGGAGTCGTACGCGGAAGACCGGCATCCCGAGCCGTACGCGGAGTCGTACGCGGAAGACCGGCATCCCGAGCCGTACGCCGACTCCTATCCGCCGTCCCACCTGAGTGCGGCCCCCCTGCCCCCGCCCCCCACCGCTCCTCCGCAGCCGCACCAGCGGCTCGTCATCGATCCGGGCGGCCCCGACACGCGTGCCCTGCACGAGGACCTGCGTGCCTATCGGCGCGGGGACGTCATGGGGCAGAGCGTGCTGCTGGCGGAGTTGCGCAGGCAGCCCGACGAACTGCTTCTGGACGAACTGCGCTCCGGTGAACTCCCGCCGGAGTCCCTGGAGTTGCTGCTGGACGTGCTGGGAGAACCGCACCGCGTGCAGGCACGCTCGCTGGACCTGCGGCACGTGCTGTGCGCGGAGGTGCTGCACAACGGCCTGTACTTCACGCCCCACGGACCCGGCGCGGACGGCAGGTCGGGGGCGGACCGGGCCTCCCGGGCGGCTCACCTGTTCGGGTGGGCCGTCGCCCCGCTGGCCCGGGACGAGCGTCATCTGCGCCAACTTCAGGAACTGCTGTACCGCATGAGCCGCGACCCCCACCCCACCACGGGCAACTGGCTCCGGCAGAGCATCGTCGAACCGGCGAACGGCCAGGTCCCCGACCTGCCACCGGCGGTGTGGGGCCGGCTGCTGGGGAACGCGCTGCTACGGGCCGACAGACCGCACTCCACCCCGCCGGCCCCTCAGGCCCCCCAGTCCTCCCAGTCCCCTCAGGCTCCCCCGGCGCCCCGCACCACCCCGGCACCCGTCGTGCCTCCACCACAGCCGGAATCGCCGGGCCACACGCCGGAACCCTTCATGTCCAGGATCTCCGGCCGGATCGGCGGTGCGGGCTGTCTGCTCGCGGGCGGCGTCGCCTTCTGCGTCATCGGCACGGTCTTCGTGGTCGCGTGGTTCTTCAGCTGAGCGGACCGCTCAGGGAGCCAGGCGCTTCTCGAACCAGTGGCTGGCGTAGACGTGGTCGTCGTAGGCCGGGATCTCCGCGTACCCGCACGCCCGGTACATCGCCTGCGCCTCGGTGAGCGCGGCGTGCGTGTCGAGGCGGACGACGGTGAAGTGCCGTGCGGCGGCCTCCTGTTCGAGCGCGCCGAGCAGCCGGCGGGCGAGGCCGAGGCGGCGGGCGTCGGGGTGCACCCAGACATGGCGGATCTCACCGACGCCGGGTTCGAGGCGCCGTAGCGCCCCGCAGCCCACGGGGCGGCCCTCCTCGTGGGCGACGAAGAACGCGCCGGCGTCGCCGGACACCTCCTCGGGCCGGACGAGGTCGTTCTTGTCGAATCCCTCGGGGAACCGCTGGTCGATGTCGGTGGCGTACGCGTCCAGGCAGGCCCGGGCCTCCGGTGCGGCGCCGTCGACGAGGTCCACGGTGATGCCCGCGAGGCGCAGCAGACGCTGCGTGGTGGCCATCGCCCGGACCAGTTCGGCGCGCTGCGGTTCGCCGAGTCCTTCGAGGAGCCCGGCGGCGGCCGCGCCCGCCCGCCGGTTCTGCTCCTTGACCTCCACCCGCCCGGCCGCGGTCAGCTCGATCATCCGCAGCCGGTTGTCCCGCGGGTGCGCGCTCAGCCGGACCATGCCCTGGGCCTCCAGGGCCTTGGCCATCCGGCTCAGATACCCGGCGTCCAGGCCGAGCCGGCTCCTGAGCTCGCGCAGGGACACGCCGTCCGCGCACTTGGAGATCTCGAACAGCAGCCGGGCCTCGCCCAGCGGGCGGTTCTGGCCTAGGTAGTGGTCGTCCAGTACGCCGATACGGCGCGTGAAGTAACGGTTGAAGCGGCGGAAGGCCGTCACGTGCTCCGTTGAGACTGGCTCCATATTTCTTTGACTTTAGTCAAATGTTTCGCCGGAGTCCATGGGTTCGCGCGGGTGGGGGAGGATCCGCCGGTCGGCTTCCCGGCGCCTTGATGCCGTAGGGGCGTGGCTGCGCGTCGCCGATCGAGTCGGTTTCGACCGGTTTGTCCGCATGTTCAGTGACACAGCGCACTTTCGGCCCCGGATCGCGCATGCATCCGGAGGCAGGGGGCAGGCGCACCCGGTCCCGTGAGTGACACGTGTGTGACACAGGGGCTCTGAACAGGAACGGAAGGCAACACTCGATCATGGCGGAACGAACGGAACTCCAGGCGCGCAGCACCATCCACGCGGGAGGGGAATGGCGTGCGGCCGTCTCCGGAGCCACCCGCGAGATCCTCGACCCCGCGGACGCGACGCCCTTCGCCGTGGTCGCGGAGGGTGACGAGAAGGACACCGACCTGGCCGTGGCGGCCGCCCACCGCGCCTTCGACGGCGGCCAGGGGGAATGGCCCCGCACGCCCGTCGCGGAGCGCGCCGCCCTGCTGCGCCGCGTCGCCGACCTGCTCGTGCGCGACCGCGAGGAGCTCGGCCTGCTGGAGAGCCGCGACGCCGGCAAGACCGTCGAAGAGGGCCGGGTCGACATCGACTGCGTCGCCGACGCCTTCCGCTACTTCGCCGACCTCGTCGCCGGCGAGGCCCCGGGCCGGGTCGTCGACGCGGGCTCGCCCGACATCCACAGCGTCGTCGTCCACGAGCCGGTCGGCGTGTGCGCGCTGATCACGCCGTGGAACTACCCGCTGCTCCAGGCGAGTTGGAAGATCGCCCCGGCCCTCGCCGCCGGGAACACCTTCGTCGTCAAGCCCAGCGAGATCACCCCGCTGACGACGATCGCCCTGATCGAGCTGCTGGTCGAGGCGGGCCTGCCGGCCGGCGTCGCCAACATCGTCACCGGCCCGGGCCACTCCGTGGGCGCCCGCCTCGCCGAGCACCCCGACGTCGACCTCGTCTCCTTCACCGGCGGTCTGATCAGCGGCACCAAGGTGGCCCAGGCCGCGGCGCCCACCGTCAAGAAGGTCGCCCTCGAACTCGGCGGCAAGAACCCCAACGTCGTCTTCGCCGACGCCTGCGCCACCGACGAGACCTTCGACACCGCCGTCGACCAGGCCCTCAACGCCGCCTTCATCCACAGCGGCCAGGTCTGCTCGGCCGGCGCCCGCCTCATCGTCGAGGAGTCCGTCCGGGACCGCTTCGTCGCCGAACTCGCCCGCCGCGCCCAGCGGATCCGCCTCGGCCGCGGCACCGCCGACGGCGTCGAGTGCGGCCCGCTCGTCTCCGAGCAGCAGCGCGCGAAGGTCGAGGCGTACGTCGACTCCGCGCTCAAGGAGGGCGCGGTGCTGCGCTCCGGCGGCAAGCGGCCCGAGCCGTCCCCTCAGCGGCCGGAGAGCGGCTACTTCTACGAGCCGACCGTCCTCGACCACTGCCACCGCGAGATGAGGGTCGTACGCGAGGAGGTCTTCGGACCCGTCCTCACCGTCGAGACCTTCCGCACCGAGGACGAGGCCGTCGCCCTCGCCAACGACACCGAGTACGGCCTCGCCGGCGCCGTGTGGACCGCCGACGCGGGCCGGGCCCGGCGCGTCGCCGGGCGGCTGCGCCACGGCACCGTCTGGATCAACGACTTCCACCCCTACCTCCCGCAGGCGGAGTGGGGCGGCTTCGGCAAGAGCGGGGTGGGCCGCGAACTCGGCCCCGCCGGACTCGCCGAGTACCGCGAGACCAAGCACGTCTACCAGAACCTCGCCCCGAAGCCCGTCCGCTGGTTCGTCGGCTGACCGCAACCGCACCGGTCCCCCTCCCGCCTCCGACCGCAAGACTTCGCAAGCCCCCTGGAGTTACCCCCACATGTCCGAGAACACCCCTGTCTACGACTACGTCGTCATAGGCGGCGGAACCGCAGGCTCCGTCATCGCCTCCCGTCTCACCGAGAACCCGGACGTCACCGTCGCCGTCATCGAGGGCGGCCCCAGCGACGTCGGCCGCGACGACGTCCTGACCCTGCGCCGCTGGATGGGCCTGCTCGGCGGTGAGCTGGACTACGACTACCCCACCACCGAGCAGCCACGCGGCAACTCCCACATCCGGCACAGCCGCGCCCGCGTCCTGGGCGGCTGCTCCTCCCACAACACCCTGATCGCCTTCAAGCCGCTGCCCTCCGACTGGGACGAGTGGGAGGCGGCCGGCGCCAAGGGCTGGGGCGCGGTGCCGATGGAGGCGTACTACGCCCGGCTGAAGAACAACATCGTCCCGGTCGACGACAAGGACCGCAACGCCATCGCCCGCGACTTCGTCGACGCCGCCCAGGGCGCGCTCGGCGTCCCGCGTGTCGAGGGCTTCAACAAGCAGCCGTTCACCGAGGGCGTCGGCTTCTTCGACCTCGCCTACCACCCCGAGAACAACAAGCGCTCGTCGGCGTCGGTGGCGTATCTGCACCCGGTGATGGACGAGCGCGAGAACCTCACCCTCCTGCTGGAGACCTGGGCGTACCGGCTGGAGCTGAACGGCACCCGCGCCGAGGGCGTGCACGTGCGCACCAAGGACGGCGAGGAACTGCTGATCCGCGCCCGGCGCGAGGTCGTCCTGTGCGCGGGCGCCGTCGACTCGCCCCGCCTGCTGCTGCACTCCGGCATCGGTCCCGAGGAGGACCTCACCGAGCTGGGCATACCCGTGGTCCACGACCTGCCGGGCGTCGGCGAGAACCTGCTCGACCACCCCGAGTCGGTGATCGTCTGGGAGACGAACGGCCCGATCCCCGACAACTCGGCGATGGACTCCGACGCGGGCCTGTTCGTCCGCCGCGACCCCGAACAGCAGGGCCCGGACCTGATGTTCCACTTCTACCAGATCCCCTTCACGGACAACCCGGAGCGACTGGGCTACGAGCGCCCGGAGTTCGGCGTCTCGATGACCCCGAACATCCCCAAGCCGAAAAGCCGCGGCCGGCTGTACCTGACCAGCGCCGACCCGTCCGTGAAGCCCGCGCTCGACTTCCGCTACTTCACCGACGAGGACGACTACGACGGCCGCACCCTCGTCGACGGCATCCGCATCGCCCGTGAGATCGCGAAGACGCAGCCGCTGGCCGGCTGGCTCAAGCGCGAGGTCTGCCCCGGCCCCGACGTCACGGGCGACGAGGAGCTGAGCGAGTACGCCCGCAAGGTCGCGCACACCGTGTACCACCCGGCGGGCACCTGCCGTATGGGGGCCGCCGACGATGAACTGGCCGTGGTGGACCCGCAGTTGCGGATCCGCGGCCTGGACGGAATTCGAATCGCCGACGCCTCCGTCTTCCCGACGATGACGGCCGTGAACCCGATGATCGGGGTCCTCATGGTCGGGGAGAAGGCGGCGGATCTGATGGGAGGTGAGGCGTGATGAGTACGACTCCTCAGAACACGACGCCCGAGACCCGCAAGCCCCCGACCGAGACGCCGGTCTTCTCCGTCGAGGGCCTGTGGAAGGTCTTCGGACCCAAGGCACACCGGGTCCCCGCCGACCCGGAGCTGACCGCGCTCGCCCCCGCCGAGCTGCGCGCCCGCACCGGCTGCACGGCGGCGGTCAGAGACGTCTCCTTCGACGTCCGCAAGGGCGAGGTCTTCGTCGTCATGGGCCTGTCCGGTTCCGGCAAGTCCACGCTGGTGCGCTGCCTGACCCGGCTGATCGAGCCGACCGCGGGCACCATCGCCATCGACGGCGAGGACGTGCGCGCCATGGACCGGTCCCGGCTGCGCGAACTGCGCCGCCACCGCGCCGCGATGGTCTTCCAGCACTTCGGCCTGCTCCCGCACCGCACCGTCCTGGACAACGTGGCCTACGGCCTGGAGATCCAGGGCGTCGGCAAGGCGGAGCGCCGTGAGCGGGCCGCCGAGGTCGTCGCCAAGGTCGGCCTGGAAGGCATGGAGCACCGCAGGCCGGGCCAGCTCTCCGGCGGTCAGCGCCAGCGCGTCGGCCTGGCGCGGGCGCTCGCGGTGGACCCCGAGGTCCTGCTGTTCGACGAGCCGTTCAGCGCGCTCGACCCGCTGATCCGGCGGGACATGCAGGAGGAGGTCGTCCGACTGCACCACGAGGAGGGCCGCACGATGGTCTTCATCACCCATGACCTCAGCGAGGCCCTGAAGCTCGGTGACCGCATCGCGCTCATGCGGGACGGCCGCGTGGTCCAGCTGGGCACCCCCGAGGACATCGTCGGCTCCCCGGCCGACGACTACGTCCGCGAGTTCGTCCGCGACGTCCCGCGCGAACAGGTCATGACCGTGCGTACGGCCATGCGGCCCGCGTCGGCGGACGAGGCCGGCAACGGCCCGGCTCTCGCGCCGGACGCGACGGTGTCCGAGGCGATCGAGGCGGTGGCGCGCACCGGTGCCCCGGCCCGGGTCGTGGACGAGGGACGGTGCCTGGGAGTCGTCGACCACGAACAGCTCCTGGGTGTCGTGGCGGGGACGCAGCAGGGCGCCGTGGCGGGGGCCGGAAAGAGCAAGGAGGTGGCGTGATGGCCACCGTCACCGCTCCCGCCCCTCGGCTCGCCCTGCCCGGCGTCCTCAAACGCCCGGCGGTGCGCAAGCTCGCGCTGCTCGCCCTCGCCGCGGCGATCCTCGTGCCCCTGGCCGACGCCCGCTGGGCCAGCGGCAGCTGGCCGGCCGCGCTGACCGTCGACGTCTCCGAGCCGCTCGGCAAGGCCAGCGACTGGGTCATCGACAACCGGGACAGCCACCCGCTGTTCCTCTACTTCTTCGGGCACATCAGCAACGCGATCGTGCTCGGCGTACGCGTCGTGTACCTGGTGCTGCTCGCCGCCGGCTGGGCCGGCGTCACCGCCGCCGCCTCCCTCATCGCCTGGCGCGTCGCAGGCATGCGGCTCGCCGCAGGTACCGGCCTCGCGTTCCTCGCCTGCGGGTTCCTCGGCATGTGGATCCCGACCATGCAGACCCTCGCGCTCATGGTCGTGGCGGTCCTCGCCTCGGTCGTCGTGGGCGTGCTGCTGGGCCTCGCCGCCGGGCTGTCCGACCGTATGGACCGAGCCCTGCGCCCGGTGCTGGACACCATGCAGGTGCTCCCGGCCTACGCCTACCTCCTCCCCGTCGTGCTGGTCTTCGGCCTGGGCGTCCCCGCCGCCGTGCTGGCCACCGTCGTCTACGCCGCCCCGCCGATGGCCCGCCTCACCGCCCTCGGCCTGCGCGGCGCCGACAAGGAGGTGCTGGAGGCGGTCGAGTCGCTGGGCGCCACCGCGCGGCAGCGCCTGCTGACCGCCCGCATCCCGCTGGCCCGCAAGGAGCTGCTCCTCGGCCTCAACCAGACGATCATGATGGCGCTGTCCATGGCGGTCATCGCGTCGGTCATCGGCGCCGGCGGCCTCGGTGACCGCGTCTACCAGGCGCTGGCCTCGGTCGACGTCGGCGCGGCGCTCGCGGCCGGCATCCCGATCGTGCTGCTCGCCGTCGTCCTGGACCGGGTGACCTGCGCGGCGGGGGAGGGCCTCGCCGACGAGCCCCAGCCGAACGGCCGGGCGCGCTGGGTGTACACCCTGGCCGGCGCCGTGGCCGTAGCCGTCGCCGGACGTCTCGCGGGCCGTCTCGACTGGCCCGACTCCTGGGCCCTGAACATCGCCGAGCCGGTCAACCGCGCCGTCGACTGGATGACCGCCCACCTCTACTCCGGCGTCCCCGTCATCGGCGGCACCGCCGACTGGGCGGCCCACTTCACCACCTGGGTCCTCAACCCCCTGCGCGACGGCCTGCAGTGGCTGCCCTGGTGGTCGCTCCTGCTGATCGTCGCCACCCTCGCCTGGCTGATCGGCACCTGGCGCACCGCGCTGACCGCCGTGCTCGCCATGGCCGCGATCGGTGTCCTGGGCGTGTGGGGCCCGTCGCTCGACACGCTCTCCCAGGTGCTGGCGGCCGTCGCCGTCACCCTCGTCCTGGGCTTCGCCACCGGCATCGCGGCGGCCCGCAGCGACCGCTTCGAACGCCTCCTGCGTCCCGTCCTGGACGTCTTCCAGACGATGCCGCAGTTCGTGTACCTGATCCCGGTCGTCGCCCTGTTCGGCGTGGGCCGCGCCCCGGCGGTCGCCGCGGCCGTCGTCTACGCGCTGCCCGCCGTCGTCCGCATCACCACCCAGGGCCTGCGCCAGGTCGACCCGGCCGCCCTGGAATCGTCCCGCTCGCTCGGCGCGACCCCGGCGCAGCAACTGCGCCAGGTCCAGCTCCCGCTCGCCCGGCCGGCGTTGCTGCTCGCCGTCAACCAGGGCGTGGTCCTGGTCCTCGCCGTCGTCATCATCGGCGGCCTGGTCGGCGGTGGCGCGCTCGGCTACGACGTCGTCTTCGGTCTCGCGCAGGGCGACCTGGCGACCGGTCTGGTGGCCGGCGCCGCGATCGTCTGCCTCGGCCTGATGCTGGACCGGGTGACCCAGCCCACGCAGCGCCGCACGAAGAAGGGAGCGTGACATGCGACTTCGTACGACTGCCGTAGTGGCCGGGGCGTCCTCGCTGCTGCTGCTCACCGGCTGCGGCGCCGCCGACATGACCAAGCAGGCGTCGCCGTTCGCCAACGCGCAGGGCGCCAGGACGGTGACCCTGTCCGTCCAGTCCTGGGTCGGCGCCCAGGCCAACGTGGCCGTCGCCCAGTACCTGCTGGAGCACGAGCTCGGCTACCGCGTCGACACCGTCCAGATCGACGAGGTGCCCGCCTGGGACGCGCTCAGCCAGGGCCGGGTCGACGCGATCCTGGAGGACTGGGGGCACCCGGAGGAGGAGCAGCGGTACGTCAAGGACAAGAAGACGATCGTGAACGGCGGCGACCTCGGTGTCACCGGGCACATCGGCTGGTTCGTCCCGACGTACTTCGCCAAGGCGCACCCGGACGTCACCGACTGGAAGAACCTGAACAAGTACGCCGACCAGCTGCGCACCGCGGAGAGCGGCGGCAAGGGCCAGCTCATGGACGGCTCGCCCTCCTACGTCACCAACGACAAGGCCCTGGTGAAGAACCTGGACCTGAACTACCAGGTGGTGTTCGCCGGTTCGGAGGCCGCGCAGATCACGCAGATCAAGCAGTTCGCCAAGGAGAAGAAGCCCTTCCTGACGTACTGGTACGAGCCGCAGTGGTTGTTCGAGAAGGTCCCGATGACCGAGGTGAAGCTGCCGGCGTACAAGGAGGGCTGCGACGCGGACCCGGAGAAGGTCGCCTGCGCCTATCCGCACACCCCGCTGCAGAAGTACCTCAACGCGGACTTCGCGAAGGGCGGCGGTGAGGCGGCCGCCCTGCTGAAGAAGTTCAAGTGGACGACCGAGGACCAGAACGAGGTCTCCCTGATGATCGCCGAGCAGAAGCTGTCGCCCGAGGAGGCGGCGAAGAAGTGGGTGGACAGCCACGAGTCCACGTGGAAGGCGTGGCTGTCCTGACGGTCACTTCGTGAGGCCGGCCGCGATCTCGCGCAGCGCCTGAGCGGCCGCGCGCTGGAGTCCCGGCCCGAACGTCACGCGGGTGGCCCCGAGTTCACCGAGTTCGGTGGGCGAGGGGCCGCCGGTCGGCGTGCCGTGCACATTGATCGGCCCCTGGATGCCGGACCGCAGCAGCGGCAGTACGTCGGTGGGGGCGCCGATCGGATACACGCAGTCGGCGCCCGCGGCGACGTACAGCGCGGCCCGCTCGATGGCCCGTTCGGCGGCCTGCTTGGGGTCGGCGCCGCCGCCCTCCCGGACGAAGGTGTCGATCCGGGCGTTGACGAACAGCCGGTCGGCGGCTGCGTGCCGTACCTCGGCGAGCCAGTCCGCGTGCTGTCGCGGGTCCTTGAGGGCGCCCTCTTCGGAGTCCTCGAGGTTGCAGCCCACGGCGCCCGTCTCCAGCAGCCGCTCCACCAGTTCCTTCGGCGCCAGCCCGTACCCGCCCTCGATGTCCGCCGACACCGGCACGTCGACCGCCCGGACGATCCGGGCGACCGCCGCGAACATCTCCTCGGCCGGGGTCCGCCCGTCCTCGTAACCGAGGGAGGCGGCGACCCCCGCGCTGGGCGTGGCGAGCGCCGGGAACCCGGCCTCGACGAAGACACGGGCACTGGCGGCGTCCCACGGGCCGGGCAGGACGAGCGGGTCGCCGGGTGCCTGGCGCCGGTGCAGGGCGCCGAAGGCTTCGACCTTGGTCATGGTCACGGTGTGTAGCCCCCTGGTGGAATGCGCCGGGTGACCATCACCCGGTTCCAGTTGTTGATGGCGACGATCAGCGCGACGAGATGGGCGAGCCGGGTCTCGTCGAAGTGCGCGGCGGCACGCTCGTACACCTCGTCGGGCACGAACCCGTCGGTGAGGACGGTGACCGCCTCGGTCAGCGCGAGCGCGGCCCGTTCCCGCTCGCTGAAGACGTCCTCGGCCTCCTCCCAGGCGGCCAGCAGGTCGAGCTGCCGCTCGCTCACGCCGTACTTCCTGGCGAGGGTGAGATGCATGTCCAGGCAGAACGCGCAGTGGTTGAGCTGCGAGGCCCGGATCACCACGAGCTCGGCGAGGGCGGGGTCGCCGAGGCCCTTCTTGGCGGTCGCGCTGAGCGTGGACATGGCCTGCCCGACCGCCCGGTCGAGGAGCCGGGTCCGCACCGTCACCCGTGCTGTCCCGGCTCGTAGTGCCCCGGGGCCATGCGGAAGGTCACTCCGAACCGGTTCCACGCGTTGATCACGGCGATCGCGGAGATCAACTGCGCCAGCTCGGCCTCCTCGAAGTGCTCGGCGGCCTTGGCGTACACCTCGTCGGGCACGAAGCCGTCCGTCAGGACGGTCACCGCCTCGGTCAGCTCCAGCGCCGCGAGTTCCTTCTCGGTGTAGAAGTGCCGCGACTCGTCCCAGGCGCTGAGCTGGATGATCCGCTCGACGCTCTCACCCGCGGCGAGCGCGTCCTTGCTGTGCATGTCGACGCAGAGGGCGCAGTGGTTGATCTGCGAGGCGCGGATCTTCACCAGCTCGTACAGCCGGTGGTCGAGGCCCTTCTTGGCGGCCGTGTCGAGACGGATCATCGCCTTGTACACGTCGGGGGCGAGCTGGGCCCAGGGCAGCCGGGCCGGTTGTTCGGGGGCGTACTCCGCGGTCGTCGTGATCTCTTCGGTGGTCGTCATGTTCTCGACCCTAGGAGCGAAGCAGCCCAGGAGTATGGTCCACTTCCATGGCGAAACATTGGGCCACTTTGGGCATCGACCTCCATTTGGAACCGGCGGGTCCGGGCCTGCGCCGGGGCCTGACCGACGCCCTGCGCGACGCGGTCCGCTCCGGCCGCCTCGCCCCCGGCACCCGCCTCCCCTCCTCCCGCTCCCTCGCCGTCGACCTCGGCATCGCCCGCAACACGGTCGCCGAGGCCTACGCCGACCTGGTCGCCGAGGGCTGGCTCACCGCCCGCCAGGGCTCGGCCACCCGGGTGGCCGACCGCACGGTGATCCCGCCGATCGCCACCGCCGAGCCCGGCCGCACCGCCCAGCCCCAGGCCACCGCCCAGCCCCGAACCACCCCGCCCCACCGCGTCCCCGCCCCCGCTCCCACCCGCGTCCCCGCCCCACCCCGTCGGGAACGCCCCCGCCCCGTCTACGACCTGGTCCCCGGCACCCCTGACCTCTCCGCCTTCCCCCGCATCGAGTGGCTCAAGGCGGCACGCCGCGCCTTCCTCGCCGCCCCGCACCAGGCCCTCGGCTACGGCGACCCGCGCGGCCGCCCCGAACTGCGCGCCGCCCTCGCCGGCTACCTCTCCCGCGCGCGGGGCGTGCGCGCCGACCCCGAACGCATCGTCCTGTGCGCGGGATTCACGCACGGTCTGCACCTGCTCGGCAGGGTGCTGCGGGCACGCGGCGCGGACACGGTGGCGGTGGAGTCGTACGGCCTGCCCCCGCACTGGAAGCAGCTGACGGCGGCCGGTCTGTCCACCACCCCGCTGCCCTTCGACGAACTCGGCACGGATCCGGCGGCGCTGACCCATGAGGGGGCCGTCCTCCTCACCCCCGCCCACCAGTTCCCCATGGGCGTGCCCCTGCACCGCGACCGCCGGGCGACGGTGGTGGACTGGGCACGCCGCACCGGCGGCCTGGTCCTGGAGGACGACTACGACGGCGAGTTCCGCTACGACCGCCAGCCCGTCGGCGCGCTCCAGGGCCTGGACCCCGACCACGTCGTCTACCTGGGCACCGCCAGCAAGTCCCTCGCCCCCGGCCTGCGTCTGGCCTGGATGGTGCTGCCGCCGGCACTGGTGGAGGAGGTGACGGCGGCGAAGGGCGGCGTGGACACCTGTGGCGCCCTGGACCAGTTGACCCTGGCGGAGTTCCTCACGTCCGGCGCCTACGACCGCCATGTCCGCGCCGCCCGACTGCGTTACCGGCGCCGCCGGGACGCCCTCGTGCGGGCGCTGGCCGCCCAGGCCCCGCACCTCGAGGTCACCGGCATCGCGGCCGGCCTCCACGTCCTCCTGCGCCTGCCACCCGGCACGGAACAGTCCGTGGTCCAGGCGGCGACCTGGCAGGGCCTCGCCCTGCACGGCCTGACGTTCTTCCGCCACGAGGCCGCCACGACGGAACCCCCGGACGCCCTGGTCGTGGGCTACGGGACACCGGCGGATCATGCCTGGGCGGGGGTGCTGGAAGCGCTGTGCCGGGTGTTGCCGTGACGTCCGGGAGGGAGTGGGCGAGGAACCGAGGAACCCGGTGCGCGGTGACCTGTCCTGCGGACTGTCCCGCTGACTGTCCTGCGGCGCGTCCGCCGGCGCCTCCCCGACCGCCCCGCGCGCTCGCCGTCCGCGCGGCCATCGCCTGAAGGATGGTGGCCGTGCCGAAGCAGACCGCCGCACCAAGGGCGTAGATCATTCCAAAGCGTACGAAGCGACTGCAGGTGTGAGGGTGCCGACGGGGGTCCCTGCGAGGCTGCGTTCAGCGGTCTTTAGGCTGTCCGCCGAACGCCAACCGGATCATCGGGGGAGACACACATGGCGGAAACGCGACGCAGGCTGCGCTCGAGCACGGTCGTACTCGGCGGTATGGGAGTCATAGCGGCGGCTCTGACCTCCTGCGGTTCGGAACCCGACCGCCGCTGCGTCGACCGCGACAGCTACACCTACGAGGGCTACAAGGTCATCGCGGACAAGAACTGCAAGTCCGGCTCCGGTTCGAGCTCGTCGTCCGCCAGGGGCGGCAAGAAGACGAGGTCCACCGGTTCCGACGCCGCCTGGTACTACGACGCCGACGTCTCCGCCGGCCGCGCCGACTACGGCACCTTCAGCCGTGGCGAGGCCGTCGACCGAGGCGGCTTCGGCTGCTCGGGCTCGGGCAGCGGCGGCGGCTGAGCGGACCCGCAGATGGAGCGCCGCACGATCGACCCCCGCCCCGGCTGGCAGCAGACCGTCGAGGAGCAGGGGCTCATCTACCCCCTCACCCGCTACCCCGACAACTCCCTGCGTCCGTACTGGGACGAGAGCGCCCACTACGTCTTCTCCCTGCCGGAGGTCGAGGCGCTGGAGGAGGTCGTCGAAGAACTCCACGGCATGTGCCTGGCGGCAGCCGAGCACATCGTCGCGCGGAATCGCTTCGCCGACCTCGGCATCACCGACCCGCGCGTCGCGGACGCGGTCGCCGACGCCTGGCGCCGCCGCGCCGAACTCCCCTCCGTCTACGGCCGCTTCGACCTCCGCTACGACGGGACCGGCCCGGCCAAGCTCCTGGAGTACAACGCCGACACCCCCACCTCCCTGGTCGAGGCCGCCTCGCCCCAGTGGTTCTGGATGGAGGAACGCTTCCCCGGCGCCGACCAGTGGAACTCCCTCCACGAACGCCTCGTCGCCGCCTGGAAGAAGCAGTCCGCCCTGCTCCCGCCCGGCGGCCCCCTCTACTTCGCGTACTCCTCCGCCGACGAACTCGGCGAGGACATGATGACCGTCGCCTACCTGAAGGAGACCGCGGAGCAGGCTGGCCTGGACACCGGCTGGATCTCCATGGAGGAGATCGGCTGGGACCGCCTCTCGGGCCGCTTCGTCGACACCCGGCTCCAGTTCATCCGCAGTTGCTTCAAGCTCTACCCCTGGGAGTGGCTCACCACCGACCGCTTCGCCCGCCACGTCCTCGACACCCTCGACAACGGCGGCGGCACCGGCACGACCCTGTGGATCGAGCCCGCCTGGAAGATGCTTCTCAGCAACAAGGCCCTCCTCGCCATCCTCTGGGAGCTCTACCCGGACCACCCGAACCTCCTGCCCAGCTACCTCGACGGGCCAAGGGAATTGGCAAGCACGACCGGCTACGTCGCCAAGCCACTGCTGGGCCGGGAGGGCGCTGGGGTGACCGTGCACGAGCGGGGCGCCGACCCCGTCGTACGCGACGAGCCCTGCTGCTACCAGCAGTTGGCCCCCCTGCCCGCCTTCGACGGCAATCACGTCGTCCTCGGCGCGTGGGTCGTCGAGGGCGAGGCGGCGGGCCTCGGCATCCGTGAGTCGTCCGACCTGATCACGGACGAGTACGCACGCTTCCTGCCCCATGTGATCCTGTAGCGCCGCTGCCGCCCGCCTCGGGCAACGCATCTTGTCCTGAGCGCACCTCCCCAGACTCCCGTCTCCTCCAAATCCGCGTCGCGGGGCCGAAATCTTCTGGGCCGAAAACCATGTGCCCTGCCTGCTCGCGAAGCGATACGATACGTCTCGTCTCACATTGCTCGGCCAGTCAAAGGGAGCCTCATGGACCACTTCATCGACGCCGCACCCGGCATCCGCCTCTGGGCCGAGGACCACGGCGCCCCCGACGCGCCCCCACTCCTGCTGATCATGGGCGCCCTGGCCCCCGGCCTCGGCTGGCCGGACGAACTCGTCGCCCTGCTCGCCGCCCAGCACCGGGTGATCCGCTACGACCACCGGGACACCGGCCGCTCCACGTGGGCCTACGACGAGCAGCCCTACCCCCTTACGACACTCGCGGACGACGCCCTCGCGGTCCTGGACGGACTCGGCGTCGCGCGCGCCCACGTCGTCGGCATGTCGCTGGGCGGCATGCTCACCCAGCTCCTGATCGCCGACCACCCCGACCGCCTGCTGAGCGCGACCCTGGTCGGCACAGGCGCCCTCAGCGACACCCCGTACGTCCACCCGGACGGCACGCGCACCCCACCGGAGGAACTGCCCGGCCCGGACCCCCAGGTCATGGAACTGTGGTCCCGGCCGTGGACGGACGAGGGCCCGGAAGCGGAACTGGACCGACGGACGGAACACTGGCGGGCGCTGGCCGGCGACCGACTTCCCTTCGACGCAGCCTACTTCCGCGCCCTGGAACGGAAGATCATCGCCCACACCGGTCACCACACGCCCGGCGACGCCCACGCCCGCGCGGACACCTCGGGCATGCTCCGCACCGAACAACTCGCCCGCACCGAGGTCCCCACCCTCGTCATCTCGGCCCCCGCCGAACCGGTCTACCCCGTCCCGCACGCCCACCACCTCACCCAGACCATCCGCGGCGCCCGCCTCGCCGAGATCCCCGGCATGGCCCACGCCCTCCCACCCGAGATCCACAAGCCGCTCGCCACCGAGATCCTCGACCACACGGCGCACCACTGAGGCGAGCCGTCTCACACCCCGAGCACACCCCGCAACTGGGCGAGCCCCCAGTCCAGATCCTCCTTTCCGATCACCAAGGGCGGCGCGATCCGGATCGTCGCCCCATGGGCGTCCTTCACCAGCACACCCCGGTCCATCAGCTTCTCGGACACCTCCCGCCCCGTGCCGAGCGCCCGTGCGATGTCGACCCCAGCCCACAGCCCGCGCCCGCGCACCGCCGTCACCCGACCCGTCCCGGCCAACGCCCCCAGCTCCCGGTGCAGATGCGCGCCGAGCTCCGCCGCCCGTGCCTGGAACTCGCCCGTCCGCAGCATCGCGATCACCTCCAGCGCCACCGCACAGGCCAGTGGGTTCCCGCCGAACGTCGACCCGTGCTCCCCCGGCCGGAACACCCCGAGCACATCGGCCGACGACACCACCGCCGACACCGGCACGACCCCGCCCCCGAGCGCCTTCCCGAGCACATACACATCCGGCACCACCCCCTCGTGCTCGCACGCGAAGGTCCGCCCCGTCCGCCCCAACCCCGACTGGATCTCGTCCGCCACGAACAGCACGTTTCGCTCCCGCGTCAGTTGCCGGACGGCCGGGAGGTACCCGTCCGGGGGCACCAGGACGCCGGCCTCTCCCTGGATCGGCTCCAGCAGCACGGCGACCGTGTTCTCCGTCAGCGCCGACCGCATCGCCGTCAGATCCCCGTACGGCACGATCTCGAATCCCGGCGTGTACGGCCCGAAGTCCGCCCGCGCCTCCGGGTCGGTGGAGAAGCTGATGATCGTCGTCGTACGCCCGTGGAAGTTGTTCGCGGCGACCACGATCTTCGCCATCTCCGCCGGCACGCCCTTGACCCGGTACCCCCACTTCCGGGCGGTCTTCACCGCCGTCTCCACCGCCTCCGCCCCCGTGCTCATCGGCAGCACCATCTCCATCCCGCACAGCTCGGCGAGCTGCTCGCAGAAGGTGGCGAACCGGTCGTGATGGAACGCCCGCGAGGTCAGCGTCACCCGCTCCAACTGCGCCTTCGCCGCGTCGAGGATCCGCCGGTTGCAGTGCCCGAAATTGAGCGCCGAGTACCCGGCCAGCAGATCCAGATACCGCCGCCCCTCCACATCCGTCATCCAGGCCCCGTCCGCGGTCGCCACCACGACCGGCAACGGGTGATACGTGTGCGCACTGTGCGCGTCGGCGGTGGCGATCAGGGATTCGGTGGTGCTCGACGTACTCACGGGGCTCTCCGTTTCCGCCACCACGAGGTCCCGTGCCGCGACCGTCACGAGACTCGTGGCCACTGTCCGTTTCTGGCTGGTCGAGTGCTTTTCGGCCCCTTCCTACCGTTGCTCGCATGGTGGACGCGGGACCATGTCCCATCGGCGCGCCCGGTAGTCTGATCGACGGGCCGTGACTGGCGCGCTGGGATGGGACCGACCATCGGGGAGCGGCCCACTGGACCTGATCGTCCAGCACCGAGTGCCGTGCGCCTGGGCCGTACCGTGAACGCTGCACACGACGTCCGGAGGTCCCCATGTCAGCCGAGCCCCTCTCCACCGAGTCCACCGCCTTCCGTTCCGCCCTCGACGTGATCCGCGCCGTCGAGCCGCGCGTGGCCGACGCCATCGGCCAGGAGGTCGCCGACCAGCGCGAGATGCTCAAGCTGATCGCCTCCGAGAACTACGCCTCCCCGGCCACCCTCCTGGCGATGGGCAACTGGTTCAGCGACAAGTACGCCGAGGGCACCGTCGGCCGCCGCTTCTACGCCGGCTGCCGCAACGTCGACACCGTCGAGTCCCTCGCCGCAGAACACGCCCGCGAACTCTTCGGCGCCCGCCACGCCTACGTCCAGCCCCACTCCGGCATCGACGCCAACCTCGTCGCCTTCTGGGCCGTCCTCGCCGCCCGCGTCGAGACCCCCGCCCTGGAGAAGGCCGGCGTCCGCCAGGTCAACGACCTCTCCGAGGCCGACTGGGCGGAACTGCGCCGCGCCTTCGGCAACCAGCGCATGCTCGGCATGTCCCTGGACGCCGGCGGCCACCTCACCCACGGCTTCCGCCCGAACATCTCCGGCAAGATGTTCGACCAGCGCTCCTACGGCACCGACCCCGCCACCGGGCTGATCGACTACGACGCCCTGCGCGTCTCCGCCCGCGAGTTCAAGCCGCTGATCATCGTCGCCGGCTACTCCGCCTACCCCCGTCTCGTGAACTTCCGGATCATGCGCGAGATCGCCGACGAGGTCGGCGCCACGCTCATGGTCGACATGGCCCACTTCGCCGGTCTCGTCGCCGGCAAGGTCCTCACCGGCGACTTCGACCCGGTCCCGCACGCCCAGATCGTCACCACGACCACCCACAAGTCACTGCGCGGTCCGCGCGGCGGCATGGTCCTGTGCGACGACTCCCTCAAGGACCAGGTCGACCGCGGCTGCCCGATGGTCCTCGGTGGCCCGCTGCCGCACGTCATGGCCGCCAAGGCCGTCGCCCTGGCCGAGGCCCGCCAGGAGTCCTTCCGCGACTACGCCCAGCGCATCGTCGACAACTCCCGGGCGCTGGCCGAGGGCCTCATGCGCCGGGGCGCGACCCTGGTGACCGGCGGCACGGACAACCACCTGAACCTGATCGACGTCGCCTCCTCCTATGGCCTCACCGGCCGCCAGGCCGAGGCCGCGCTCCTTGAGTCCGGCATCGTCACCAACCGCAACGCCATCCCGGCCGACCCCAACGGCGCCTGGTACACCTCCGGCATCCGCATCGGCACCCCCGCCCTGACCACCCGTGGCCTGGGCACCGCCGAGATGGACGAGGTCGCCGCCCTCATCGACCGCGTCCTCACCACCACCGAGCCGGGCACCACCAGCAAGGGCGCCCCCTCCAAGGCCCAGCACGTGCTCGACCCGAAGATCGCCGACGAGATCTCGCATCGCGCCACCGACCTCGTGGCAGGCTTCCCGCTGTACCCGGAGGTCGACCTGGGCTGACGGCCACCGCGATCTCCCGGGCCTCACAGGTCCAGGTCGATCAACTCATGGCGTGGCTCCTCCCGCGGCGGTCCGGCTCCCGGCTGGGCCGCCGCGCGGCGTATCAGCAGCGTGCCGCCGACCCCGGTCGCCACCCCGACGGCCAGCCCGGCCAGCCCCGGCACCGCCCACCCGGCACCATCCGTTACCCAGCCGGCCCGATCCCCGGCGTCAGCCGCCAAGACGGTCCCGCCCTCCGTCTCGCCCAGCAGCTCCGCCAGATCGAGGCGCTCGAAGACGGTGCGCGGCGCTCGATGCCACCGGATGTCGTCGTCCTCCACTTCCGGCGCGAGATCCGAACGCACCCAGGGTGTGCCGTCCTCGGTCACGAACAACTGGTCCTGCCGGTGGACGGCCACGTCCCCGCCGGGAGGCTGATTCGTCTGCGGCCAGCCGCCGACTCCGGTCAGGCCCCAGACCACCGTGATCCGCATCGGCGGATGACGCCCCTCGACCCAGTCCTCCGACACCCGCTCCGTCCCGACGTACGTCGGCTGCAACAGTTGCCACAGGCGGGCGAAGGCGGATTCGCCGGAGCGCAACGCCGTCGTCCGGCCGGTGCCGCCCGCGAGCACCATCGCCACGTCGGGGACGTCATCGCCCTGCGTCGGCCGGGCCGCCGCGGTGGTCGCCGGCCCGCACAGGACCAGCGCGGCCGACACCGGTATGAGCACGAGCACCATGAGCCGCACCCTTCCGCCTCCGTTCCGCCATCGGTCTCGCCCTCGTGCCCTCATCAGTCCCCCTCCACGTCTCACAAGCCCCCTCAGACCCCAATGTCGCTGCCTTCCTCCGGCGTGCCGGACGGCGCTGTCCCTGCTGCGGCCGGTTCTCATACGTCGCGCAGCTCTTGCCTCGGCCCTGGCTCGCCCCGCAGGCGGTCCAGTGGCAGCCGCGCGGCAAAGGGGCGCAGTACCAGCGCCAGAACCGCTCCCGCCGCCGCGCCCGGCAGTGCCCACCACCAGCCGGTGCTGGCATCCGACCCGGACGACCGGGCCGGGCCCGCCTCGGTCGCCGTCTCCGCGGCGTCGGCAGCGTTCTCGGCACCCTCGTCCGTCCCGGACGTCTCCCAGGCCGGCGGGAAGATCGCAGTGCTTCCTCCAGCCGGGGCCATGCCCATCAGGTCCAGCTTCTTGAGCAGAGCGCGCAGCTCGGACGGATGGTCGGCGCGGTGCCAGGTGCCGTTCGTCGTCCTGTCCAGGTTCGCCGCCGTGTGTATCCAGACGGCCTCCCCGTCGTCGACCGGGTAGACCCGGTCGAGGCGCCAGGGCGTCACGTCATGGAGCATCCAGGTCACATTGATCTGACGGGCTGCCGTCAGGCCGGCCTCGGGCGGCTTGTCACGCGTGCCCGTGCCCGGGGTGCCGAGCAGCTTCGCCAACTCGCTGTATTCCTTGTCGGAGCAGTACAGCGAGGCCGTCTTCCTGCTCTCCGGTGAGACCAGGAGCACGCTCGTCGACCCTCCGGCCGACGCGGGCGCCGCATTCCACATCAGGAGGGCGAGCGCCGCCGCGAACGCCCCTGTCAGCGCCGTCAGTTCACGACACCTGCCCCTCCACCCGGACCCGCGCCCGCGCGGCCGGTCTCCCGAGCACCCCAGCCCCTGTCCCGGTCGGCGCAGCCGCTCTCCCAAGCGGCCGACCCCATGTGCGCACATCCGAACCCCCAAAGCCGAGCGATCCCGTGCGGCCCGTCCCCGAGCCGCTTGTCACTTCTGGTACACCGCCCGACCCGCCTGGGTTCCCACCCTGAACCCGCTATTTCGGGAGCTCCTCGATGCCGGTCTCCGCAGCGCCTGTCCCGGAGACGTCGCTGCAGCACCTATGCGCGAGACTTTGCCGCAGCAGCTATCCCGAGGCTTTCCCGCGGCACCTACTCCGGGGACTCCTCGGACGACCCCCCGAGAGACCGCGCGATCTCCACCGCCCGCTCCTTCGCGGCCACTCCTTCCAGCCGCAGCGTCACGGCCTCGCCGCCGCCCCCGTGGGTCCACAGCAACGTCGGTCCGGCTGTGCGCTTCTCGCGTGTGTAGCGTTCGCCGTCGGCGTCCACCAGCCAGAAGGTCAGCAGGTGCGGTCGGCGAAACCACAGGGCCGGGTCGGACATGGTGCCGTGCGCGGTGTCAGCGCCCAGCGAGATCCATTCCGGCACATCACGCACGGTCTTGGCGAAGCCGAGGTCCAGGCGCGCGCGACGCTCCTCCAGCCGTATCGTGCGCCCGCCCTCGCGCCAGCAAAGGCTGACCAGGAACCGTCCCTGGGACTCATCGGTCACCGCGACGGAGTCCGGCATGCCGAGTCCCTCGGGCACCAGCGGCTCGAACCCGGCCCGGCGCTCGGCCTGCGCCAACGACACCGAGCGGCCACAGCCGGGGACCCCGGCACCGGGCGACGGCACCGCCGACGGGTCGTACCGCACCTCGACCCCGGCGAAGTCGAACCAGTCGAAGACCGCCGCCCGCACCGGAGGCGTGAGCACCAGCACCGTCAGCAGGCCGCACAGGGCCGCGGTCAGCGAGCGCCATCGCGCCCGCGTCCAGTGCCGCACGGCCCGCAGCCGCTCGGCCGCACCCGGCGGCTCAGCGACCGGAACCGGCACCTGCTCGGCGAGTATCTGCCCCAGCACCCGCTCGACCATCGTCTCGGCGCCGTCCGCCCCACCCGCCGCGTCCAGCGAACGCCCGAGCGCACGCAGCTCCTGGGGCAGCCGAGCCGCGTGCGAACGCCGATCGCGATCACCGGCGCCTGCGCCACCCTCGGCGCCGTCAGGCTCGTACGCGTGGCGCCCCTCGCCGTCGTACGCCCCCTGCCCCTCGCCGTCGTACGCCCCCTGCCCGTCGCCGTCGTACGGCTTCCGACCGTCACTCATGCTCATCACCCCCTTCCCGAGGCTGAAAATCCGGCAGCATGCGCTCCAGCTTCCGCAGCGCGCGGTTCAGCCGGGACTTCACCGTGCCCCGGGGCCAGCCCAGGGCCTGGGCCGTCTCGCACTCGTCCATTTCCAGCAGATAGCGGTAGGTGACGACCAGGCGGTGCTCCTCGCTCAGCTTCTCCAGGGCGGCCTGCAGCGCGGCCCGGCGCTCTATCTCCAGCGCGGCCACCGCAGGGTCGGCCGATTCCGGTATCAGCGGCTCCGCCTGCGCGAACGCCGCCTCACGCCCGGCGAGGGTGCGCTGGCGGGCCGCCGTGCGCACTGTGTTCCTCGTCTCATTGGCGACGATCGCCAGCAGCCATGGCTTGAACGCCGCGCCGTCCTTGAACCGGCCCAGCGAGCAGTACGCCTTGACGAACGCCTGCTGCACCACGTCCTCCGCGTCCGCACCCGCCCCGAGCGCCGCGGCCGCCCTGAGCGCGATGCCCGTATGGGCCCGCACCAGCTGCGCGTACGCCTCCGGCTCCCCGGCGCGTACGCGTGCGATCACCGCGGCCTCATCGACGATGCGGCCCCCCTCCCGCGTTCTCACACCTTTGTTACACCGCTGGAGGCGGATCGGTTCCCACCTGTTTCCGACCAGTTCCGGGCCGGGCCCCGGGACCTGAGAGAATGGTGAGCATGGCCTCTGATCGACCCCGCGTGCTCTCCGGAATCCAGCCCACCGCAGGCTCGTTCCACCTCGGCAACTACCTCGGCGCCGTCCGCCAGTGGGTGGCTCTGCAGGAGACCCACGACGCGTTCTACATGGTCGTCGACCTGCACGCGATCACGCTCCCGCAGGACCCGGCGGACCTGCGCGCCAACACCCGGCTGGCCGCCGCCCAGCTCCTCGCGGCCGGACTCGACCCCGAGCGCTGCACGCTGTTCGTCCAGAGCCACGTCCCCGAGCACGCCCAGCTCGCCTGGGTCATGAACTGCCTCACCGGCTTCGGCGAGGCGTCCCGCATGACCCAGTTCAAGGACAAGTCCGCCAAGCAGGGCGCCGACCGGGCGTCGGTCGGCCTGTTCACGTACCCGATCCTGCAGGTCGCGGACATCCTGCTGTACCAGGCCCACGAGGTCCCGGTCGGCGAGGACCAGCGCCAGCACATCGAGCTCACCCGCGACCTCGCCGAGCGCTTCAACGGCCGCTTCGGCCAGACCTTCACCGTCCCGAAGCCGTACATCCTCAAGGAGACGGCGAAGATCTACGACCTTCAGGACCCGGCGATCAAGATGAGCAAGTCGGCGTCCACGCCGAAGGGCCTCATCAACCTGCTCGACGAGCCCAAGGCCACCGCCAAGAAGGTCAAGAGCGCGGTCACCGACACCGAGACGGTCATCCGCTACGACGTCGTGAACAAGCCGGGCGTCAGCAACCTGCTCACGATCTACTCGACCCTCACGGGGACGGGAATCGCGGAACTGGAGCAGCAGTACGACGGCAAGGGCTACGGTGCGCTCAAGACGGACCTCGCCGAGGTCATGGTCGAGTTCGTGACGCCCTTCCGGGAGCGCACCCAGCAGTATCTGGACGACCCGGAGACGCTGGACTCGATCCTGGCCAAGGGTGCGGAGAAGGCGCGCGCCGTCGCCGCGGAGACGCTCTCCCAGGCGTACGACAGGGTGGGCTTCCTGCCCGCCAAGCACTGAGCCCCGCCACGGCGGGCGGCGGCCGGCACACCGCCGTACCACCGCACAGCGCTGCACATCACTACGGTTGCGCCTGCCCGCGGCACAGCCGTGGCCGTACAGTCGATAGCCGAGTGGCCGTATCGGCGGCCGCTCATGCTCACCGACCGGGCATGAGCTCTACAACAGGACGAGCTCCTCGTGACAGAGAGCTCACCGACAGACGACAGGAGACGACGTGGGGACCGTAACGATCGGCGTGTCGATCGCGGTCCCGGAGCCTCACGGCAGCCTGCTCCAGGAGCGGCGCGCGGGCTTCGGCGACGCCGCGGCTCACGGTATCCCCACGCATGTCACGCTCCTGCCGCCGACAGAGGTCGATGCCTCGTTGCTGCCCGCGATCGAGGCGCATCTCGTCGAGGTCGCGGCCGCCGGTCGTCCGTTCCCGATGCGGCTGTCCGGTACGGGTACTTTCCGGCCCCTGTCGCCGGTCGTCTTCGTCCAGGTCGTCGAGGGCGCGGAGGCCTGCGCCTGGTTGCAGAAGCAGGTCCGCGACGCCTCCGGGCCGGTGGCGCGCGAGCTGCAGTTCCCGTACCACCCGCATGTCACGGTCGCGCACGGCATCGACGACGCGTCGATGGACCGCGCCTTCGAGGAACTCGCCGACTACGAGGCCAAGTGGCCCTGCACCGGCTTCGCCCTCTACGAACAGGGCACCGACGGCGTGTGGCGCAAGCTGAGGGACTTCGCCTTCGGGGGCGCGGTGGTGCCGTCCCAGGCGGGTCATGTCGAGCGCGGGTCGATTCCCGCGAGCCACGGCTTGACTCGCCCACAGTCCGCGGACCAGGGCTGATTCGCCGGCCGGTGCGATCTGGAGGCCGATGCGCACGGCGGTACGCGACCAGCGGCCAATGCGTGCGGCAGTGCGCGAGCAGAGGCTGACTGCCCGACAGTGCCCGAGCCGGGGCCTGGTTCGCCGGGAAGGTGACGCGCGGGTCGGTTCGTGGACGCTTTCGGCCCCTACGCGCGCGTGGCCCTTTGCCGGCCCGTACGCGAGCCGAGACCGCGCGCAGGCCGAATGCCGAGGAGTTCGCCAATGTGCCGGCCGGGCACGGCATCCGGCGCGAGGCGCCACTACCAGGTCGGTGCGCCCAGGAGCCCGTTCGCGCGCCTGGCCCGCCGTCGGGGCGAATCCGTCGGGCGGGCCTTCGGCGGCGCTCGGGGCTCCTGAGGGCCGTGGTTGTGTCCCTCGCGCGCACGAAGTCCCGCCTGCGAAGTTCTCGTTGTGCCTGGTTCCGTCGTCGGGGGCGAGGCCGTCGTGGCGTCCTTCGACGGTGGTCGAGGCTTCGGCGTGCTGGTCGCCCCGTACGGCCCTCGGGTCGGTCAGATCGGCAGCTGTCGGAACAGCCCACGCGGCACATGCCGCAGCGCCGACATCACCATCCTGAGGGCGCCCGGGACCCACACCGTCTCCGAGCGGCGTCGCAGACCCAGCTCGATCGCCGTCGCGACCGCCTCCGGGGTGGTCGCGAGGGGCGTTTCCTCCAGGCCGGCGGTCATCTTCGAGCGTACGAACCCGGGGCGTACGACCATGACGTGGACGCCGGTGCCGTGCAGCGCGTCGCCCAGGCCCTGGGCGAAGGCGTCGAGGCCGGCCTTGCTGGAGCCGTAGATGAAGTTGGCGCGGCGGGCCCGTTCGCCGGCGACGGAGGACAGGACGACGAGCGAGCCGTGCCCCTGGGACTGGAGGGCACCGGCGCTGACCAGGCTCGCCGACACGGCGCCCGTGTAGTTGGTCTGCGCGACGCGCACCGCGTTCAGTGGCTCGCGCTCGTCACGCGCCTGGTCGCCGAGGACCCCGAAGGCGAGCAGCACCATGTCGACGTCGCCCTCGGCGAACACCTTGCCGAGCACCGTCTCGTGCGACTCGGGGTCGAGCGCGTCGAAGGCCACGGTGTGCACGTCGGCTCCCAGGGCGCGCAGATCCGCCGCGGACCGCTCCAGGGCGGGCGACGGGCGGCCCGCCAGCCAGACCGTGCGGGTGCGGCGGGCGATCAGGCGGCGTGCGGTGGCCAGCGCGATCTCGGACGTACCGCCGAGGACGAGCAGGGACTGGGGGATGCCGAAGGCGTCCTTCACGACAGCTCCTAGAGAGGGGTGGGTGCTACAGGGCGAGGCGGCGGGCCAGGTCGGACACGAACACCCCGCGCGGGTCGAGCTCCGCGCGCAGCGCGCGGAAGTCGTCCAGGCGCGGGTACATCGCGGCGAGCAGCTCGGGTCGCAGCCGGGAGTCCTTGGCGAGGTAGACACGTCCGCCGGCCGTGGCCACCTGCTCGTCCAGCTCGTCGAGGAGGGCGGCGAGGCCGGGCAGCCCGGCCGGGATGTCCAGGGCCAGCGTCCAGCCGGGGACCGGGAAGGAGAGCCAGCCGGGGTCGGCGTCCCCGAAGCGTTTGAGGACGGCCAGGAACGACGGGCAGCGGTGCTCGCAGATGCGCCGCACGATCCGGCGCAGGGTGTCCTCGTGGCCGTGCCCGACCACGAACTGGTACTGCACGAAGCCGCCCCGGCCGTAGATCCGGTTCCAGTGGGGCACGCCGTCCAGGGGGTGGAAGAAGGTGGAGAGCTTCTGCAGTTCGCCGGTACGCGCGCGTGGCGCTCTGCGGTACCAGAGCTCGTTGAACCAGCCCACGGTACGGCGGCTCAGCAGTCCTTCCGGGAAGAAGGCGGGCGCGGCGGGCAGCCGGGAGGGGCGGAAGGCGAGCGGGTCTCTACGCGCGCGCGTGCCTTCGCGCAGTGCCTCCAGAGGGGCGTGGTCGCCGCGGGTGAGCACCGCGCGCCCCGTGGCCGCGCCGCGCGCCAGCAGGTCGATCCAGGCGACCGAGTAGCGGTAGTGGTCGTCGGCGGCGACGAGCCGTGCCATCAGGTCGTCGAGGTCCCGCGCGCGTTCGGTGTCGACCGACATCATCGAGGTCTCCACGGGCTGGAGCTGGACCGTCGCGGTCAGGATCACGCCGGTCAGGCCCATGCCGCCGGCCGTCGCGTCGAACAGGGGGGTGCCGCGGCGGACCATGCGGATCTCGCCGTCGGCGGTGAGCAGCTCCAGCGACAGGACGTGCCGGGAGAAGGAGCCCGAGACGTGATGGTTCTTGCCGTGGATGTCGGCGCCGATCGCGCCGCCGACCGTGACGTAGCGGGTGCCGGGCGTCACCGGCACGAACCAGCCGAGCGGCAGCAGCACCTCCATCAGCCGGTGCAGGGAGACACCCGCGTCGCACAGCACGGTGCCGCCGTCGGCGTCGATCGCGTGGACGCGGTCCAGGCCCGTCATGTCGAGCACCGCGCCCCCGGCGTTCTGCGCCGCGTCCCCGTACGCCCGCCCCAGGCCCCTCGGGATGCCCCCGCGAGCCCCGCAGCCCCGGACGGCGGCCGCGGCCTCCTCGTACGTCCGTGGACGGATCAGACGGGCGGTGGTGGGGGCGGTACGGCCCCATCCCGTGACGGAGGCCGTGACGGAGACGGTGTCGGCAGGCATGTCGGCGACCGTAGTGCCCTTGTATGAGCGACTAGTTCAGAAACATACCTACTCTCCCCGAAATGGGTGATTAATGGGATGTCGCTCAATATTGCCGTAATTCTGGCGCCGTCGGCGTGAACAGTGAGTCCACATGGACCACCTCGACGACATGGACCACCGAAGCCTTCGGGGCGCGGACCGGCGCATCCTTTCGGCACTCCATGCCCGCGGCCGTGACCCACGCGTCGCCACCGCCGCGCGGGCCCTCTCGTGGGCGGGTGAGCACGGGGCGCTGTGGCTCGCGGCGGGCCTCGCCGGGGCCGCCGTGGACGGTGGCAGACGCGGCGCCTGGTTGCGGGGCGCGGCGCTCACCGCGGGCGCGCACCTCGTCAGCATGGGAGTGAAGAGGATGGTGCGCCGCCCGCGCCCGGCGCATGTCCAGCCCCTCGTGCGCACCGCCGGCCGGCACTCCTTTCCCAGCTCCCACGCGACCTCCGCCGCGGCTGCCGCCGTCGCCTACGGCGCGCTCGGCGCGTACGCGATCCCGCCGCTCGCCGCCGCGATGTGCCTGTCACGCCTGGTCGTCGGCGTGCACTACCCCTCGGACGTGGCGGCGGGCGCGGCCCTGGGGGCGCTCACGGCGTGCGTCGGGGCGGGCTGGATGAGGAGGGGGAGCACCCATGACTGAGACAGCGCCCTTCACCGGCGCCGCGCGCACCAGGGAAGCGGCGCTCCACGGGCAGCGCACGCCCTCGCGGGCCGCACCGCCACCCCGCAAAGGCGCCCTCCGCGCACTTCTGACAGGGCTCATCAGAACCGCTCGCCCCAAGCAGTGGGTCAAGAACGTCCTGGTCGTCGCCGCCCCGGCCGCCGCCGGCCGACTCTTCTCGATCCACGCCCTGACCCAACTCGCGCTGGTCTTCGCCCTCTTCACCGCCTGCGCCGCCGCCGTCTACCTGATCAACGACGCCCGCGACGCCGAGGCGGACCGCGCGCACCCCACCAAGCGTCGCCGGCCGGTCGCCGCCGGACAGGTCCCCGTGCCCGTCGCGTACGCCGTCGGAGGCGCCCTCGCCGTCCTCGCGCCCGCCGCCGCGGCCTGGCTGAGCTCACCCGCCGTCGCGGGCCTGCTGACGGCGTACCTCGGCATGCAACTGGCGTACTGCGTCAGCCTCAAGCACGTCCTGGTCGTCGACCTCGCCGTCGTCACGACCGGGTTCCTGATGCGGGCGGTGGTCGGCGGGCTGGCGCTCGGCATCCCGCTGTCGCGCTGGTTCCTGATCACGACCGGGTTCGGGGCGCTGTTCATGGTGTCGGCCAAGCGCTACTCCGAAGCCGTGCAGATGGCCGGGAAAGCGGGCGCCACGCGCGCGTTGCTCACCGAGTACACCACGGGATACCTGCGCTTCGTCTGGCAGTTGGCGGCCGGGGTCGCCGTCCTCGGGTACTGCCTGTGGGCACTTGAGGAGGGCGGCGGCCCGCACACCGGGGTGCTGCCCTGGCGCCAGCTGTCCGTGGTCGCCTTCATCCTCGCGATCCTGCGCTACGCCGTCTTCGCCGACCGCGGCACGGCGGGCGAACCCGAGGAGGTCGTCCTGCGCGACCGCGCACTCGCCGTCATCGGGGTGGTGTGGCTGGCGATGTACGGGCTGGCGGTGGCCAATTGGTGAGCACACGCGCGTGGGGCGACCGACGGGGATCCCCTCGTCGGCGTCTCCTCACCGGCCCGAAGGCCAGCCGCCGCGAACTCCTCGGCTTCGCCGCCGTCGGCCTCCTCGCCTACGCCGTCGACCTGGCCCTCTTCACCTGCCTGCGCGGCCCCGCGGCCCTCGACCCCCTCACCGCCAAGACGCTCTCCTTCGTGGCCGGCTGCACCGTCGCCTACGGCGGGAACGCCCTCGGCACCTACCGGCACACCCGGCCCAGGGGCCTGCGCCCTTACGCCGTCTTCTTCGCGGTGAACTCCGCCGGAGCGGTCGTACAGCTGCTGTGCCTCACCGTGAGCCACTACGGTCTCGGCCTCACCTCCCAGCGCGCGGACACCGTCTCCGGGGCGGGAATCGGCATGGCGCTGGCTACGGTGCTGCGGTTTTGGGGCACACGGACATTGGTCTTCCGGACGGAGGGCAGAGTCGGATCATGGACTGGCTGAAGAAGCTCCCCGGCATCGGGCCGTTGTTCACACGGCTGACGACCACGCACGCGTGGCGCTCCTACGAGCGCATGGACCGCGTGAAGTGGACACGGCTGGCCGCCGCGATGACGTTCACCAGCTTCGTCGCGCTTTTCCCGCTGCTGACCGTGTCCGCCGCGGTGGCCGCCGCGACGCTCAGCCAGGAGCAGCAGGACAAGCTGGAGGACAAGCTCGCCGACCAGGTCCCCGGCATCTCCGAGCAGCTCGACATCGACGGGCTGGTCCAGAACGCAGGCACGGTCGGTCTCATCGCCGGCGCCGTCCTGCTGTTCACCGGCATCAGCTGGGTCGGCTCCATGCGCGAGTGCCTGCGCGCGGTGTGGGAGCTGCCCGACGACGAGGAGAACCCCGTTCTGCGCAAGGTCAAGGACGCGGGCGTCCTGGTCGGCCTCGGCGGCGCGCTGCTCGTGACCATCCTGGCCTCGACCGTCGCCTCCGCCACGATCGGCTGGACCACCCGGCAGCTCGGCATCGACGAGGGCGGCTGGGGCGGGGTCCTGCTGCGCATCGCCGCGTTCCTCGTCGCCGTGCTCGCCGGCTTCCTGGTCCTGCTGTACGTGCTGACCCTGCTGCCCGGCGTCGAACCGCCGCGCCGCAGGCTGATGGTGGCCGCGCTGACCGGCGCGATCGGATTCGAGCTGCTGAAGCTGCTGCTGAGCGGCTATATGCAGGGCGTGGCGGCCAAGAGCATGTACGGCGCGTTCGGTGTGCCGGTCGCCCTGCTGCTGTGGATCAACTTCACCTCGAAACTGGTGGTGTTCTGCGCCGCCTGGACGGCGACGCAGAGCAAGGAGGTCGAACTCGCCGACGCCCCGCAAGACCCGGGTGAGGCCGGGGATCCCGAAGTCAGGAACGGTTCCGACGGCGCACCAGGTCGGGCAGCGGCCACCGGCGGTTGATCAGGAACGCGCCCGCCGCGAGCAGTACCAGCAGCCCGCCGGTGATCCCGAGCGCCACCCCGATGCCGCTCGAACCGCTCGCGGCCGAGGCACCCACCGCGGGCTTCGACGACCCGTCGGCGTTCCCGGCGCCGCCGGCCTCCCCGGCGTCGTTCGCACCGGGCTGCGCGCTGGCCTGCGCCGCGCTCCTCGGCGGCACGAGTTCACCCACCGGCCGCACCTTGCCGGCCGCCTTGAAGCCCCAGTCGAGGAGTTTCGCGGTCTCCTTGTAGACCTCGTTGTGCTCGACCTTCTCCGGGTTCATGACCGTGACGAGCAGCACCTTGCCGTTCCGCTCGGCCACGCCCGTGAAGGTGGCGCCGGCGTTCGTGGTGTTGCCGTTCTTGACGCCCGCGATGCCCTGGTAGACGGGGAGGTCGCTGTCGCCGGCCAGCAGCCGGTTGGTGTTCTGGATCTCGAAGGACTCGCGGACCGACTTGCCCTTCTTGTTCTTCTTCGTCTCGCCGGGGAACTTGGCGCTGACGGTCGAGCAGTACTCGCGGAAGTCCTTCTTCTGCAGCCCGGAGCGGGCGATCAGGGTGAGGTCGTACGCCGAGGAGACCTGCCCCGGGGCGTCGTAACCGTCGGGGGACACCGCGTGCGTGTCGAGGGCCTGCAGCTCCTCGGCGTGCTCGTTCATCTCCTCGACGGTGTTCTTGATCCCGCCGTTCATCTTCGACAGGACGTGCACGGCGTCGTTGCCGGAGCGCAGGAAGACCCCGAGCCACAGGTCGTGGACGGTGTACGTCTCGCCTTCCTTTATCCCGACCATGCTGGAGCCGGAGCCGATGTCCGCCAGGTCGGACGGGACGACCTTGTGCGTCATGGTCTTCGGGAACTTCGGCAGGACCGTGTCGGCGAACAGCATCTTCATGGTGCTCGCGGGCGCCAGCCGCCAGTGCGCGTTGTGCGCGGCGAGCACGTCGCCCGACTCGGCGTCGGCGACGACCCAGGAGCGGGCGCTGAGGTCCTTGGGCAGGACCGGGACGCCGCTCGCGAGATTCACCTGCGTGCCGGGCCGGCCCAGCCGCTCGCCGCCCACGGTCGACATGTTCGCCGGGGGAGTGGCCGACGGGCTCGTACCCGGTGACGGTGTGGGCGCCGCGTGGGAGACGGGCGCGGTCAGCGCGAGGGACGACAGGACGGCGGAAGTGACCAGCAGGGATCGCCTGGCGGTCTTCTTGGGTGCGGGCACGACCGAGAACGTACATGCCGCTGCCATGGAAGTCCCGCTTCCGGCCCCACCCCGCACGAGGAACCGGACACGTGATGGTGATACTGAACGTATGAAGCTCAGCCGCCCCGTCTCCTGGTTCCTGCTCGCCTTCGGGGTGTGGAGCTGGGTCATCTGGGTCACTTTCGTCAAAAACCTGATCAAGGACAGCAGCGGACTCGCGTTCGAGGACGGTCACCCGACGGCGTACTTCTGGGTGCACCTGCTGCTCGCCGTCGTCTCCTTCGTATTGGGGACGGTCATCGGGGTCATCGGGTTGCGTGGACTGCGCGCGCTGCGCCGCACGTCATAGGAACTCGGCCAGGGCCCGGGACGTTCACTCAGCACGCAACGGAAAGGGAACGTCGGCGTGGTCATCGTCTTCGCGCTCGTAGCACTGCTCGTGCTGTCCGCCCTGGTGGCGGGCAACTGGCTGGTGTGGCGGCGCCTGTTCCGCGACACGACCCGCGCTCCCGGGTTCGTGCGCCGCGCGGGCGCGGTGGTGATCGCCGGCGGATGGGCGCTGACGATCGGAGCCTTGGTCGCCGAACGCGCGGGCGCGCCCTTCTGGCTCCAACAGGTCCTGGCCTGGCCGGGCTTCCTGTGGCTGGCCCTGTCGATATACCTGCTGCTGGGCGTGCTGGCGGGTGAAGTCGTACGGCCGTTGCTGCGACGGTGGGTCGAGCGGCGGGCGCGCGCCGGGGAAGCCGTACGCGAGAGAGCCGTACCCGGGGAAGCCGTACCCGAGGAAGCCGTACGCGAGGAAGCGGTACCCGAGGAAGCCGTACCCGAGCCGGTGCCGGCGGGAGTGACGGCAGCCACGTCACCCGCCACGACGCCCACCACCGAGCCGGCCGACCACCGGACGCTTCCGGCGATCACGGCCGACCCGTCCTCCGCGCTCACGGCCGCCCCGGACTCCACCGACCCGTCCCGCCCCCTGGCCGCCCCCACCCGTCGCCTCTTCGTCTCCCGAGTGGTCGCCGGTGCCGCCGCCGCGGCCGCCGTCGGCACCGTCGGGTACGGCACGTACGGCGTTCTGAGCGGCCCGAAGGTGAAGCGGGTCACCGTCCCGCTGGCCAAGCTCCCACGCGCGGCGCACGGTTACCGGATCGCGGTCGTCAGCGACATCCACCTGGGCCCCGTCCTGGGCCGCGGCTTCGCCCAGAAGGTCGTCGACACGATCAACGGCACCCAGCCCGACCTCATCGCGGTCGTCGGCGACCTCGTGGACGGCAGCGTGAAGGACCTCGGCCCGGCGGCCGCACCGCTCGCCGGCCTGCGGGCCCGGCACGGGGCGTTCTTCGTCACCGGCAACCACGAGTACTTCTCGGGGGCCGAGCAGTGGGTCGAGGAGGTGCGCCGCCTGGGCATGCGCCCCTTGGAGAACGCCCGCACCGAACTTCCCCACTTCGACCTGGCCGGCGTCAACGACGTCGCGGGCGAGAGCGAGGGCCATGGCCCCGACTTCGCCGAGGCGCTGGGCGACCGGGACACGGCACGCGCGTGCGTGCTCCTCGCCCACCAGCCGGTGCAGATCCACGACGCCGTCGAGCACGGAGTCGACCTCCAGCTCTCCGGGCACACCCACGGCGGCCAGCTCTGGCCCGGCAACCTCATCGCGGGCCTGGCGAACCCGACCGTGGCCGGCCTGGAGCGCTACGGCGACACGCAGCTGTACGTCAGCCGGGGCGCGGGCGCCTGGGGCCCGCCCACGCGCGTGGGAGCGCCGTCGGACATCACCGTGATCGAGCTGGCGTCCCGTCAGGCCTGACGGACACGACGCGCCCGACGGCCGGGACAGGCCCGACGGCCACGACGACCGCGTGGGCAGCCGGTGAAACCTGCCGGAAACGCCCGTAGGTAAGTTCTTTCCCATGTCCCCAAAATCCTCTTCCCCCAGGTGAAAAACGTGTGATTAGGTGTGCGCGCCACTTATGGGGAGTGGCGCGAATTCACTGCTTATGCGGGGGCCCGTCAAGGGCCGGGGAGAGGGCACACCCATGCGTACGGTTCGCATGCGGATTCTCGCGACGCTGCTCGTGCTGGCGGCCGTGGGAGTGGGCGGCTGGCAGCTGTTGCCGTCACAGCAGGGCCAGGACAGGACCATCACGGTCGGCACGACGGACGCCATCACGTCGCTCGACCCGGCCGGCGCCTATGACGCCGGCTCCTGGGCGCTGTTCAGCAACGTCTTCCAGTCGTTGCTGACCTTCGAGCCGGGCGGTGTCACGCCCGTGCCGGACGCGGCGCGAAGCTGCGGCTTCGTCGGCGGCGAACTGCGCACCTACCGCTGCGAACTGCGCGAGGGGCTCACCTTCCCGAGCGGGCGCGCCATGACCGCCGAAGACGTCAAGTACTCCTTCGACCGCGTCAAGCGGATCAAGTCGGACGTCGGCCCGTCCTCCGTGCTGGACACGCTCGGCTCGGTGAACGCGAGCGGCCGTACGGTCACCTTCCATCTGTCGTCGCCCGACGCCACGTTCCCGCTCAAGGTGGCCACCGGAGCCGGCGCCATCGTCGACGGCGAGAAGTATCCGGCCGACAAGCTGCGCAGCGGCGACGCTGTCGACGGCACCGGCCCGTACACCCTGACCGCGTTCACGAAGGACACGAAGGCCGTCCTCACCCCCAACACGCACTACAAGGGCGCCCTCAAGGACACCGGCCGCCCCGTCGAGCTGCGCTACTACGCGGACGCGGACGCCCTCGACAAGGCATGGAAGGCGAAGCGGATCGACGTCGCCACCCGCACGCTGCCGCCCGAGGTCCTCGCCGGCCTGAACACCGCCGACCCGGGCCAGCGCGTCTCCGAGGCCGACAGCTCAGAGATCCGCAACCTGTACTTCAACACCCGCAAGGGGACGCCGCTGCACGACGTCCGGGTCCGGCAGGCCATGGCCTGGCTGATCGACCGCGAACGGCTCGCGGCCACGGTGTACAAGGGGACCGTCGACCCGCTCTTCTCGCTGATCCCGACCGGCATCACCGGCCACACCACGTCGTTCTTCGACACCTACCCCAAGCTCGACCCCGCCAAGGCGCGCGCCCTGCTCACCGAGGCCGGCGTGAGCCTGCCCGTCCGCTTCACCTACGGCTACGCCGCCGGCCGAGGCGCCGGAGCCGCGGAAGCCGCCGAGATCAAACGGCAACTGGAGTCGAGCGGCCTGTTCAAGGTGACGGTCAAGGGCTACGAGTGGACCGACTTCCAAAAGCGCTGGGCGAGCGGCGAGCTCGACGCGTACGCCGTCGGCTGGGTCGCCGACTTCCCCGACCCGGACACCTACGGCGGCCCGCTCGTCGGCTCCAACGGCACCATGAACACCGGCTACAGCGACAAGGCCGTCGACCGGCTGATCACGGCCAGCCAGCGGTTCGCCGACCGCAGCGAGGCCACGCGGGACTTCCGCTCGCTGCAGGAGACGATCGCCCGTGACGTCCCGGTCATCCCGCTGTGGCAGGCGAAGGAGTACGTGGTCACCAGTGAGGACGTCGGCGGCGGCCAGTACCTGTCGGACGGCACGGGCGTCTTCCGGCTCTGGCGCCTCAACTGGATCTGAGGCCCGCGCACAGGGTCGCGGTGACCGCCGGCCCCTCACGCGGCGCCGGGCCGCTGGTGTACGACGTGGAGCCGGCCGAGGGGGAAGCGGACGCCGTCAACTGACCGTCGTCGGCCCAGGCCGACCGGTCAGCGCCGTGGGAGGTCTCAGGGGCGCTCGTCCTCGACGGGCGCCCTGTCGCCCTTCCCCGGGTCCGGCATGGCCTTCGTCATCCCCGGCAGGAAGTCCGTGAACAGCTCGTGCACCTCGCGTACGAGAGGCCGCAGCACCCGGAACCGCGCCAGTGACACGCCCCGCGCGGTCAGCCGGGCCCCGCGCTCGGCGAGCCGGTAGCTGCGCTCGCGCCCCTCGGTGCGGTCGAAGATCCAGTACAGGACGAGCCCCATCTGGGCGAGCCACATCAGCTCCGGCAGCACGTCCCGGAGTTCGTCCGGCACCTTGGTCCTGGTCGCGCCCGCCAGTACCTGCCGGTGGATGCTGATGGCCTCCACGCGCGCGTGCTCCGACTCGGGGGAGAAGGGGCTGAGCGGGCTGTCGGGATCGGCGGCGTTCTTGAAGAACTGCACGGCGAACTCGTGGTACGGCGTCGCGATGTCCAGCCACACCTTCAGGACGCCCGCGAGCCGCGCCTCCAGGTCCGTCTCACGGGCCAGGACCTCCCGGACCGCCGCCTGGTGCTCGGCGGCGATCCGGTCGTAGAAGCCCTGGATCAGATGTTCCTTGCCCGCGAAGTAGTAGTACGCGTTGCCGACGGAGACCCCGGCCTCCTGGGCGATCGCCCGCATCGTCGTCTTGTCGTAGCCCCGTTCCTGGAACAGCCGCATGGCGGTCTCCAGGATGAGCGCACGGGTCTGCTCGGACTTGCTGGGCGCGTCGCCCTGTTCAGGGCTGTCGTTCTTCGAGGGCACGGAAAGAGAGCCTAACGAGTGCCGTTTCGGCCGACTGTCAGGAGGCCTGCGCCGTCTGGTACAGGTTCTGGGCGTCGGCGCCGAAGTACGGGCCGTACATCCGGTTCGGCAGGAAGTTGTACTTGAAGCTGTTCACCGAGGACAGCAGGCCGGTGCCCGTGGACTCGTTGAACTGCGTGAACCAGGGGCCGCCGCTGGAGCCGCCGGTCATGTTGCAGTTCATGCCGTGGTCGTCGGACAGCAGGAAGTCGCGGTTGGTGGTGCCGCTGCAGTAGATGAACTTCTCGCCGTCGTAAGGGGCGGCGGCCGGGAAGCCGAACGCGTACATGCGCTGGTTGTAGCCGGTGTTGAAGGCCAGTCCCTGACCGCCGACGACGTCCGTCAGCTTCTTGCCGTCCAGCGGCGCCACGACCGCCGCGCCGATGTCGTAGTTGATGTCCTCGCTCGCCGTCCACTGCGGTGTGGACAGGGTCTTCGTCGCGGTCCAGCGGCCGTGGGGGGCCTGTCCGTCGTGGTAGCCGGGCACGAAGACCCAGTTGGTGTGCCAGGCGCCCTCCAGCTTCACGCAGTGACCCGCCGTGATCACGGTGCTCTTGTTGGCGCTGGTGACGGCGTTGCCGGAGCAGGACGCCGTGCGTCCCTGGTAGGTGAAGAACACCCGGCCCGCCGTGGACACGACCGCGCCGCCGCCGGTCCACTGGCTGCCGCTGTTGGGAAAGGCCATCAGCCCGATGTCGGCGACGGCCTTGCCGAGCGCCTTGACCGGGGCGCTGGGCGCGACGGTGGTCGCCCGGCCCTTGAGGGGCGCCGGGGCGTTGTCGTGGTGGCCGTTGACGGTCACCAGGTCGAGCGGGGTCGCCGCGCGCATCCGGTCCGCGGTCCAGAAGTCGCGGGCCTTCTGCTGCGCGCCGGCCGAGACGGAGCTGACGGCGGTCGTGGTGTCGGGACTCGGCGCGGCGCTCGCGGGTGTGGCGAGGGCACCGGCGGTGAGCAGCGCGGTGGCGCCGACCAGGGCGCCGAGGAACGGGCGGGGTATGCGGGTGACGGTGGGGATGCCTCTCACGCGTACTCCTTCTGCGATGGGGGGCCCGGGCGACCGGGTGGGCCGCCCGGCTGACAGACAGTCGGTGCGAGTGCGGAGTGGAGAACCGTGAGGCAGCGTCCCAACCCGAGCCCCGTTTTGGAAGGGCGCATGCCAAAACGAGGTCTGAAAACGGGTCGTTTCAGGGCGAGTTGCTGCTCTCGGCTTCGACCTCACCGCGTGACGCAGCCACCGCTGTCGCACCCCCGCGGGGTGTATGTCCAGCCCTGGCCCGGGTCGTACGACCACCCGTCCGAGCGCCGATAGACGCCCCCGCCCCACTGTCCCCCGCCCCACTGTCCCCCGCCCTGCGGTGCCCCACCCCGCTGCGCCCCGCGCCACTTGGCGGCGGCGAGGACGGCTCCCTTGGCGAACCGGGCCCCTGACGGAGTGCTGAGGCGATGGGCGAGCGGCCGGTGCTCGCGCAGGGCCCACAGGGTGACGATCCAGGCGGCGGGGCCCCGGTAGACCTGCCCGGCGTCACCGACGACGGTGATCTCGTCGAGCGTGGCGTCGTGGTCGAGATCGGGGTGGCGCCGCCGCGCCTCGTCGGACGCGGCCGGCACCAGTTCCAGCGGCACCAACTGCGGCTGCCGTACGAGCCAGTCGCGCACGAAGGCGCACAGGGAGCACCCGGCGTCATAGAGCACGGTCAGCCGGCGGACCGGAGCGGCGGGCCCGGAGCTCGAGGCGCCGGGCCCGCCGCCCGCGACGGCGTCGTCCGTCACGTCGGCCACCGCTCACGCCCCGGCCGACGGAGCGACCCAGCCCTGCGGTGCGACCGGCGGCACCTGCTCACGCTCCATCACTCCGCGCCGCCGGATCTTGTTGAGCACGTAGACGTTGCCCAGGTGCATCACGCCGAGCACGAGCAGCACCACGCCCAGCTTGGTCGACAGGGCCTCGAAGATGCCGCGCGTGTCGAGGACGGTGTCGTCGTCGCTCAGGTACAGGGCGACGAAGCCGAGGTTGACGAGGTAGAAGCCGACCACCAGAAGGTGGTTCACGGCGTCCGCGAGCTTCTCGTTCCCGCGCAGCACGTCGGCGAGGAAGATCCGGCCGTTGCGGCTGAGCGTGCGGGCCACCCAGACCGTCAGGGCGATGCTGACGACCAGGTAGATGACGTAGGCGATGACCGTGCGGTCCATTGCCCCCACCCTTCTTGAACGCGTTCAAAACGCTGACGAGGAAGACTCTAGACGCGCCTTTGAACGTGTTCAACTCGATAGGGTGAGGTCTCCGTCACGCCTCCGTCACGCCTGCGTCCCTCCTCCGTCAGGAGTTCGCGCAAGGCGCTGTCACGGCCGGCGCCCGAGCTCCGGCCGCTTGGAGTAGTCCGTGAACCCGATGACGTTCCCCCAGGGGTCGGCGATTTCGACGGTCCAGCCGGTGGCCCCGGAGAAGGGTTCGTCGAGCGGCGCGATGCCGACGCCGTGCAACACCCGCGCCGCCTCCCGTGCGTCCGGCACCTCCAGCCAGACACGGGGGGAGAGCCACGGAGGTGGTCGATGCCCCAGGGTCTCCTCGTGCCGCAGCAGAACGCCCGGCGTCTCGCCCCCGACCTTCAGCAGCGCGATGCCGGCCTCGTCGAGCCGGAACCCGACCGCGAACCCGGCGCGCTCGTAGAACCGGACGGCCTCACCCAGGTCGCCGACCGGCAGCAGTACGTTGTCGAACCCGAGCAGTTCGTACGACTCGTCATCTGACATGGCGTCAGAATAAGGGGATGATCGCCCGCAGCCCGTGATTGTCGGTGTCGGCGGCCCGAGCGTGTGCGTGCCGGCTCGTACAGTCGTCGGTGTTCCAGGAGTCAGGCTCCGCAGCCGCCCATCCTTCGGGTGCTCACCGCGATGTCGTCCAGCCGGACGTCGTACGACGACGGTGTCGGGTCGGCCTGGTAGAGCTGCCAGCCCAGCTTCAGCCTGTCGAAGGCCGGGAAGACGAAGGGGTCCGACGTGCCGCCGTGGTGGTGCGTGGAGACCGTCAGGTCGGGCTGCTCGATGCCCTGGCCGCCCAAGGGGCGGACGAGTGTGGGGGAGTCCTGGCCGGACGCCTCGGCGATCGTCCAGTGGGCCCAGTAGCTGTTGCCGGGGCCGGTCAGGTCGGGGAGGACCAGGAAGGCGCGGCCGTTGCCCTGGGTGCGGATGCGCAGTTCACGGCCGTGGCCGGTGGAGCCGGGGGCGACGGTCAGGGTGCCGTCGGAGGCGTCGGTGGTCCAGCCGGTGAGCAATGGGCCTGGGAGTCACAGGAGTCGGAGGAGAGAGGGCTGGTTTGCCGTCCAACTCTGGCTCGATCGGGCCGTTGCGGATCAGTCGTTCGGGCGAGGCTCGCCGGCCTTGAGGAGCTGGGCCACGTCCAGGGTGACCTTGCCGCCGACGGATTCAGGGAGTGTGACCAGCTCGCCGGCGGTGTGGATGTGATGGGTGGCGTAGCTGTCCCGGACCGGGTCCGTCAGGACGTGAAGGCGCTGATGCCGACGGTCGATGATGACGTAGACGGGGATCTTGGCCTTGGCGTAGGAGGCGAGCTTGGCCCGCAAGTCCGTCTTCCAGTTGCTGGAGGTGACCTCCATGACGAGCCGGAAGCAGGCCGGGTCGTAGCAGCTGTTCTCCACCAGGTGATCGCGGTAGTCGTCGTCGACCACCGACAGGTCGGGGATCACATAGTCCTCGGGCCCGGTCGGCAGCCAGAGACCGATACCCGGCAGTGGCCGCACCAGGCCGAGCTGCAGGAAGGGGGCCGCGAAGAGCATCAGGGCTTCGGAGTGCGGGCCGTCCGGTGCTGGACTCAAGAGAAGCTGTCCTCCGATGATCTCGACGCGGCGGCCTGGAAGACGCTCCATGATGAGGTTCGCCTCCGCGATCAACGGACGGTCGGCGTGCGGCCGCTCGACAGCTGCTGCGGACATCAGGTGCCTCCTGTGGGCTGGCGTCGAGAGCATCATCGTAGGACGGACCATGCCTGCGGGTCCTTCGCAGCCACGTTCACCCGATGGTGTGGCATATGCCAGAGGGCCCCGCCTCCACCGGAGACGGGGCCCTCACGGACGTACGGCGAACGACCTCAGAAGCGGCGCGTGATCAGCGCCTTCTTCACCTCGGCGATCGCCTTCGTGACCTCGATACCGCGCGGGCAGGCGTCCGTGCAGTTGAAGGTCGTGCGGCAGCGCCAGACGCCGTCCTTGTCGTTGAGGATCTCCAGGCGCTGCTCGCCGGCCTCGTCACGCGAGTCGAAGATGAAGCGGTGCGCGTTGACGATGGCCGCCGGGCCGAAGTACTGGCCGTCGTTCCAGAAGACCGGGCAGGAGGACGTGCAGGCGGCGCAGAGGATGCACTTCGTGGTGTCGTCGAAGCGCTCACGGTCCTCCGCCGACTGAAGGCGTTCCCGCGTGGGCTCGTTGGTGTCCTTCGTGATGAGGAAGGGCATGACGTCCCGGTACGCCTGGAAGAACGGCTCCATGTCCACGACCAGGTCCTTCAGGACCGTCAGGCCCTTGATGGGCTCGACCGTGATCGGCTTCTCGGGGTTGATGTCCTTGATGAGGGTCTTGCAGGCAAGGCGGTTCCTGCCGTTGATCCTCATCGCGTCCGAGCCGCAGATGCCGTGCGCGCAGGAGCGGCGGAAGGTCAGCGTGCCGTCCAGGTCCCACTTGATCTTGTGGAGGCCGTCGAGGACGCGCTCCTTCGGGTCGATCTCCAGCTGGAAGTCTTCCCAGGTCGCCTCGGCCGAGATCTCCGGGTTGAAGCGGCGGACCCGGAAGGTGACCGTGATGTAGGGGGACGCGGCGGACTCCGCCTCCACCTTGTCCATAACGGGGGTAGCCATCAGTACTTACGCTCCATCGGCTGGTAGCGGGTCTGGACGACCGGCTTGTAGTCGAGACGGACGGTTTCGGTTCCGTCGGCGCCGACCTCGCGGTACGCCATGGTGTGGCGCATGAAGTTGACGTCGTCGCGGTTCGGGTAGTCCTCGCGGTAGTGACCGCCGCGGGACTCCTTGCGGGCCAGCGCGGAGACCGCCATGACCTCGGCCAGGTCGAGCAGGTTGCCGAGCTCGATGGCCTCCAGCAGGTCCGTGTTGAACCGCTTGCCCTTGTCCTGGATCGCGACGTTCTTGTAGCGCTCGCGGAGCTCCGCGATCTTCTCCACCGCCGTCTTGATCGTCTGCTCCGTACGGAACACCATGACGTTCGCGTCCATGGTCTCCTGGAGTTCCTTGCGGAGGGTCGACACGCGCTCGGTGCCGGTGGAGCCGCGCAGCCGCTCCACCTGGTCGACCACGAGCTGCGCCGGGTTCTCCGGCAGCTCGACGAAGTCCGCCGTCTGGGAGTACTCGGCCGCGGCGATGCCGGCCCGCTTGCCGAAGACGTTGATGTCCAGGAGCGAGTTGGTGCCGAGGCGGTTGGCGCCGTGCACCGACACACAGGCGACCTCGCCGGCCGCGTACAGGCCGGGGACGACGGTGGTGTTGTCGGCCAGGACCTCACCCTCGACGTTGGTCGGGATGCCGCCCATCGCGTAGTGGGCCGTGGGCTGGATCGGGATCGGGTCCGTGTACGGCTCGATGCCGAGGTACGTCCGCGCGAACTCCGTGATGTCGGGCAGCTTGGCGTCCAGCTGCTCCGGCGGGAGGTGGGTGAGGTCCAGGTAGACGTGGTCGCCCTCGGGACCGCAGCCACGGCCCTCGCGGATCTCCGTGTAGATCGAGCGGGAGACGACGTCACGGGAGGCGAGGTCCTTCATGACCGGCGCGTACTTCTCCATGAAGCGCTCGCCGTCCTTGTTGCGGAGGATGCCGCCCTCACCACGGGCGCCCTCCGTCAGCAGGATGCCCATGCGCCAGATGCCGGTCGGGTGGAACTGGAAGAACTCCATGTCCTCCAGCGGGATGCCCCGGCGGTAGACCGCCGCCTGGCCGTCACCGGTCAGCGTGTGCGCGTTCGACGTCACCTTGAAGAACTTGCCGCAGCCGCCGGAGGCGTAGATCACGGCCTTCGCCTGGAAGACGTGGATCTCGCCGGTCGCGAGCTCGTACGCCACGACACCGGCCGACTTCTTGACGCCGTCGACCTCGGTGATCAGCTGGTCCAGGACGTAGAACTCGTTGAAGAACTCCACGCCGTGCTTGACGCAGTTCTGGTACAGGGTCTGGAGGATCATGTGGCCGGTGCGGTCCGCGGCGTAGCAGGACCGGCGGACCGGGGCCTCGCCGTGGTTGCGGCTGTGACCGCCGAAGCGGCGCTGGTCGATGGTGCCGTTCGGGGTCCGGTTGAACGGCAGGCCCATCTTCTCCAGGTCGAGGACGGAGTCGATGGCCTCCTTCGCCAGGATCTCGGCGGCGTCCTGGTCGACCAGGTAGTCACCGCCCTTGACCGTGTCGAAGGTGTGCCACTCCCAGTTGTCCTCCTCCACGTTGGCCAGCGCGGCGGCCATGCCGCCCTGCGCGGCGCCCGTGTGGGAGCGGGTGGGGTAGAGCTTGGTCAGCACGGCGGTGCGGCTGCGCTTCGTGGACTCGATGGCCGCGCGCATACCGGCGCCACCGGCGCCGACGATGACGGTGTCGTACTTGTGGATCTTCATGATTCTCGCAGCCCCGTGCCTAGCGGATGTTCGGGTCGAAGGTGAAGATCACCAGCGTGCCCAGCAGGATGGTGAACACCGTGGCGGTGTAGAGCAGGCCCTTGAGCCACAGCCGGGTGTTCGCGCGCTCCGCGTAGTCGTTGATGACCGTGCGCAGGCCGTTGGCGCCGTGCAGCATGGCGAGCCACAGCATCAGCAGGTCCCAGACCTGCCAGAACGGGGACGCCCAGCGGCCCGCCACGAAGGCGAAGCCGATCTTGGAGACGCCGCCGTCCAGCACGAGCTGGATCAGCAGGTGGCCGATGACCAGGACCACCAGGACGACGCCGGACAGGCGCATGAACAGCCAGGCGGCCATCTCGAAGTTGCCCCGCGTGGACTTCGGGGTCTTCTTGGTGCGCTTGCGCGGGGCCTCGATGAACGGGGCGGGGTTGTCGACGTTGTAGACCGAGCCGCCCTCGACGGGGCCGATCCCGGACGCGGTCTTGTCAGTGATGGACATGCGCGTCAGCTCCCGAACACTTCACGAGCGGCGTGACCGAGGACGGGGTAGATCGCCCCGAGCATCAGCACGACCCACAGACCGACGACGGACCAGAGCATCTGCTTCTGGTAGCGCGGGCCCTTGGACCAGAAGTCGACAGCGATGACACGAAGGCCATTGAGCGCGTGGAAGAGGATGGCGGCGACGAGGCCGTACTCCAGCAGCGCGACGATCGGTGTCTTGTACGTGGCCACGACCCTGTCGTAGTCCTCGGGAGAGACACGGACGAGAGCGGTGTCCAGCACGTGAACGAACAGGAAGAAGAAAATGAGGACGCCGGTGACTCGGTGAGCCACCCAGGACCACATTCCTTCCCGGCCGCGGTACAGCGTTCCAGCCGGCACGGAAGTTCCTCCGGGAGCGGGGATTGGGGCCGCGCCGGCTTGTGCTGTCGGTCGGGCCCGGCCGGGTACGGTCCACCGGCCCCCAGCATCGTAGCGATGTGCTGCCGCCGGGCTGAGCCGGGGTCTGGCGGTGTGATCAAACTGGCACGCGGATGGGGTATTCGCGGCTGATGGGGTGGAACGGCCGGCTATCTGCCGGGTACGGCGTCGTCGGGGCTGGTCGCGCGGTTCCCCGCAGCCCTCAGGTGCCTCAGCAGTCTGCCCCTTGCGAGGCGCCGGAGTTCCTCCGCCGTCAGGACCCGTTCGTCGTCGGGATCGTTCGCCAATCGAGACCGGATCGCTTGCAGTACGTGGTCCAGGGCCTCGTTCGGCGACAGGTCGTCCAGGCAGATGATGAACGCATGCCCGAATTTCGCCTCGTATGCGGCGTTCGCGGCATTGAGTGCCGTATGGGCCGCTCCGTACGCACCCTCCGGCAGTACCGGCAACGTTTCTCCTGCCAGTGCCTCCGCCAGGTCCCTCGGAGCCAGGTCGTACGCGGCCTCGTCCGATGCGGCCAGGAGGGCGTCCAGGTCCGGGTAAGGGCGGTGATCCGCGAGGCGGGCTGCCCAGCGGGGACTGCGCAGGCAGGCGAGGAGGGTCTGCTCGATCTCGTCGGCGGGCGCCGTGTTGAAGGACTCCAGCGTGCTGGGAGACGGTGGAGTGCGAGTCTGCTCGGGGAGCGACGGTATGGCTACTCGGCCAGGAAGGTGTGTGGGCGTCACGTGGGTTTCGGCAGGGGATTCTGGGAGAGGAGTGGCGCCACGCTATCGAGTGTGGACGTGGTGTGTCCGACGGATGCCCGAATTTCAGTCGAACGGGAGAGTTTCGGAACGTGTGGTGGACGCCCATGGTGATCACAGGGCCTAGGTTGGCGCCGTGAGCCAGCACAAGCACAGGCGCCGGGAACCGGCGATGAGGGCGCTGAAGCAGACGTGGGTGCTGATCGTCGCGGTGGTCGTCGTGACGGTCGCGGCCGGGGTGAGCCTCGGGCTCCTTGCCGCGGGCGACGACGGCGGGCAGGCCGCGTCGGAGCAGCGGGGGTCCGCGCCGGGCACGTCCGAGGCCGATTCGCCCTCCGCCCGCAAGCAGCCGGCCGCCCCGACTCCGACGCCCAGCCGGTCGTACCCGCTGTCGAAGGCTCCCCGGACCATCCCCGCCGTCGACTCCCACACCGCGGCCCGCGGGCCCGGCTGGCGTCCCGCGCGCGGGGAGCGCGTCGTGGTGGGCGACGCCGCGCTCGCCGACGAGGGGCGGCTCCTCGCCGGCGAGCTGGGCCTGACGTACGCCGGTGAGAAGGACGACGTGCGTGCCGGGGACGTACGGCTGGCGCTGAACGACGACGAGGGCGCGAACCCGGAGTCGTACACCCTGACCGTGCGCGGCGGGCGCGTGACCATCAGCGCCCCGGCGCAGGCGGGGGTCTTCTACGGGACCCGGACGCTGAAGCAGGAGGTGCACGGTGGCGGTACGGCGCCGGAGGGCGTCGTGCGCGACGCGCCGGACAAGCCGGTGCGCGGGTTCATGCTCGACATCGCCCGCAAGCACTTCACCGCGGACTGGATCGAGGACCGGGTGCGGGAGCTGGGCGACCTGAAGTTCAACCAGCTCGGGCTGCACTTCTCCGACGACCAGGGGTTCCGTGTCGAGTCCGACTCGCATCCCGAGGTCGTGTCGAAACAGCACCTGACCAAGGCCCAGGTCAAGGAGATCGTCGACCTGGCGGCCGCCCGGCACATCACCGTCGTGCCCGAGATCGACTCGCCCGGGCATCTCGGGGCGGTCATCGCCGCGCACCCCGAGCTGCAGTTGCGGAACGTGTCCGGCATCGCCACGCGCGGGGCGATCGACATCTCCAACCCCGAGTCGGCGCGGATCGTCGACGATCTGCTCAACGAGTACGCCGACCTCTTCCCCGGCGGCCAGTGGCATCTCGGCGGCGACGAGTACCAGGCGCTGACCGTGTCCGACCCACAGGTGACCTACCCGCAGCTCGCCGCCGCCGCGCGCGAGGTCTACGGCCCCTCGGGGACCGTCGCCGACCTGACCACCAAGTGGCTCAACGACCGCGCCGCCACCGTCCGCGCCCATGGCCGCACGCCGCGGGCCTGGAACGACGGGTTCTTCCGGGACACCTCCGTCGAGCCGGCCAAGGACATCCAGGTGGCGTACTGGACCGGCAAGGAGATCGGCGCGCGGGTGCCGGGGGAGTACCTGCGCGCGGGGCGCGAGCTGATCAACTACAACGACGAGTTCCTCTACTACGTGCTCGGGCAGCCGCAGACCTTCGTCTATCCGACGGGTGAGCGGATCTACGAGCAGTGGACGCCACGGGTCGTGCGGGGGACGACGGCCGTGCCGGCCGCGTACGACGACCAGATCCTGGGCGGGTCCTTCGCGGTCTGGTGCGATCTCGCGGACTCGCAGACGCAGGCCCAGGTCGCGGCCGGGATCCGGATGCCGTTGCGGGCGACGGTGCAGAAACTGTGGGACGAGGGGCGGCCGGAGTTGTCCTGGGCGCAGTTCAGGGCGCTCGCGGACCGGCTCGGCTGAGCCCGGATCGGCCCATACGGCTGCGAACCCCCGCGGGTGTGTGGTGTATTCGGCCCGAGCCGAGCCGAACAGCCAGGGGGAAGCGGGATGGGCTACTGGGGGTACTTCGTGGTGGGCCGGGCCGAGCGGCCGCTGGCGGAGCTGGACGCGCTGTCGGGTGCCGAGGGCATGACCCTGCGCGAGCGGGCGCCGGGCGGCTGGCAGGTGTGGGAGTACCCGAGCGGGGACGGCGCGATCGGGAACATGAACGACCTGGCCCGCGAGACGGGGGCGCCCGCGCTGTTCGGGTACGTCATGGACAGCGCCTCGGTGGTGGTGGAGGCGGCGGCGCCGCAGAGCGGGGCGTGGACGACCTGTCTGGCTCGGGCCGCCATCGCCGGGTACCTCGGCGCCGGGAACGACGACGAGGGCGAGGGGGACGACGGGGACGAGGGCCTCACGCTGGAGGACTACTTCCTCGAACCGGACGACGCCGCCGAGCGGGCCGTCGTCTGGGCGGCCGAGGCGGGGCACGAGGTGAACGCCGAGTCGCTGATCGACGTACTCACCGCTGATGCGGACCCCATGGCCGAAATCCTCTTCTTCCGGCTGCTCGACCGGCTCGGTGTGGTGCCCCTGTGACACTCCGGCGCCGTTGCACGCAGTAAGGGGAGGTGCGGGCTCCGTTAAGGGCGGGGCCCGCCAGGGTCTTGTGCGGGGACCCGGATCCTCGAAGACGACCCGCTTAGGGAGGCGTGGATGAGCCTGGTGGAACTGATCGCTCAGGCCGACGAACGCGGACTGGCCGCCAGCGGGTTGGCTTGTTTGGATCGGTGCGTGCCCCTGCTGGGCGGGGACGACGAGGTGCTGCGGCCCCTGTGGGCGAACCTGGCGATGGGCGGCGACCCGGCCGCGTGGGGTGAGCTGCTGGAGCAGGTGCGCGTGAAGCTCGGTGTCGCCGAGGTCATGGACGACGAGGGCGTCGAGGACGAGGCCGCGCTGCTCGCCCGGCGGATGCTGGCCGCCGCCCCGGCCGTACGGTCCGCCGCCGAGGCGCGGATCTGGGCCGACGCCTGCTCGGTCGCCTCGCTGCAGATCCACCGCCTCCTCGACCCCGCCGAGGACGACGTGGCCTCGGCCGCGGCCCTGCCCCAGGCGCTCAACTCCGTGCGCGTGGGCGGGGTGCCCGGCGCGGGCCGTCCGGAGGGCATGTCGCCGCTCGTCGCCGCCGAACTGCGCCGCCAGGTCAGCGTCCTGGAACTGCTCGCCGGGCACGGCGCGGGCGGGCTGCGCCGGGCGCTGGAGGTGTCGACGGAGGGGCGACGGGTGCTGCGCGCGGTGGTGTCACGGCGGGCTCGGGGGCGGGGCTGACACGGGGCTTCACCGCACGGTCGGAACTTCCTTCACTCCCGGGTAAACCCGCCTCCTGAGGGAGTCCTGTGACCGTCCTGGGGGTGAGGTGCGGCGGTCCTGCACCGGTCCCGGGCAGCCCTCGGATCCGCGTGACGAAAAGCAGTTGGGCCGCGCTGCCAAGAATGTGACGACTCAGCAGGAGACCAGGCCCTCAGCCGCGACGAAGCCGGTGCGGTGGGCGGCGGACGCCGTGTCGGTGATGCGCGAGGGGGCGCGGCTGCGGCTCGACTACTCGGCGCAGAGCCTGTGGCGGGTCGACCGGATGATCGACGGTCTGCGCCGCGAGGGGACGCCGTACGGCGCCGTGGAGACCACCCTGCGCGGTCTCGGGGCGTACGCCGGTGAGGTGATCGCCCGTCAGACCGGCGCCGAGTGGTGGGCGTCCGGCGGTGACCACTGGATCCGTACGTCCGACGGACGGCTGTGGGACCCGATCGACGAGGCCCGGCGGTGTTTCGCGGGCGACGGCTCGCTGCGGCTGCTGTGCCGGGACGCGACACGTGGCGGGCCGCGGTAGCGGCCCCTGGACCGACGGACGAACCGGAACCGGAGCCCCGTGCGGTGCACGGGGCTCCGGCCTTGGGACGAGGCGCGGTTACGGCGTCAGCGTCTGGCCCAGGTGGGCGCCCGCCGGGGTGCCCAGCGGGGTCCTGCTGTAGATCGCGGTGTGGCTGAAGCCCAGGCCCATGCTGTTGCTCGGGAGGTACATGAGGATGCCGTTGCCGGAGTCCTCGCCCTCCACGCCGAACGTCAGGTCCGCGCGGCCGTAGCCGGACAGGTCCGTCAGTGAGACGGCGGAGCCGACCAGGTCGCCGCTCTCCGCGGTACCGGGGACGCCGGAGGTCTCCTGTGAGATCCGGGTGGAGCCGGTGCCGGTGAGGCCCGACGACGTGCCCTTGACCAGCAGCACGTCACCCGCGTTGGACTGGTTCACGCCGCCGCGCGGGAAGTCCTCGCCGGGGATGCCGGTGAGGGCGTCGGCGAAGCCGTCGGCGTTGTAGTCGCCGACCGAGACGGAGGCGCCGAAGTTGTCGCCGGACTCGTTGCCGCCCGCGACGCTCGTCGTGTCCTGGTGGATCGTCGTCATGCCGGTGGTGGTGAATCCGCTCGACGTGCCGGGGACCATCGTGATCTGGCCGCCGGACCTGCCGCCCGACTCCGACGCCACCGGCTGGCCGATGACGATGTCGTCGTAGCCGTTGCCGTTGACGTCGCCCGCGGCGAGGGAACGGCCGCCCTTGACCGAGATCACACCGGCCTTGGTGAGGCCGGTCGCCGAGCCCGCGAAGCGGACCACGCGGCCGATGCCGCCCGTGTCGCGGTAGTTGAGGGCGACGTCCGCGTAGCCGTCCCGGTTGAAGTCGCCGGTCGCGGCGTCCAGGTGGGCGACGGAGCCCGTGGCGGAGGTCAGGGTGCCGGTCGCCGTGGCGCCGCCGGTCAGCCTCGCGTTCCAGTTGCCGCCCTTGCCGGTGCCGGCCGCGAACACGTCCGCCTTGCCGTCGCCGTTGAAGTCGCCGACGGTGACCGTCGAGCCGAGCTTGGCGCCGGTCGCCGTGACCGTGCCCGACGTGGTGTACGAGAAGCCGGTGTCGAGGGCAGGGCCGTACAGCACCGTCACCGAACCGCGGTCGGCGTGGCCGCTGGTGTCGTCCTCGCCGGGTGCGCCGATCGCGAGGTCGGCGTAGCCGTCGCCGTTGACGTCGCCCCAGGTCGTCGAGGCGCCGAAGTTGTCGCCGGACTCGTGGCCGCCGGGGACGCCGGTGCTGTTCTGGGTGATCGTCCGCTTCGCGGCGGTGACCGGGCCGTCGATGCCGCCCGGGACGACGGTGAGGGTGCCGCCGTTGCTCAGTGCGCGGGGCGTGCCGGCGACCAGGTCGCTGATGCCGTCACGGTCGACGTCCGAGGTGGGCAGGGCGTGCGAGATGCCCGGGGTCTTGGCGACCTGGGCGATCCGGCTGAGCCTGGGGTAGAGGTTGGCGCCGGGGCAGGCCGTGGAGTTGGTGTCCCGGTGGCCGAAGACCCGCGGCAGCGTGACCGACGTGCCCTCCGGGATCTTGTTGCCGCTGTAACCCTGCGGGACACCGGACGTCAGCGTCACCTTGCCGGTCGGGTCGATGCCGTACATCCCGAACTTCCAGGCCACGATCCGGGAGATCGCGTCCATGCCGGCGCGGCTCGGCGTGGCCTTCTCGAAGTTGCCGAGGTACGAGATGCCGACCGTGTCGGTGTTGAACCCGGCGTCGTGCGCGCCGATCACCGGCAGGTCCATGCCGCCGCTGCGGCCCTCGAAGATCTGGCCGCACTTGTCGACGACGAAGTTGTAGCCGAGGTCGAAGTAGCCCTGACTGATGTGCGCCTGCTGGATGGAGCGCAGCCGGGCCTTGGACTCGGCGCAGGACAGGGTGTTGTCGCTGTCGATACCGGTGTGGTGGATGACGGCGGCCTTGATCTCGGTGCCGTACTCCGGCGTGCCGTCGTAGTCCGTGGACGCGCCCCACTCGGCCTGGGTGATCACCGGTGGCTTGACGACCGTCGAGGGCCGGGGCGCGGGGACCGTGGAGGTCGGGGTGGGGGAGGCGGTCGGGGACGCCGGGTCGGTGGGCGTCCCGGGGCCGGTCGGGGTCGGTGAGCCGGGTGCCGTCGGTGCGTCGGTCGGCGTCGCGGACTCGGTCGGCGTCTCCGTCTGCGGGGCGGTCTCCGACGGCGGGTCGGCCGGCACCGGCGACTCGGTCGTGGGTGCCGCGGCCGTGGGCTGCGCGGTCTCCTCCGCCGCGAAGGCGGCCGGCTCCAGCTCGCCCTCCGGGTCGGTGCCCGGGTCGAGCAGCTTGACGTCCATGCCGGCGGGCTGGCCCCCCAGCTCGGTGCCGTCCGCGTCGACGACCCGCACCTCGATGCCGTCGGAGTCACCGGTCCACACCGACTCCGTACCGCCGCGCAGGGCCGCCCGCTCGCCCTCGGCGCCGTCCGCCTGGCTCGGCTCGACCGCCACCTTCTGCCAGCCTGACCACGTGCCGGTCTCCAGGTCCCGGGTGCGCACCTCGGGGGTGCCCTTGGTCTCGGCCTGGGGGTCGTTCCAGGTCAGCACCACCGCGCTGAAGCGCTCGGTGTCCTGCTTGGCCAGGCCCTTGCGGCCCGAGCCCCGGTCCTTGAGCTTCAGCGTGTGGACGGACGGCTTGCGGCCCTCCGCCTTGGCGTCGGCCGGCGCGGACGGATCCGCGATGGCGTAGGTGACGACGCCGGCGCCGCTCAGGACGACGGCTCCCACCGTGAGCCAGGCCCGTCTCTTCAGGCTGAGCGGTTTGTACGCATGGGTCCTGCGAGGACTCAACTGTCCCACCCCTAGGAAATGGTCACGAATGCATCACCTGTCACACAGGTGTGCATCACCCACAGCGCACGGGGATCACGAAACGTCACTCGGGCATACGTTCGCAGGGCCGCAACGGAAGGCGGGGCCGGGTCCGTGTCGGACGCGGCCCCGCCGGTTGTCGGGGTGTCAGCCCGCCCAGACCTCGGCTTCGTCGGCCGGGACGGTGGTGGCCAGGCCCAGCTCCTTGCGGGCGGCGACCGTCTTGTTCGGGTCGATGCCGGCGAAGGCCGGGTCGTAGGCGATGTAGAACGCGTCGGCGTCGGCGGCGCTCGCGGCCTTCTTCCAGTGCTCGGCGGTCTTCGTGAGCTGTTCGCGGAGCTTGCCGACCTGCGTGCCCTCGATGCCGTTCAGGCCCTTGAGGTGGGTGTCGAGGGCGGTCGCGACCGCCTTGGCCTGCGCCTTGTAACCGGCCAGATCGTCCTCGACGGTGTCCTTCTCGGGCTGGTTCGTCCACAGCGCGTCGTAGACGGCGTTCGAGCCCTTGAGGAACGTCGTCTGCTCGGGCTTGAGGGACTTGGCCTCCAGCGAGCCGGTGAACGTGCCCGATTCCTTGTTGTACGTGCAGCTCACGGCCCGGTCACCCGTCGCCCAGCTCTGCGCGGTGGGCGTGTAGTAGAAGGCCGCGACGCCCTTGGGGAGCGCCCAGGTGTCCGGGGCGAACTTCGCCGCCTCGACCGGGCAGCGCTTGTCGGCGATCGCCGAGACCGCGTCGTCGCCGGGGTACTTCTTCTCTCCGGTGATCTGGAAGTCGGCCGCGACCTGACCGGTGTGGGCCTCGTCGCAGGGCACGATCTCGACGAGGATCTCCTCGTCCTCGCCCTTGTTGTTCGGGTTGTAGCAGTCCCCGACGTGCAGCGTGAACACCGACCGCTGGCGGGCCACCTTCTTCGCGCCGTCCTTGGCGCTGTCGACGGCATCCGAGACCTCCGAGCACCCCGCCGCGCCGATCGCGAGCAGGGCGACGGCGGCAGATATGCCGCGAAGGGAACGATAAGGGGCACGGATAGCCATGACGTGTACATCCTCTTATGAGAACTTTATGTTGATCGCGCGCATCGTATGCCATCGCTGTGACGGGCCGGCGCTGCCCTTTTGCGTCTCTGCGTCTCTGACTCGTGGTGGGTGGCGATGGTTGTAAGCGGGCGGGGCGACACGCGCCCTGTGACATTTCCGCGCGGCCGGGCGCTGTTGACCGTGGGGGAACGTGGGCAAGGGTGGCCGTATCCCGAGGTACGGATTCGCCACGAACCAGTACGGACGAGGACAGTTCTTGGGCCGAGGAGGGGAACCCCGTCGGGTGCACGCACACGACGGGGAATTGGGCGCGGCCGTCGCGCGGGCCCAGGAAGGTGACGAGGCCGCCTTCGCGGTCGCGTACCGCTTGGTGCAGCCAGGACTGCTCGGGTACCTGCGCGGGCTGGTCGGGGACGACGCGGAGGACGTGGCGTCCGACGCCTGGCTGGAGATCGCCCGGGACCTCGGCCGGTTCAAGGGCGACGGGGCCGGGTTCCGGGGGTGGAGCGCGACCATCGCCCGGCACCGGGCGCTGGACCATCTGCGTCGGCAGAAGGTACGGCCCCGCTCCTCGGCGCTGGAACAGGACGTACTGGATCTGCCCGGCCCGCACAGCACGTACGACCAGGCGCTGGAGTCGATCTCCACGGGGCACGCCCTGGAGCTGGTCCGCGGGTTGCCGCGGGACCAGGCCGAGGCCGTGCTGCTGCGGGTCGTCGTCGGCCTCGACGCCCCCGCCGCGGCACGCGTCCTCGGCAAGCGCCCGGGCGCGGTGCGGACGGCGGCGTACCGGGGCCTGAAGCGCCTGGCCAAGGAGCTGGGCGCCGAGGGTGTGACGGATGACGGGCCCCGGACGCTGGGGGAATCGAAATGAACAGTGAGGGTGACGGCGGCGGTCAGGGCGGCACCTCGGCGCTTCGGTGAAGTGGGCGGGGTGAGCGCTGAGTCGTACGGGCTCCGGTGACGTACAGGCTTTACGGACCCGTCGAGTCACGTTGTCCGCGGGCCGCACGGGTCACGTGGAGCACATCGAGCAGGTCGGACAGGAACGGGAAACGGACATGGGTGAACGGCAGAGCGGCGGCGGGTCCCCCGGCCGTCGGCGTGTGCACCCTGACGGCATGCCCTCCGGCCACGCGTCCGGCCCGGCCGTGCTCGACGCCGCCGCGCTGGAGGCGCTGCTCTCCGCCGCCGTGCTGCGCGGGCACCGCCTGGACGCCGAGGGCGAGCAGCGTGCCGTGGCCGCGTTCCGGGCCGCCCGGGCGGCGGGGGCACACCGGGCGCGTACCCGGCGCCGGGACGACTGGCGGCCCCGCGAGCAACGGCGCCTCGCCCGCTCGGTGAAGACCGTGCTCTCCCTGTTCGCCGCGAGCCTCGCGCTCGGCGGTGTGGCGTTCGCCACGATCGGTTCGTCCGACACGCCGGACACTCCCGTCGGCGACAGGGACAGGAGCACCCCGTCGGCCGACGTCCTCGACCGGCCGGCCGCCGAGCCCTCCGCCGAGGCGTCCGACGCCGCCACCGGCAAGCCGGGCCACCCTTCCACCGCTCAGGACGCCGAGGCCAGGTGTCGCGCCTACGACCAGGTCAAGGACCGTGGCAACGCGCTGGACGCGACGGCCTGGAAGCGGCTCGTCACCGCGGCGGGCGGCGCCGACAGGGTGGACGCGTACTGCGCCGAGCAGCTCGCGTCCGCGCCGACCGAGCCGGGCAGGAGGGCCGACGGCAGCGGCACGCCCACCGGCGGACAGGACCGCAGCGAAGAGAAGGCGTCCGGCAAGGGCGCCGGGCAGACCCCGGACGTGAACACCGGGCAGATCCCGGACGTGAACACCGGGCAGATCCCGGACGAGACCTCCGGGCAGAACTCCGAAAATGGCACCGGCACCGGCAGTTCCGAGAAGGGCACCGGGAAGAAGGACTGACGTCACGGCCCGGGGCCGACGTTGCGTTCCGCGGTGCCGGAGTCACCGCAGGGTCACGGCGGCGCCGAGGCGACGGCCGGGGCCGCCACCCCCCACAGGAGAGGCCCCGGCCGCCGCGCGGCACGGGCCGCGCGGCGGCCCGTACTCTCTACAGCGCCAGGACTGCGTTTTCTGTCACACCCAGACGGACACATTTCCCGTTTCCCGGGTAGTTGCGTGTTGTACGGACATGGACGAGCAGCGCTTTCAGGCCGTAACGTGCCTTTCGCGCCGGACGCGGAGGGTGTATGACCACCGCAACGACCTGCGGTCTTGGTACCGCGACCATCAACTTGAGGTATCCAGTGCTGGGGGACGACGCGGAGCTGACCGCCGCGGTGCTTGCTGCACAGGACGGGGACGAGACCGCGTTCCGGACTGTGTACCGCTCCGTGCACCCGCGGCTGCTCGGGTACGTACGGACGCTGGTCGGCGACCCCGACGCCGAGGACGTCGCCTCGGAGGCGTGGCTGCAGATAGCGCGTGACCTGGAGCGGTTCAGCGGGGACGCGGACCGCTTCCGCGGCTGGGCCGCCCGCATAGCCCGCAACCGCGCGCTGGACCACATACGCATGCGCGGCCGCCGCCCCGCCATCGGCGGCGACGAGACGGAGCTGACCGGGAAGGCGGCCGAGTCCGACACCGCCGGCGAGGCCATGGAGGCCCTGGCCACCGACGGCACCCTCTCCCTCATCGCACGGCTGCCGCAGGACCAGGCCGAAGCCGTCGTCCTGCGCGTCGTCGTGGGGCTCGACGCCAAGACGGCCGCGGAGACGCTCGGCAAGCGACCAGGTGCCGTACGGACGGCCGCGCACCGGGGTCTGAAGCGGCTCGCCGAGCTGCTCGGCGACGATCCGGAATCGGCCGGGGTGCTCGACGCCCTGCCTCCCCAGCGAGAACCGCGCGGCCGCGCGGTGACGTCCGCGAGTGTGACGCAGATGCGTTCGCGGACGCAGAAGGATGTGTGATGGCCGACGAGCTGTACAGGTGGCTGGACCGCGAAACGGCGGAGCGTTTGCTGCGCGGAGAGTCACTCGAAGCTGTCGACACGGCCGATCGCGACCAGGCCGAACGGCTCGCCAAGACGCTTGAGTCGCTGACTGTCGAACCCCCGCCGAGCAGTGCGGAACTCCCCGGAGAGGCCGCCGCGTTGGCGGCGTTCCGCGCGGCGCGGGCGGGCCGTGACGACGTTGCCGTGCCCGTCGGCCACCGGTCCCGCTCCGGCGCCTCGCGCGCCGCCGACGACGGACTCGTCCGTATCGGCGCGCCCGCCCCGGCCGCCCGTCGCCCCCGCTGGGGCCGTCCCCTGCGGCTCGCCCTCGCCGCCACGCTGGCCGTCGGCATGGTCGGCGGGGTCGCGGTCGCGGCCGGAACCGGAGTCCTGCCGGAGCCGTTCGGCGACGAGGAACCGGCCCGCCCGGCCGCCACGGTCTCGGCACCGGCACCGCAGGAACGGCCGCTCGTCTCGCCCTCGCCGGAGAGCACCGGGCCGGACCGGCACACGCCCGACGGCACCTCGAAGGCCCCCGCCGGCCCCGGCGCCACCCAGGACACGGCACCATCTGGTGGCCCCACCGGGGACCGTGAATCCGCCGACGAGGAGCGGGACGGGTCGTCCGGCGGCTGGTGGAAGGACTTCGCCTCGTCCTGCCGCGACATCCGTGACGGCAAGGAGCTGTCCCACGACCGCCGCCGTGACCTGGTGAGCGCGGCGGGCGGCTCCCAACGCGTGCCCGAGTACTGCAAGAAGGCCCTCAAGCTCGTCGCCGAGAACGGCGAGACCGGCGAGAACGGCAAGAGCGCCGAGAACGAGCGGGACAAGGAACGGGGCAGCGTCCCGGGCGCGGGCCGGGGCGAGGACGACGACGACTCCGGCGACCAGGGCGGCGAGGGCCCAGCCCGGAATCTCGTGGGCAACTCCGGCAACTCCGGTAACTCGAAGCAACGCCGGTAACTCGGGCCGCACGCGCAGCGCCGGGCAAGCCACCACGAGCGTGGCCGATCTCCTGTCGGACCGCCTCGCCGTGCTCACGCCCGCGTCACCGAGCCTGTCGTCCAGCGCGCTCTGAGAGCCGCAGCCGTTCCCTGCACAAGCCGCTGACCTGCGATTTTTCCTGCCTTGGAAAATTCCTCGTGCGAGGAGTGACACTTTCGGCCCCGGTGGCGCTGAAATGAGTGAGCCGACTGGTCATCGGCCGTCGCACAGAGCCGGGGTTCCCCCCGTACCTGCGGCTCGTGCAAGTGGTTCTACGACCAGGTCCACCTCGGCGACCCCGTCACCGTCGTCAACTCCACGGACACCGTGGCGGTCAACAACGGCTACGGAGCCTGGA